>LFTI01000070.1 GCA_001513285.1 Rikenellaceae bacterium DTU049
TATGCTATAGAAAATAACTTAGTTAGTATGATTTCAGATTCTCAGAGGATAAGAAAGGGCGATTATATAATTTTTTATTTACAACAAAATAGAGCTAAAAAAGTTTATGAAGGTAAATTTTATGGTATTTTTAAAGCAAAAGATAATCATTCATTTCTTGATAATAATGATAAAAATCAATTTTTAAAACAACAATTAAACAAATCTCTAACTTTTAGAACTATGATAGAACCATACAAAGTATATCCTATAGGTGTGACAGAATGGGAAGCTTTAGATGAAATAAAATATATACAATCACCNNATCACCTAATCAAATGCTTTGGAGTTTAATTTATAGAAAATTACGTGCTAATAGAGGCAATACTATGATTACAATATATGAAAGTGAAAGGCTGATTAAATTAATAAAAGATAAAAATAATAGCAAAACATTAAATTGCAATAGTTTAACTTTTGATACTGATAAACAAGAAATAATTGCAGATAATGCAAAATATAATTATACTGGTAGAAAAGAAAATGTAAATATTTTACCAAGATTAATTAATAAATTTAGTCAGGGCAAATCTTTTGAACCTCACCTTCAGGCATATATAGTGCAAAATATAGGTATAAAAACACATAATAATTTAGATAATTTATTAGTTAATAATTATGATATCGAATGGATTGGAAATGAAGTATATTGTGGTGTAGGAATGCAAAAAATAGATATAATGCTATCTTTAATAAAAGAAGATGAAAGAATAATTGAACCTATAGAATTAAAATCTGTATGTGCTACACCAGATATTATTTTTCAAATTCAGAGATATATAGATTGGATAGAGCAATACTATATTCCAAATAGAATAAGTGATATTCAACCAGTTATAATATCTAAAAAAATATCAAACAAACAATCCTCCAATTATACTCAGCTGATTAATAATTTAAAAAATCTTAATAGTAAAAACAACATCTTACCTCTTAAATATATAGAATTCGATATTAATAATAACAATATTAATTTTCAACAAATAATTTATTAAAAACAATGTTTTATTAATTAATATCTTTTAATCCAAGTCCATAACTCTTTATATGATGGTCTTTTACCATAAGTTAGAATGCCAATTCTATAAATTTTTGCTGAAATATATGCTGATAAAACAAAAGTGAGAACAAGTATAATCATTGAAGTTATTAATAACCATAAAGGAGGATTAAATGGTATCAGCCCCATCATTACTACTGGAGAAGTGAATGGGAACAGACTGAAAAATATTGATACACCACCAGTAGGATTATTAAAAATAGGTTGTAAACTAATAATTGCCAAAATTAAAGGTATAGTGATTGGTAGCATAAATTGATTAGTATCGTCTTGATTATCAACTGCTGCACCGATGGCGGCAAATAAAGTAGAATAGATTAAGTAGCCAAAAACGAAATAAAATAAAAACAGTAAAATATACATAGGAATATTAATATTAGACAATGCTATTAAAGCATTATTAGTAGGGCTTTCTTGTAGTTTAGCAGCATTGGCTAATTGTTGTGCTTCTGCGGGATTAAGTCCTTTGGTTTGAATACTTATAGCTTCTGGTTCTGTGTATTTGAATAAATCAGGAAAAGCTTGTTGTACGCCTATGATTATTAATAATGTTAATATTATCCAAGTAAGAAATTGTGTGAGACCTACTAATAAAACAGCAACAATTTTCCCAATAAGTAAATGTATAGATTTCACTGAGCTAATAATTACTTCTACAATTCTATTAAGTTTCTCTTCCATTACAGATCGCAGGACCATAGACCCATACATAAAAACGAAGAAATATATTATTATTGCCATTAAAAAGCCTGATATAGTAGCTACAGTACTAGAAGCAGCTTTTTCTACACCACCTTTATAAGTATAATTATTCACTCTAACATCTGCATTTATTTCTTCTAAAATTTTATTATTAATGCCATATATTGCTAGTCGATGTTTTTCTAGTTCACTTTTTAGGGCAGACTCTATATTATTCATTACATTTTGACTAACTGTATTTTTTGACCATATACGTGGTGTCTCTGGAGAGTTAATAAATGAACTAGGTATATATAGAATGGCATCATAGTCTTCCTTATCTAGCAATTTTTTTGCACTGTCTACAGGTAAATAAAGTAAGGTATATTTAGCAGTAGCATTACTTTGTAATCCTTTATAGATGAAACCTGTCTCATCTACCACTCCTATTGATATTTGTTCTTCATTAATGTGTGAAATATAAATAGGTATTATAAAAATACTTGCTAAAATTATAGGTCCTAGCAGAGTAACTACTATAAAACTAGTTTTTTTTACAATATTTAGATATTCTCTTTTAATTATTATTGGTAATTTGTTTTTCATAATTATTAACTTCTTTTTGTTGCACTACAGAAACAAATATATCATGCATGCTTGGTAACTGTTCTCTGTAAGTAATAATTTCTCCTAATTGTAAAATCAATGGTAATAATTCGCTAGATTTTATTGGTATATCTGCTGATATTGAAATTGTATTATGATTTTTTTCATTTTTGCTGATTACAAATTGAGAGTGGCTATTTTGCCAATTTAAGATTTTTTCATCATCAATAGGATCAGCAAAGCTAATTTCAAAATAATTTTTACTAAATTTCTTTTTAATATCATCTACATCGCCATATAGTAACAATTTAGATTTATCCACTAAAACTATTTGATCGCAAAGCTCTTCTACAGATTCCATATTATGAGTAGATAAAAGTACTGTAGCACCTTTATCTTTTAATTCTAAAATTTCGTTTTTTAGAATGTCTGTATTGATAGGATCAAAGCCGCTAAATGGTTCATCAAAGATAAGTAATTTAGGAGAATGCAAAACTGTAATAATGAATTGTACTTTTTGTTGCATTCCTTTTGATAATTCTTCTACTTTCCTGCCTAACCAAGATTTTATATCTAATTTATCAAACCAATAGTTTATCTTTTCTCTAGCTTCTTTCTGCGAAAGTCCCTTTAGTTGTGAAAGATATAAAACTTGATCACCAACAGACATTTTCTTGTATAAACCACGCTCTTCAGGTAGATAACCAATCTCTTCCATATGTTTGTCACTAAGTGGCTCATCATAGAGTAATATTTCTCCACTATCTGGTGGTATTATGTTATTAATTATTCGTAATAGTGTGGTTTTACCAGCACCATTAGGTCCTAAGATACCAAAAATACTGCCATTAGGTACAGAGAAACTCACATTATCTAGAGCAGTATGCTCTCTATATTTTTTTGTAATGTTAGAAACTTCTATAGCATTATTCATATTTAATATTAAATTTTTGCAAAAATAATAAAATTGATTAATAAAAAATTAAATTTTTTATTGACAAAAAAAATATTTAATTTTGCAAAAAATTGCCCAGGTGGCGGAATTGGTAGACGCGCTACTTTGAGGGGGTAGTGCCCGCAAGGGTGTGCAAGTTCGAGTCTTGTCCTGGGCATTTTTTTTATGCCCGGATGGCGGAATTGGTAGACGCGCTAGTTTCAGGGACTAGTACTGTCATAGGTGTGCAGGTTCGAGTCCTGTTCCGGGCATTAAAAATAATAAAGAATATTCTTTAATTATTTTAAAAATATACTCTTTTTAATATTATTTTAAATAATGTAACAAAAACAATTATTTTACGTATATTAATATCCTATTAAAAAAAATAAATTTATGGAACCTAAAAAATTGATGCATTTTTATTTTGATCTACCTGATGAGTTGATAGCTAGATATCCTATGGAGGAGAGAGATGAGTGTCGGCTAATGGTAATACATAAAAAAACAGGTGAAATTGAACATAAAATTTTTAAAAATATTATAGATTATTTTGATGAAGGAGATGTGATGATCATTAATAATACTAAAGTGATTCCAGCAAGATTAATAGCCATAAAAGAACGTACTGGAGCTCAAATAGAAGTGATACTTTTAAGGGAGCTAAATGAAGATCTCAAATTGTGGGATGTTACTGTGGAGCCAGCGAGAAAAATTCGTATTGGTAATAAATTATATTTTGGAGATAATGGTGAATTAGTTGCAGAGGTAGTAGATAATACTACTTCTCGTGGGCGTACTATTCGCTTTCTCACAGAGATGCCACATGATAAATTTTTAACATTGCTAAAAAGCTTGGGTGAATTAGCAGTACCTGTACTTTTAGATCGCTCTACTGAACCTATTGATAATGAATATTTTCAAACTGTTTATGCTAAAGTAGAAGGTTCGGTTTTACCACCTTTCGCAGGATTACATTTCACAGAATTATTAATGAAAAGAATGAAAGTGCATGGTATCAATTTTTCTGAAATTACTGAACATATTAGACTAGGAGATTTACGAAAAATAGATGTTCAGAATTTATCTAAGCATAAATTCGATGCAGAAGAGTTTATTATTGATGAAGAAGCCTGTCAGATAGTTAATGAAGCTAAAAAAAATCAAAAAAAGATTTGTGCAGTTGGTAATTCTGTGATGAAAGCTATAGAATCATCTCATTATATCGATGGATATTTGATGCCTGCTCATAGGTGGACTTCTGTATTTATTTATCCTCCTTATGATTTTCATGTAGCTAATGCACTTTTGACCAATTTTAATTTGCCTTATAGTGTAGCTTTGATGTCTGCAGCTACATTCGCAGGTTACGATCTTTTAATGTCTGCTTATGAATTAGCTGTGAAAGAAAAATATCGTTTTTATGTTTATGGGGATGCAATGTTAATCATTGATTAATTATCGGCAAATGGATAATAATAAATATGCAATTATTTTAGCTGGAGGCCAAAGCAGACGCATGCATAGTAAAGTTCCAAAACCATTAATGTCTATTAATGGTAAATTTATTGTTTGCTATAGTTTAGAATCTTTTGTTGGAATTGTTCCTATTTCTAATATTATTTTGGTGATTAATAGCAGGCATAAAGGATTATATATGGTATTATGGTTTAATTATCCCGAATATAATGGTATAAAAACTGTAATAGGTGGTAATGAGCGTTTCGATAGTGTAAAAAATGCTCTTGCAGCTTTACCTAACGATGGATTAGTAGCTATTCATGATGCTGCTAGACCATATGTGCCCAAACCATTAATTAGAAAAGGTTATAAATTAGCAAAAGAAAATAATTGTGCTATTCCATATCATAAAACTTATAATTCTGTTAGGATAAAAGATGATGATAAAAATTTTATCGTAGATAGAGATGATGTTATGTTAATTGATACTCCACAATTTTTTAATATTTCTTTACTCAAACAAGCTTATGAGCAAGACTATAATGATAAATTTACAGACGATGCTAGTGTATGGGAAAGTAAAAATCTACCACTTACTTTTTTTGAAGGTACAAGATTAAATCTTAAAATCACTTATCCTGAAGATTTAATTTTAATGTCTGCTATATTAGAAAATTTTTATTAATTTTGCAAATAAATTTTTCCCATGCTTTAAAATGCGTGGGAATGTTTTTTTATATTTTTTATAAAAATGTAAATTTATCATTATGGATGAAATAACATATCTCACAAAAGAAGGTTTTGAAAATCTTCAAAATAAGTTAAATCAACTGATGCATGAGGAGAGGCCACATATAGCTCAGATGATTGCTGAAGCAAGAGAAAAAGGCGATCTATCAGAAAATGCTGAATATGATGCTGCTAAAGATGCTCAGGCTCATTTAGAATTAGAAATTGCTCAATTGCAAAAACTATTGGCAAATGTTAAAATTATTGACGAGACTGAGGTTGATAAATCTCAAGTTAGAATCTTAACTACAGTTACTATTAAAAATTTGTCTAATAATCAGACAATCTCTTATAAGATAGTACCAGACAAAGAAGCCGATCTCAAGAAAAAACATCTCGGTGTCAATAGTCCTGTAGCTCAAGCTCTGATAGGTAAAAAAATCGATGATATTGTAGATATCCAAGTACCAGCTGGTGTAATAAAATATAAAATTTTAAAAATAGAATAGTTATGTCTAGTATATTTACAAAAATTGTTAATCGTGAAATCCCAGCATATATTGTCGCTGAGGATGAAAATTATTTGGCATTTTTAGATATTAATCCATTAGCCAAAGCTCATACTTTAGTAATTCCAAAGAAAGAAGTTGATTACATTTTTGATTTAGATGATGAAAGTCTTGCCGGCTTATGGATCTTTGCCAAAAAAGTAGCTAAAGCTATCGATAAATACATGGAAGGTGAAGCTATCAGAACAGGTGTTGCCGTTGTGGGTCTAGAAGTACCACATGCTCATATTCATCTTGTTCCAATTAAAAATATTACTGATATTGATTTTACTAGACCTAAACTGAAATTCAGCTCTGAAGAATTACAAAATATTGCTGAAGGAATAAAGAAATTCGTAGTATTATAATGATATAATTATTCTGAATTTTATTTAAATTTTAATTACTTTTTGTCCAATTTTTAAAAAGAAATATATAATAAATTAAATGCATAAAGCCGGGTTCATAAGCATATTAGGGTATCCAAATGTTGGTAAATCTACACTAGTAAATTCCATTATAGGTGAAAACCTAATGCCAGTATCTCCCAAAGCACAAACTACGCGACAAAGAGTATTGGGCATTTATAATGATGAAAATACACAAATTATTTTTTCAGATTTACCAGGTTGGCTCACTAACCCTCAATATGAGCTGCATAAAGCTATGCTACATGATATAGAATCTGCTTTCGAAGATGCAGATATATTAATTTACATGCATGATTTAACTGATAAAAGAGATAACAATCAACTCATAGACATAGTAGCTAAATATTCACAACCTAAAATTGTTGTTCTCAACAAAGCTGATCTAGTTGATGAAAAAACATTTTTAATTAAAGAAAAAAAATTTAAAGAAAAATTCTCTAATGTAGATATAATCGCTGTCTCTGCACTGACAGGATATAATATTGATAAATTACTAGAAATAATTATTAACCTTTTACCAGAGCATCCACCATATTATGATAAAGACATACTCTCAGATAGATATCTCAGATATTTCGCTTCAGAGATTATTAGAGAGCAGATTTATTATTTATATAAAGATGAAATACCTTATGAAACTGAAGTAGTAATAAATAGCTTCAAAGAAGATCAGGATCCAGTTTTCATAGAAGCAGAAATATGGGTTATGCGAGATTCACAAAAGAATATAATTATTGGTAAAAAAGGTGAAATGATAAAACAACTAGGTACTAATGCTAGACTGAAATTAGAAAAATTATTAGATAAACATATTTTTTTAAATTTATTTGTTAAAGTACAACCAAACTGGCGTAATGATAAAAATACTTTAAAAAGACTAGGTTATAACATATAATATTTCCCAAAGAATAAAATTTTAATCTTATATGCGCATCGGGAATAAAAATCCAATCTACATAGAGCACAACTTCACTACTTTTCAAAAATATTTCCGATATCACCTAGGAACACACAAAAATATTAATTGTTTAATATTAATAGATGCTTTTATCAATGATAATTATTTGGATGAAGTAAAATTAATTATCAATAATTCTAATTTCAAATATATAGAAATAATTTATTATAATTCTGATGAAAATATAAAAACTATTTTTGAAATCATTAAAATTTGGGATATTTTAGATAAAAATAATTTTAATAGAGATGATCTGATAATATGTGTCGGTGGCGGTACTATAAGTGATTTAGGAGGTTTCGCAGCATCGACTTTTAAACGTGGCTTAAAGGTCATAAACATTCCCACTACTCTTTTATCTATGGTAGACGCTGGTATAGGAGGTAAAAATGGCATTAATTTTAATAATAATAAAAACGAAATAGGTACTTACTATTTCCCCTTATTTACATTTATCTATCCTGAATTTTTAAATACTCTATCAGAAATCGACATTTTAAGTGGTTATGGAGAAATAATTAAATATGGACTGCTGATCAATAAAGAATCTGTAAATGAAATTATAAAATCTGATCCTCGCAAAGTACCAAACACACAACTCATAAGGAAATCTATTCAATACAAACATCACATTATTAAAATAGATCCACTTGAAAAAAACAGACGAAAAATTTTGAATCTGGGACATACATTTGGTCATGCTTTCGAATCATATAGATTATCACAAAACTTACAAACACCTCACGGTATATGTGTAGCTTGGGGCTTGCAATATTCTTTGAAATTTTCTGAAAAAGTATTAAACTTTTCACCATATTGGTCACAAAAGGTTATAGATTGGCTACAAACATGGTATGGTAAACCACCAGTGATAGATTTTGATGAATTATTAACTTTTTTGATTCGTGATAAAAAAAATTTAGACGAAAAAATAAGTTTTATTTTATTGTATGAGATCGGTAAGCCTAAAATTCATAAATTTACTATAGAAGAGATAAAACAGCTGTATAGTTCTATTGTTTTTTAAATTTTGTTAAAACAAATCTCTTTTGTCTGAACCGCCGATTTTACTATCCAACCGACTATTATCAAATTTGTGAAAAATCAGAAATTTGAGAAAAATCGTTGTGTTCCCAATTGGTAAAAATTTTTTCTATACCTTTAGCTAATTGCGAAATAGTGGTAGCATGATGAGAATATTTATTGCCACACCATTCACCTGCGGCTCCATGCAGACAAGTTGCTAAAATACAAGCATCTAAGTGAGAATAATTCTGAGCCAATAAACCTGCTAAAAGTCCCGATAGGATATCTCCACTGCCACCTTTAGATAATGTATCATCTCCAGTGATGTTAATAAAAATTTGCCCGTTTTCATCAATAATTTTGGAGTTATGCTCTTTGATAATTATAGTACAATTATATTTTTTACAAAAATCTTTTACTAGTTCTAATTTTTCAAAATCATCATTCCATTCACCAATCAATCTTTTCAGCTCGCCAGGATGAGGAGTAAGTATAAAATTATTATTTAAAAAACTATACCATTCATTGTGTTTACTTAAAATATTTATAGCATCAGCGTCTAAAACAGTAGGTTTTTTGCAATTTAAAAGATAATCGAGTAATGCATTAGCAGTAAAATCATCAGTACCTAATCCAGGCCCTATGCATGCAGCATCATAATTATGCAAAATTGATAAATCTTCGATATTTGCTGTAACAATAGGTAAAGTTAAAGCTTCAGGAAGCTTAGATAGATATGCAGACACAAGTTTTTCAGGTACAATAGTAGAAACAAGGCCTGCACCACTTTTAAGAGCACCTAGAGTAGCTAGTAATCCTGCACCATATTTACCAGGACTACCTGCAGCTATGCCAACATGACCAAAGATATTTTTATGACCAAATTTATTTCGTTTTTTTAGCCTCTTACTAATCTCTTGTCCATCTATCATGATAGCTAGCGGATCACAATTATTAATGAAATTGTGATCTAAACCTATAGGTAATATTTTCCAATCTCCCACATAATCATAATTCTCTGGCATAAAAAAAGCTAAACGAGGAACCTCAAATGCTAAAGTGTAATTAGCTTTGATAATTCTATCACAATGATTTTTTGATGTCTTATCAGCAAATAATCCACTAGGCATATCTATAGCTATTTTGATATTATTTAAATTATTTAAATATTTTATCAATTCAGCCAACCAATCATCTGGCGCTCTGCTAATGCCAGAACCTAATAATACATCAATAATTATATCATTATTATCTAATATTTTTAGTTTTTCAAAATCATTAAAATTTTGAATTTTTACAATATTATTTTTATCAGGAAGTCTATTTAGATTTGTTAGAAAATCTGCAGAATAATTTTTGCTAAATTCACAAACAAAAATTTTAACATCATTGCCATTTTCTATAAGTTTACGAGCAATTACTAAACCATCACCACCATTATTACCAGTACCCGCAAATATTACAAAACTATTAAAATTCACGAATATTTTTTGTATAAAATCGAAGCATTTGCTCGCAGCTCTCTCCATCAAATCTATAGAGTCAATAGGTTCATTTTTTATAGTATATTCATCTGCCTTTCTAATGTCTTCAATACTTAAAATATTCATATGAATTATAATGTAATGCTAGAAATGCTATCAAAAGCAGCAATAGGTAAAGCAAAAGATAGCACAAAAATTATAAATAAAATAATAGAAAGAAAAATAGCAGCACCAAGGCCGATGCTTACCCATCCTAATATTTTGCCAACATTAGCATTACTATATTCGGCTTTTGTATAAAGTGAAGGATTTAATTCGTAAGTTTTCATAGCTTTATTACCTTCTACAACAGCAATAATGCCTAAAATTATACCTAAAATTACTGTTGTAAGAGTGAAAACAACAGATAAAATACCTAATATAAAAGCAGATTGAGAACCTGGTAAAACTTGATTTTTTACATTTTTTTCTTCAGGTTGTTGAACATTAATTTCTTGGTTTTCCATAATAATATTTTTTAAGATTTATAATACAAAAATATAATAAATTTTTTTAATGAATAAATAATTAATAAAGTAGAATAAAATATAAACGTTCAAAGGATTTCAAATTTTATTCTAGCAAAAAACAAAACCCTTCCCTCTCTCCCACCCCTTATCCTTTACAAACATTTAAAAACTATTTCTCTCAAAAATTAGTTTCTACAAAAATATTCAAAGAGTTTCTTTAATCCATTCTTATATCGGATTTTCCCCAGAATTAAAAGACTTTTAATAGCTCATTAGCCTGATAGTTATTGAGAAAATCTATTTTTTTAATTATTTGAACTTATTGCCTACATTAAATTAAAGCTAAATACCCCTTAACATTTACCCCATTGGATATTTACTTTTATTTTAGTTTTACATTGTTAAGTGTGATTATCCAACGGGGTAAACTATACCATTTACATATTTATTTTAATATTTTTCAGAAATATTCATTTTACTATACACATTCTATCCTAATTAAGCCTAATTAAGAACAATTTTAGATAATATTAAAAATTAATAAAAAACTATTAAAAAGTATCAGTGAAATAGCAATATAAACGATAGAACCTATAAAAGTATGATATAAAATTGTATTTTTTTTCTTTTTTCTTTTATAAAAAGTATAATATGAATATTTATCTTTATCTTTCTTAAAAATTTTAAAAAGCCAAGCAACTAACCATACTAAAAACCACAGAATAAATGGTCCAGAAATTATTGTATAGAAGCCAAGTGCTTTCACTCCAGGAATGTTTGCATCTAAGATCTTCATTTTTTGAGGGAAATTTTCATTTATAGTAATGCAAATATTATCAATAATATTAAATTTTGTGTAACTTTTACCTTGTTCATCTATGTATAAATATTGAAAATCATTTGTTAAAAGTAAAATGCTATCTTTATTGAGATAAAAATATGAATAAATTTCAGTAGTATCTGGTACAAAAAATAATAAATTTTTGTAGTCTGTATCTGATAATGAATAGAAATATTGTTTATTATTTTTTAATTCCTTTTTTATGCTTAATAATGTTACTATCGTATCATATCGCAAAAAATTTATATAAATATTGTCATCTAGCAAGCTCCATATAATATCATTTTTTACATTAATAGTATTTTTATTAGGAGTGGGATTATCTACAAAACTAAAATTATCAGCTTCAAATAATAAATGCGAGGTAGTTAAATAATTAAAATAATAATATGGTAGACTAGTGATAGGTGTATAATATGGATATGGCAATAAATCATAGAAAAATGGCAATGCAACATTTTCTTGAAATCTAATAATATTTAAATTTTTGGTAGTATCATATCTTTTCCAATAAGATTGTTGCTCACTATAAAGAGCCTTACATAAAAATTGCCAATTATTATTTTTAATATATCCTAAGGTAGGCAAAGAGAATGATTGATAAAAAATAGGGAATCTCACCAATCTGACATCTGCTACTGTATCCGAAAAAGTGTAAATAATGATATTATTTTTTAATGGATTTCTCAATGCTATTTCTGGCTTGTTATTTTTGAGTCCAAAACCGATTACTTGATTTATATCTAATAAAATGCTATCATAGTAAATAGAGATTTCATTTTGTCTTTTATTTAATTTAATTAAGGACGATAAACTATCATTATACGACATCCAAAAATATTCTGATTCATTTTTAGCATAGCCTAAAAGTTTATTATATTTTGTCGGTAAAGGATAAAAATCAATATTTTCATCCTTTAAAGAAAAGAGAAAGAATTGTGAAATCTCATATTGAGAATTTTCTTTGCAAAATCCATAAATTTGTTGTTTAGTAGAATCATAAAAAACGGGTGTAGATGGAGCTATTTTTATATTATTAGATTGTGAATGTTGATTTTCGATTTCTCGAAAAGTGGAATGCTCATAATTAGACTTAAAAAAATATAACAAAAACCATATTGCTAAAAATATTACTACTGCAAATATATTTATAATCTTTCTAAACATTATTTTAAATTAAATTTTAAACTACATTTATTAAAATTAAATCTATATTTAACTAATCTATGTTAAAAAGTGAAAAAAAATTCCTCTATTATAGATTTAATTTAGTTTTTCAATCATTTAGATTTGTCAGGAGGAGTTGGTATATCAGGAATTTCTTTAGCATTTTGGAGTTCTTCCATGATCACTTCTATAGCTTTTAGTAGTTGATCATCGTTACCTAAATATTCTCTATAAGGGTCATTATCTATCACGATATCTGGTTCTACACCATATCCTTCTATAATCCATTTAGATTCATCTATGCTATAGCTAGCAAACTCAGGTTTATTGAGGTAAGTGCCATCTACGAAAGGTAAAGAGCCACGGATACCTACTACTCCGCCCCAGGATCTCACGCCGATAGTTTTACCAATATTATATTTTTTAAAACCATAGGGGAAAAGATCTCCATCACTAGCACTATATTGATTGAAAAGCAATACTTTTGGACCAATCATAGTCTGAGCAGGTACTACACCTGGTATCAAAACATTTCTGGCCATAGTAGCTCGTTGTGGTACTCTAAGTAATCTTTCAAGTATCATTGGTGAAACATTACCACCACCATTGCCACGATCATCTATTATTAAAGCTTTTTTTGTTAATTGAGGATAAAAATATTTAACAAACTCATTTAATCCCTCTACGCCCATATCTGGTATGTGAATGTAGCCTACTTGTCCATTTGTTTTTTCATTTACAAGCTTAATGTTATTTTGTACCCAGTTATAGTAATATAGAGCAGCCTCATCAGCTATAGGAACTACAATGACTTTACGAGCACCTTCTACACTAGGCTTATTATTTATTAACATCTCTACTTGTTTATTAGCTTTACCTATCAAGAGCTTATAAATGTCATCAATAGTATTAGTCTGAATATTATCTATGCTGATAATGTAGTCATTTACTTTGGCATTTACTTGTATCTCCTGCAGAGGGCTTCTAAGATTTTTACTCCAATTGGCACCATCTAAGATTTTATCTATTTTGAAGTAACCATTTTGTACATCTTTTGATAATTCAGCACCTAAAAGTCCCGTGTAAATTTTATTAATAGTAGGTACATCACCACCACCCACATAAGCATGACCTACACTAAGCTCGCCTATCATCTCTCCAATAATGTAATTTAGGTCGTGTTTATTAGCAATATAAGGCAAAAAGATTTCATATTTATTTTTTATTTTCTCCCAATCTACACCATGCATATTAGGTACGTAGAAGAAATCTCGCATCTGTCGCCAAGCTTCATAAAATATCTGTTGCCATTCGGCTTTTTTGTCTATCCATACTTCCATATCTTGTGTGGGAACTTTTTTATCTGGTTTGAGCTCTGCCACAGCAAAATCTAAAACATAATAATTGTCTTTACTTTTTAATAAAATCTTTTTTTTGTCTTGAGATAAAAGATAGGTATCAAATTCACCCAGTTTAGTTTCTTTTCTTTCATTTAAATCAAAAGCTAATAATTGTGCTTTTTCATCTTTGCTTCCTTTTCTTTGATAAAGTATTTTATCATTAGTAGCTTGCAGATTCCAATAAGTAGATACATCGATAGGTAAGCTAACTATACGATCTTTTAAACCATCGATATCTATAATAACTTTAACAAGTGTATCCTTATCCTCTTCAGTTATTTCTTTATTTTTTTTCTTTTTATCTTCTTTTTTGTCATCGGCAGTTTTTTTAGTTAAATCCAAATCATCATTTTTAGGAGCTAATGGATTGGGAGTAGATTTATCAAGAATTGCTAAATAAATTTTTGACATATCTTGGTAAGCGTAGTTCCATTCTACTCGAGAATAAATAGGATTAAAGTCTCTCTCTGAAACGAAATAAATATATTTGCCATCAGGGCTGAAATGTGGACTATGAGAGTCGTACCACATGTCTGTAAGGTCATAAGTTTCTTTAGTTTGAGTATCATAGATACGTATTATATTAAAATTATTTTTCTGTGGATCGCTGTATGCTATATATCTACTATCTGGACTCCAAGTGAAATCATTATATTCCCATACTTGGCTTTGAGCTACTTCAGTAATATTTTTCGTTTCTATATCTACATAACGAAGGCGAAGTTTCTTGTCGCTAAACAATAATTTTTTACTATCAGGGGACCAAAGTAATTCGAAATAATAAGTATCTGCATTTTTTGTCAGCTGGATGGGAGATTCAGAGCCATCATGTTTTTGAATATAAATTTCAAATTCACCCGTTTCATCTGAAAGATAAGCTAGATATTTCCCATCGGGAGACCATTCTACATTTCTCTCATGTGCACCAGATGTTTTAGTGAGGTTTCTGATGACACCCTCTGTAGCTGGTACGCTAAAAATGTCTCCACGAGCAGAAAAACCTAGACGTTCGCCACCAGGACTTAGTGTAAATGATGTGATATAATCTGCTGCATTCACCTTCACTGTTCTAGCTAAGGGTAAATCTTGATTTATGATGATAGAAACTTTATTTGCTTGTTTAGTTTTAGTATCAAAAGTGTAAATAAAACCGTCTTTTTCGAATACTATTAATCCTTTGGCTAGCACAATGAGAAGGAAACTTGATATCATAATCATCAAAATTAGTAACTTTAGAAGTTTCTTTAGTTTTAGTATTATAAACAAATAGATTCATGGTGCGGTCTCTATCAGATATAAAATAGATCTCGTCATCTATCCACATGGGTATGATATCTTGAGCTTCATTATTAGTAATGTTTATAATCTCTTTAGAGTCAAAATCAAAAATTCTAATATCATCAGCCATGCCACCACGATAGTATTTCCATGTTCTAAACTCACGAAAAACTCTATTAAAAGCTAATAATTTACCATCAGGAGAGTAGGAACAAAATCCACCTGTAGAAAGTGGCAATTGAATAGATGGTCCGCCATCAATTGAGACCAGAAATAGCTGCCCCACAAAATCATTAAAAGATTTTTTGCGACTACGATAAATGATATATTTACTATCAGGTGTCCAACCAATAACAATATTATTTGGTCCCATGCGATCGCTTAGGTCATCACGGTTGAGAGTAGCAGTATAGGTGAGTCTTTTAGGATTGCCACCATCAGCAGGCATTAGATATACTTCTGTATTGCCATCATACTGTCCTGTAAATGCTACCCATTTGCTGTCAGGTGACAATCTAGGGAAAATAGCGTATCCATTACCAGTGGTTAATTGTCGTGCCATACCACCTTGTTTTGACACAGTATATAACTGACCTGCATAAGAGAAAACTATTCTTTCCCCATCTGTGGTAGGGAAACGTAATAAACGTGCTTCTTGTTGTGAATAACTCATTGTTGTTAAAATTAAATTTAATAATAAAAAAATAGATAACTTTTTCATTTTTTTGTTTACAAAGATAGATAAAATTTGATATAAATTAATTATTTATTAAAAAATGTTATTTAATAAAACAATGATAAATATAAATGATCTAATTATCATTTTATACTTTTCAGTGAGTGTAGTCAAAATTTTTATTTACTATCTGTCTCTATTCTATTACCTTCTAGTAACTTTTTTTCAATAGAATCAATTACCATTAAACGAACTAATGAATCTAGTTTTAAAGAATCTATATATCTATAACCTTCTATTTTTAATAAAGAATCTAAAATATTATCATATAATTCATTTAAAAGACTATCCATGTTTGACGAATTTTCATTTACTAATGTATCTGCTTTTGAATTTTTAATATTAGTTTCATATTTTTTGTTATTCAAATGCATGATTTTATTATTATATTTAATATTATAATGAAATTTTTCTACCATAGGAGCCATAGATATGAATTTCTCGTTATAAATTAAATATTTTAAATTAGGCCAAGAAACGTAAATTAAAATAAGTGATATAATAATACCACCTATAATACCTAGGATAAAAGAAAGATTCCTTTTTTTCATAATAAATGACAAATTGACATTTACAAATGTAATTATTTTTTTTAATATGGTTTTGACTTTTTTTATTAAAAAATTATTTCATTGGAATAATATTTGAATAATAGAAATGTTAATTATAAAAAAAATTGATTGCTATGGGTATTAAAAAAGAAAAATTAGAAAAATTTTGGAATTATTTCCAAAAAACGACAAGCATACTGACATTAGTATTAATGTTTTTAGTTATTTATAGTTTTACTGTTAGTCCAAGTAGAGCAGAAGAGAGCAGAAGTTCATACAATTATAATTTCCCAATTATTGGAGATACTATAAAATATCCAGACTTTCGCTATGCTTCACAGAGAGCTATTCCAGCAGTGGTAAATATTAAGACTACATTTATTTATAAAAATATTTATTATGACGATTTTTTTGCTCCATTTTATGATTTTTTTAAATTTTTTGGTGGGCCAAGGCAAGAGCAAACCATTATAGGTGGTGGTTCTGGAGTTATTATTAGTGCAGATGGTTATATCATTACCAATAATCATGTGGTACAAGATGCTAAAGAAATAATAGTAACATTAAATGATAAAAGAGAATTTAAAGCTAAAATAATAGGTAATGATGCGAGTACAGATTTAGCTATAATTAAAATTGATGCTAATAATTTATCATATTTAGAATTTGGTAATAGCGATAACGTAGAAATAGGTGAATGGGTGCTAGCTGTAGGGAACCCTTTTAATTTGACTTCTACTGTGACAGCAGGTATAGTAAGTGCTAAAGCTAGGAATATTAACATTTTAGAATCTGCAGATGCTGTAGAATCATTTATACAAACTGATGCAGCTGTGAATCCTGGTAATAGTGGTGGAGCTTTAGTAGATATTTATGGTAATTTAATTGGTATTAATACTGCTATTGCTACAAAAACAGGTGCTTTTATAGGATATTCTTTTGCTATACCATCTAATCTTGCAAAAAAAGTAGCTAATGATCTTATAAATTATGGTTTTGTACAAAGGCCATATTTAGGCGTTAGTGTAACTGATATTAATGCTGCTGTATCTAAAAAATATGGAATAGATGATACGAGAGGAGTATTAATTACTGCTGTTACTCCTAATAGTGCTGCTTTTAAAGCTGGATTAAATGCTGGTGATATAATTCTAAAAATTGATGGTGAAGAATTAAATTCTGCTTCTAGATTATTAGAAAAAATAAATGAAAAAAATATAGGTGATTGGGTAACTATAGAATATAAATCTAAAAATAAAATTAAAACTACTAAAGTTCAATTACTTAATAAAAATGGTGATTTAAAGCCTATGAAAAAAGAAGAAATTTCTGCTCAATCTGTATTAGGTGCTACTTTTGAAAAACCTTCACCAGATATGATGGCAAAGCTAAAGATAGATCACGGCATGCAAATTACAGATATTCAGAGTGGTCCCTTACAGAGAGCTGGTATAAAAAAAGATTTTATTATAACTGAGATAGATCATAATCCTATTAATTCTATCGAAGATATAGAAAATGCATTAGCCAATAGGAAGGGTGCTATTTTGATAGAAGGCATATATCCTAATGGTATGAAAGCTTATTATGCATTTTCTATATAAACATTTTATAAAAAATATTGCTATGTCAAATTTTTTTTGTAATTTTGTATAAATTTTTTGTAGTATATTAAAAAAAATTGTAATCGTAACATAAAAAAGGTAGGTATAGATATATATGAGACAATTAAAAATTACGCGTTCTATCACCAATAGGGATTACACCTCATTGGATGATTATTTGCAGGAAATTGGTAGAGAGGAGCTCATCACTCCTGACGAAGAGGTTAAATTAGCTCAACGTATTAAACAAGGTGATGAGGCAGCAAGAAACAAATTAGTAAAAGCTAATTTACGTTTCGTTGTTAGCGTAGCTAAGCAATATCAAAATCAAGGTCTTAGTTTACAAGATCTAATAAACGAAGGGAATATCGGACTGATAAAAGCTGCAGAACGTTTTGATGAAACACGTGGATTTAAATTTATTTCTTATGCTGTGTGGTGGATTAGACAATCCATTTTGCAAGCCATCGCTGAGCAAAGTCGTATAGTTAGATTACCACTAAATCAAATTGGTTCTATTAATAAAATTTCTAAAGAAACTGCTAGACTCGAGCAAGAGCTCGAACGTATGCCATCAGTAGAAGAGATTGCTGATCTTGTAGAAATTCCAGAAAATAAAGTTGCTGAATCTATTCGTATTAGTGGTAAACATATTTCTGTAGATGCGCCAGTATCTCCTGATGAAGATGCTACTATGCTAGACTTATTCATACCAAGCGATACACCTTCTACTGATCAAGCACTTATCCAAGAAAGCTTAGCAAAAGAAATCCAACGTGCTCTCTCAAGTTTAACTAAAAAAGAACGAGACATTATTAATATGTATTATGGTATCGGCTATACACATCCTTATTCTCTAGATGAAATAGCTGAAAAATATAAGTTGACTCGCGAGAGAGTTCGTCAAATAAAAGAAAAAGCTATTAAACGATTGAAAAACGGTAATAGATCCAAAAATTTAAAAAATTATTTGGGATAAAAATTTCAATAAAAAGGAGATACTTTTTTGTATCTCCTTTTTTGTATTAATAGAATAATTTTTAAATTAATTTTTGCCACAAATAATTTCTCCATTTGATTATTTTATATTGAATAAAAAATTATTTAATCAAGAATTAATATTCTAATCTCCAAAATACAATCATATTTTGTTAAATCATTATCTTCATCTCAAAATCTATGTAATAAAGTTTAATTAATTTTGTTTAAATTTTTAAAAATATGAAAAAAGAGAATTGTGCTGTTTTTCCGGGATCATTCGATCCTATTACTCTTGGGCACAAAGATGTAATATGTAGAGCTATTCCACTTTTTGATAAAATATATGTAGCTATTGGAGATAATATCGAAAAAAAATACATGTTTCCTATTGAAAAAAGATTAGAATGGCTACAAATTGTTTTTAAAAATTGTCCTTCTATTGAGGTTGCTAAATTTGATGGATTAACAATAGATTTTTGCAACAAACATCATATCAACTTTATCTTAAGAGGCTTACGTACATCTGCAGATTTCGAATTCGAACGTCAGATAGCTCAGATTAATAAACAATTAAATCAAAAAATAGAAACAATATTCCTTTTAACACATCCGACATATACATCCTTAAATTCATCTATTGTACGTGAAATTATTAGTTATAATGGAGATATTAGCAATTTCGTTCCTGCTGAAATTATAGATGATCTTTTACTTACATATAAAAATATTTATTGATCTTATCCGTTAATTTTTTATAAAAAGCAAAATACAAATGATTTAAGTTTTTATGATTTATAAATTTACTAACAAATGATTAAAATATCAATAAAACTTCTGAATATCTTAATAGTATTGACTATCAATACTATAGCTTTTTGCCAATCTACAATTATAAATGGAAACTTCAAAGGTGCTGAAGGTCGAGAGATAAGGTTATATACCGTACAAGATTTTATTACTTTCTCTGATACACTAATTGCCAAAGCTCCAATAGACCATAATGGTAATTTTTCAATTATTTTAAAATTACCAAAAGACAAAATTTATTATGCATATTTCAAAGTTAATGACATCCGTAGCAATGATTTATATTTAGAATATAATAAAACATATAATTTAATGTTTGATGCTTTCGATTTCGAGAAATATGACACCTACACATCTTTTTTAACACGATTAAATATTAATTTTACTATATCAAATATAGATACTAATGATTTGAATTTTAAAATTCCACAATTAAATATTATACTTAATGATTTTTATGCTCGTAATATTAAAACTCAAATAGAACCTACAGGTGGTATAATAAATAAAATTCCAAAAACTAAAATTGATAGTTTAAATGCATTATTACTTACAAAATTTTCTAACTATCAAAATAATTATTTTAATAACTATTTAAAATATTCAATTGCAGAGATCAAGTTAATGTCTAGATCATATAACAGACTTGAAATATTTAATGAATATATTTGGAATCAAAGGCCTATCTATGATAATGTGCAATATATGAGCTTTTTTACTAATTATTTTAGAGATTATATCATTAATTCGACAAAAATAAAAAATAGAGATTTGATGTCAAATATTGAATGGCAAGTTAATTACAGAGCACTTCTAGACTCACTTGGCAAAGATACATTATTAAAAAATGAAGTTATTAGAGAATTGGTATTATTAGAAAATATAATTGACTGGTCAAATATGAAATTATTCACTCTCGACAGCTTACAAAAATTATTAACTCAATTTTATAATAATACTAAATTTGTTGAGCATAAACTTATTATAAAAAATATTAATAAAAATTTATTTTCTAAATATCAAATTGATTTATCAAAATATCCATTGATAACTGAAAAAAATGATACGGTTTTTTTAAAGCACTTTACTACAAAATATGTATTATTGTATTTTTTCACTTCTTGGTGCAAGCCGTGTATTAAAGAATTAACAGCTATTAATGAAATTTATCCTCAAATAAGAGATAGTATAGGAATAATAGCAATTTCAGCCGATCGTATACCTTTAAATTATTATTATTTCACCAAAGATTATAATTTCCCTAATTTAGAAATGTATTATTTTAATCAAAATTATGAATTATTAGAACAATTAAAAATTGTGGTTTTCCCACAATCTATTTTGATAGACAAAAGTGGAAATATCATAAATGCTACAATGCCAGATATCAAAAATGGATTAATTGAATACTTATTTAATATTGCTAAAAAGAAGTGAAAAGTATAGAGTAAAATTTATAATACTAAGTTGAGTTCAGACAAGTAAAAAAAGAAATATGAAATTCTAAATTCTAAACAAAACTCCTCAACTTATCAACTCCTTAACTAAAAAAACAACTATTTAATAAAATTTCTTTTAACAATTTCCCACATTATTATAGCTGCTGCCACAGAAACATTTAGAGAGTGCTTGGTGCCCCATTGTGGGATTTCTACAGCCATATCTACCATTGCCAAAACATCGTCATTGATACCTTTTATTTCATGACCAAGTACAATTGCCATTGGCGATGGTATATCTTTGGGCAAATCTAATGCGGATGTACTATTAAAAGTCTGCTCTAGACCTATTAGGTAATACCCAAGGTTCTTTAGTTTTTTTATCAAGTCTATAATATTGGTTTCATATTCCCAATTTACACTTTCAGTAGCTCCTAATGCGGTTTTTTCTATTTCTCTATCTGGTGGACAAGGTGTGATGCCACACAAATATATTTTGTCTACATTAAAACCATCTGCAGTGCGAAATATCGATCCTACATTATATTTGCTACGTATATCATCTAAAATTAATATTAATGGAAGTTTAGTCTTTTTTTTATATTCATCTATTGATAATCTATTTAATTCATCTATCTTTTTTTTCTTGTAATTCATTATTTTTTAATTTTTTATTATGTTTGGAGAAAATTTTTTTAAAATTAATTTTAGAAATAATAGGTCTAGGATTTTCTTCATCTGCTAAATAAACTACTGCATTTATTTCGAAACCAACTAATATCATGAACGCTACTGTTTGCAGCCACAAGAAAAAAATAAAAACTGTTGCTAATGGTCCATAAATTTTATTATAATTAGAAAAATTACTAATAAAAATGTCAAAACCTCCTGTTATTATCAACGTCGAGATTGCAGCAATGATAGTACCTGACGTCATAAATCTAAATTTACGTCTGCGAGCTGGTGCTATATAAAAAATTATTTCAAATAATAAAACTAACAATATAAAAAATAATACATATTTTACAATAAAATAAAATGAATGTATCACATTTTCATTCATCAAATTCAATGACACTAACCAATTAAAAATATCTTTGTTTATTAAAAATAATACTATAGAAATGACAAGTAATATAGTTATCAATATCCAAATGATAAAAGAAGTAATAAATTGCTCCCATATAGGTCTAGTCTCTTTGATATGATATGAAGCATTGAATGATTCTATTATCAACCTTACTCCATTCAAAGCAATAAACAACACGACAAATATCCATATGCCTGCATATCCTCTTGTAGTATTAAATAATATGTAATTTATAGGTCCATCAATTACGGTAAATACATTTTTAGGTAAATACTCTTGTAGCAATAATATGAAATTATTTAGATTTTCTTGAGTGAAAAATGAAGGTAAAAGATTTAGAATAACTATTAATAATGGTATAGCTGCCATAATCAATTTAAATGCTATAGCTGCAGCTCTCACGCCTAATAAAGAATTTTGTACTCCTTTATTAAAAGCATTTATTAAAAACAAATATGATTTATCCGTTTTAGGATAATTGTGGGTGTCTAAATATAATTTAATTTTTTTTATCATTTTATTATAATATAGACTACAAATTAAATTTTATAAAATATATTATCAATTTTATATTATATTCTCATTCTTTAATATTATTTATTCCTTTCATTATATTAATTTAAAAGCTATCTTTTATTCTCTTCATCTATAGTCACCCCGTCTCCCAGTCCCCCAGTCTCCTTCTCACCTATTCTCTTCATCTCCAAATCTCCCAGTCACATCGTCTCCAAGCCTCACGCACTATCTCATATCATTAACGACTACATCAGGATGTTCACTAACATTAAATACAAAATAACTATCAGCAACATTAATATTGGGTGTTAATTTATCAATTACATAAGTAAAAGTATTATTATCTTTGTTGTAAACAGAAGCACTAGTGAGTAGTTTGGTATTATTGTCTATTTCTAATCTAATTTTATAATAAGATTTACTCGTTTTAGGAACTAAATCTATAACATTAATCACTTTATTATTTTTAGGTAGTTCACGAATAAATTTAGGATAATGATCTTTTTTATAATCTGCTAATAAAATATAATTAGGTAAAAGTTCATCATCAGCATTTACAGAATTTATTTGTACTTCATTATCATTAACGAAATAAGTCCATTTTGTTGTACCATCACAATAGATAATTTGATCATCCAAAGAAAGCACATATTTATTACCTTTGATAGTAATAGATCCTTTATTTTCGTTTCTAGTATTTTTAGTAGAATTTTCCATAATATAAGTGAAATCAATTTTCAAAGTCTTGTAGCTTTGAATTTTGGTATATGTCTCGTCTAAAATTTTTTGAGCTTTAGTATCTTCAACTTGTGAAAATAATAATTGAGGTAATAAAAAAATAATTACAACAAAACAATTTAAAAATTTCATAATTTTAAGATTTTAATTAGGACTATTCAAAATTTGTTCCAATTGTGAAATATCAGAAATCAAAACATCTCTTGGTTTGCTACCAATTTGAGGTCCCACAATGTTTAGTGCTTCTAGCTGATCCATTAATCTACCTGCTCTATTATGTCCTATTTGCAATTTTCGCTGCAGTAGGCTAATAGAACCTTGCTGCGCTGAAATAATAATAGCAGCAGCATCCATAATCAGTGGA
Organism: Rikenellaceae bacterium DTU049; assembly: GCA_001513285.1. Classification (GTDB taxonomy): domain Bacteria; phylum Bacteroidota; class Bacteroidia; order Bacteroidales; family DTU049; genus DTU049. The sequence continues at coordinate 23,979 of LFTI01000070.1, forward strand.
TCCAATGCTTGTATTTCTATAATTTGAGGATTAGTACCTTCCATGATTGGTTCTGGTAAAATATATGCTTCAGGAAATCCAGGTTGTTGAGAAATATATTCCATCAAATCATCTATTTCTGGAGTATCTATAAAAGCACATTGAATACGAGTGAGCTCACTACCAACAGCAAAAAGCATATCTCCACGTCCTACGAGTTGCTCTGCACCATTAACATCTAATATTGTTCTAGAATCTACCTTACTAGAAACTCTAAAAGCTATTCTAGCAGGGAAATTAGCCTTTATTTTACCAGTGATCACATCTACAGAAGGTCGTTGAGTAGCAATAATCACATGAATACCTACAGCCCTTGCTAGCTGAGCTATACGTGCGACTGGTAATTCCACTTCCTTGCCAGCAGTCATTATCAAATCAGCAAATTCATCTATCACTAATACAATATAGGGCATAAATTCATGACCCTCTTCTGGATCTAGCATTCCTGCTAAATATTTCTTGTTATATTCTACAATATTTTTAACACCTGCTTGTTTCAAAAAATCATACCTGGTATCCATCAACATTGTCAGCGAATATAAAGTTTTTACCACTTTATCTACATCAGTGACTATTGGTTCAGTCTCATTAGGAATCTTTGCTAAATAATGATTCTCTAACTTGGCATATGGTGATAGTTCAACTTTTTTAGGATCAATAAAGATAAATTTAATTTCATGAGGTAATTTTTTGTATAGCAAAGAAGCAATAATCGTATTAATACCAACAGATTTTCCTTGTCCTGTAGCACCAGCTATTAATAAATGAGGCATTTTTGTCAAATCTGCTACATAAACATCATTAGAAATGGTTTTACCTATCACTATTGGTAGCTCACCTTGGAAATTTTTAAATTTTTCGCTCTCTAATACAGTTCTAATGGATACTGTTTCTTTATTCGAATTTGGCACTTCTATACCGATAGTACCCTTCCCAGGTATAGGAGCTATAATACGAATCCCATAAGCAGCTAATGACAATGCTATATCATCTTCTAAATTTCTAATTTTAGAAATTCTCACTCCTGGAGCTGGAACTATTTCATATAAAGTAACTGTTGGCCCAACTGTAGCATTAATTTTACTAATCTGTATTTGATATTGAGCTAAAGTTTCTACTATTTTATTTTTATTTGCTTCTAGTTCCTCTTTTGTAACTCTATTATTCGAGATTTCATAATATTTCAGAATATCATATGGAGGTAATTGATAATCTAAATTATAAATTTCAGGTACAAACTCTTGCTGTTTTGTGGGCTCAGCATTAGGAGTTTCTATTTCATTTTTTGTATCTTCTATTGTTTCTATTGTAAATTCAATATCATTTTTAGCTTTATTATTCTGTAATACTTCATCATTTATAGGTGTATTATTTTCTTTATTAATTATTTCTTTATCATTTTCAATATCCCATGCATAATGAGGTTGTGGCTCGTCTATTATTATATTTTGTTTATTTTCTTCAATATTAGTATCTACTTTGTCTAATAATATTTCTTTATTTAAATTTTCATCACTTGACGATTGTGTTTTTTGAGATTTATTTTTTACTAAAGATTTAAATTTAGAAAATAATTCTTTATAAGAAACTTTAAATAACCAAAAGAAAAAAACAATATTTATAATAATCACTAATATAGCAAAAAAAGTTTTTCCTATGTATGGAGTAAGTAAGTTTTTAACAGTAGCACCCCATAAGCCACCAGCCACATCACCGAAAAGTGTTAAAAATAAAGGTAATAAAATTAAAGGTACTAAAGTATATACTTGATATTTTAAGAAGATAGATACATTTTTTTTAATTATTGAATAAAAAAGTAAAAAAAACCAAACGGGAATTAAAATAGCTGCTATTCCAAAACCTTGTTTTACAAGCAAATATCCTAAACAAGCGCCTAATCTACCAAGTGGATTTGCTGTATTAAATGATTCATTATTGACAGCTGAAAAACCATTCACCAAAAAAGGTTCATCTGCAGTTCCATAGAAAAAGTAAAAAATTATAGATAAAAATATATAAATAGCAGACAATAAAATTAATGAAATAAAAAACCAATATATTATATTTCCTATATTGATAGGTGATTTATCTTCATTAGTCGATTTATTATTTATTGATTTGTTAGTTTGTTTTTTAGTAGTTTTCTCCTCACTAGATTTTTTAATAGTCTTTTTAGTCGTTTTTTTATTTTCTACTCTTTTATTTTTTTTTTGCTCTGCCATATAAACTAGTCCATAAAATATTACAAAATTAATAAATATTTAATTTAACTATAAAAATAAATAACAAAAATTTCTAAAAATGTAAGCAAAAAGGATGAATTTAAAAAATCATATTTTACTATTCTCCGCCGAATAATTCTTTAGCTTCTTCTTCAGTTAGTTCTTCAAAATCAGTAGGAATGAGGAAATCTGTTTCTTTAATTTTTACTTTTTTAGTCTTCACCTCGCCAACGCTGAATATTATAGAGCCTTCGTCTTGAGTAGTAATATATTCCATAGGGAACCCTTTTAGACCAGGGAAATCACCAGCAGCATTGATTTTACCATCATTTATTTCAGGAGAATACCATACTACTGTAGTGATAGGATCACCAAATTCATCTTCAACAATATATTCAGCTTTATAAACTTTATACCCTGCTATTTCTTTAGAAGAATCAATGTAATTGATTTGTGGTGCTATTTCTTCTAAATTTTCTAAAAGTTTTTCTTTTGGTGTTTTTATGTATTTTTTTAGTTGAAAAGCAGGTATATCTATTAATGCAACTGATGTAGTATCATCACCATTTTGTATATTTGTCATATATCCCATTCCAGAGAGATCAATAACAGTTTTCATTTTATTACCATACACATATACTTTTAACTCTTTTGGTTGCTGAGCTAAAACAGCTGGATCCCAATTACCTACATAATCTATTTTATATGTAATTTCAGCTATAAAAGGTTTACTGGATCCTTTAGTTTTTTGAGCTAAAACCATTAATGAAGATAAAATTAAAATACCAAATAAGGCAATACGAATGTTTTTCATAATTTTATTTTTTGCAAATATACAAATTTTTTTATTAAATAAATTTTATTTAAATATTTTGTTTTAAATTTGCATAAAATTAATATAATGAAATCAAAAATTATATTATTAATCTTAATAAATATATTTTTAATAGCAAATATTTATTCTCAAGCATGGCGATTAGATAGACAAAATATTGGAGTAAATATAGGAATGACTAATTTTTTAGGTGATTTAGGTGGTGGTAAAACTACAGGACAACCATTTATTTTTGATTTAGATATACAAGCAACTAGACCTTTGATAGGAGTTTCTTATAATTATAGATTAAGTAATATATCTACTATAAGCACACAATTAAATTTTGGTTATCTAAGAGGTGATGATGCTTTTACTAAAAATCCAATACGAAATAATAGAAATTTAAATTTTCGTAGTCCTATTTTAGAATTAGCAGAACAATATGAATTAATCATATATAACTCAAAGGAGACAAAACGTTATCAATTAAAAGGTGTACGTGGTTGGACGAGTTATGAAATATATGCATTTGTAGGAGTTGGTGTATTTTGGTTTAATCCACAAGGTAGAGTTCCTAATGGTAAATGGTATAATCTAAAACCACTTTCTACAGAGGGGCAAGGATTGTCACCAGAAATTAAACCATATAGTAATTTTCAAGTTACCATACCATATGGATTAGGGTTTAGGTATAGACCTAATAGAGAATGGGCATATGGTTTCGCTATAGGACCCAGATTTACTTTTACTGATTACATTGACGACTGTAGCACAGTATATTTTGATAATGACATTATCAGAAGCCAAAAAGGAGATATTGCTGCTTATTTTGCAGACCCATCTAAAGGTGAAATCTCTGGGCAAACTCTTACTGGCGAACAACGAGGTGACCCAGAAGATAAAGATAGCTACATTTTCGCATATTTTACAATTAATTATGCTCTTAGCAGTTCAAATATTAAAAGATCTAATTTACCTAAATTTTATTAAAAAAATTTTTTATTTTTACTTATCAATAAATGATAAATGTCAATAGGTCGCTATTATTTTCTTTTATTAATTTTGCAAAAAATTATAAAGACTAATGACAAACATTAATAACTTAAAACCAATTGTAATAATAGGATCTGGTCCAGCTGGCTTAACAGCAGCTTTGTATACTGCTAGAGCCGATTATAATCCAATCGTTTATGAAGGCCTTGTAAGTGGTGGTCAGCTAACAACAGCAACAGTTATAGAAAATTATCCTGGTTTTCCTGAAGGTATTCAAGGTACTGAATTAATGCAAAAAATTAGAGAGCAAGCCAGTAAATTCGGAGCAGAACTTCTTTTTTCTACTATTGATAAAGTTGATTTTTCTAAACATCCTTTTACACTTTGGGATGACAAAAATAATGAAATCAAGGCTCTGTCTGTGATAATAGCTACAGGCGCATCACCAAGAATGTTGGGTATACCTTCTGAAAAAGAATACTTCGGACAAGGTGTTTCTACTTGTGCTACTTGTGATGGATATTTTTATAAAGGTAAAGTCGTCGCTGTGATAGGTGGTGGTGATACTGCTGCTATGGAGGCTATTTATTTATCTAATTTAGCTTCTAAAGTTTATATCATACATCGTAGAGATGAACTCAGAGCATGCGCATGCTCTCAAAAGAAAATATTAAACACCCCTAATATCGAAGTGATCTGGGATAGTGTAGTAGACGAAATAATTGGCGAAACCAAAGGTTTTGCTAAATATGTTACTGCTATTAAATTAAAAAATGTTAAAACTAATACATACAATACTATCAATGTAGATGGTGTTTTTATTGCTATAGGTCATCACCCTAACACTGAACTCTTTGTTAATCAATTAGAATTAACAGAAGAAAAATATATTAAGACTATTCCTGGAACTACTAAAACAAACGTAGATGGTGTTTTCGCTTGTGGCGATGTGCAAGATCCAGTATATAAACAAGCAGTGATAGCTGCTGGCTCTGGTGCTATGGCTGCTCTAGATACTCAAAATTTTTTAGAAAAATTATATTAACATCTTTCATATTTTTTAATTCTCAACTTTTAAAAAATACTTAATGTTCTAAAGATTAAAATAATTCCTAATATTGTAATTATAACTCCTATAGTTCTATTCGCATACATTATATATCTAGGTCGTAAATAATCTGTTAATTTATGTGCTAAAAGGCTTTTGATAATATCCATTGCAAAAACAGTTAGTAGAATACCTAAGAAAAAGAATACATTGTATAGAATAAATTTATCTTGAGAAGTTGACTGGGCAACAATACCCGCAATTGAGATCCAAAATATCAGAACAAAAGGATTAGCAATATTTAATAAAAACCCTTTTAAATATAATTTAGTATAATCGTTTTTGCTTTTAATTTCCTTGATTCTGGGATTTCTTTGTTTTAGTATAGATGGTTTAGAAAATATCATTACTAGACCATAAACTATTAGAATTATACTAGCTATAACGCCTAAAATATTTTCTAATAATCCACTAATAGCAGATATACCCATTAAAGAAATAAAAATTAATACAGCATCACTACTAGCAACGCCTATAGATGTGATTATAGCTTTTTTAAAACCTTTTTCTAATGCAGTTTGTATCACTAAAAAAAATGCTGGACCAAAACTAAATGCTAATACTAATCCTACAGGTATGCCTTTTAAAAAAGCATTTATAATCATAAATGTAATTATTTTTTAGCTGTGAAAAAAGTGTGCAAATTTAAAAAATTTATTAAAATCAAAAAATAAATAATTTTTTTTTTACTAAAAATTATTTATTTATTTTGCACAAAAATTAAAAAAAAGTGGAACCAATTATTATAGCTTTTTTAGTCTTATCGCTTATCGCTGCTATATTTGCAGCAATTATTTATTTTGTAGATAAGCAATTTCATGTAGATGAGGATCCCAGAATAGATCTAATAGCAGATAAACTACCAGGGGCTAATTGTGGTGGCTGTGGATATGCAGGATGTAGAAATTTCGCTGAAGCCATTGTCAAAAATAATTCTTTGGATAATCTGTTTTGTGCTCCAGGTGGTAATAAAACTATGGCAGAAATTGCACAATTAATGAATTTAGAAGCTGAAGAAAAAAAACCGCAAGTAGCAGTCATTCGCTGCAATGGGACTAATGAAAATTGCCCACCTAAACATGACTATAATGGAATAGAAAGTTGCGGTTTTGCTAATTTTCTTTTTGCTGGTGATGGAGGTTGTGCATATGGTTGTTTAGGACTAGGTGATTGTGTAGCTACATGCAAATTTGATGCTATGTATATGGATCCTATTACAGGTTTACCTGTTGTGATAGAAGATAATTGTACAGCTTGTGGCAATTGTGTGAAAGCATGTCCTAGAAATATCATTGAGATCAGAAATAAAGGACCTAAAAATAGGAGAATTTATGTAGCTTGCATGAATAAAGAAAAAGGAGTTTATGCTAAAGTTAATTGCTCTGTAGCATGTATAGGTTGCAATGCTTGTGTGAAAGAATGTAAATTTGATGCTATAAAAATAGAAAGTTTTTTAGCTTATATTGACTACCAGAAATGTACTTTATGCCGCAAATGTGTTCCTGTATGCCCTACTAATTGCATTGTAGAAGTAAATTTCCCAATTAAAAAAAAAGCTAATATTGATTTAGCAAATGATTCAAATCAAAATATTGAAAATAATTAAGTTATGTTAAAGACTTTTCCTCGTGGGGGTGTTCATCCTGATGATTGTAAAATTTCAGCCAATTCTCCCATTAAAGTTGCTCCATTGCCCAATAAAGTTTATGTTATGCTCAATCAGAGTGCGGGGGCTCCAGCAATAACTTTGGTAAAAAAAGGCGACCATGTAAAAACTGGACAATTGATTGCTAAAGGTGAAGCTTTTATTTCTGCTAATATTCATTCTCCAGTTACTGGAATAGTTGACAAAATAGATCAAATAACAGACGCTACAGGTTATAAGCATCAATCTATAGTAATCAATGTAGAAAGTCAAGAAATATGGGAAGATGGTATAGATACTACAAACGACTTATTAACTGATATAAAAGCTACTCCACAAGAGATAATTGAAAAAATTAAAAATGCTGGTATCGTGGGATTAGGAGGTGCTGCATTTCCTACTCATGTAAAACTAACTATACCTCAAGGTAAAGTAGCAGAATATCTATTAATTAATGGTGCTGAATGCGAACCATATCTAACCTGTGACCATAGATTAATGTTAGAAAAATCTGAAGAAATAATGGTGGGTATCACTATTATTATGAAAGCTCTAAGTGTTAAAAAAGCATTCATAGGCATCGAAAATAATAAACCAGATGCTATTAAACAATTAACTAGCTTATCTCAAAATTATTCTAATATTGAAGTTGTGTCCCTTAAAAAGAAATACCCACAGGGTGCAGAAAAACAACTTATCAAAGCTATCACAGGAAGAGAAGTGCCATCAGGCAAATTGCCTATTGAGGTAGGTTGTGTAGTTCAAAATGTTGCTACAGCTAAAGCAATTTACGATGCAGTACAAAAAAATAAACCTCTAATAGAGCGAGTAGTTACAATAACTGGTCCAAATCTCTCTAACCCATCTAATTTTCTAACTCGAATTGGTGTGCCAATAAATCATCTCATTGAGTTAGCTGGTGGATTACCAGAAGATACTGCAAAGTTAATAAGCGGTGGGCCTATGATGGGAAAAGCATTATCTAATACTAATATACCTCTTACAAAAGGCATGGGTGGTATATTACTTTTACCTGAAAAATTATCAAAAAGATTAGATCCCTATCCCTGTATTAGATGTGGACGATGTGCTCATGCATGTCCTATGGGTTTAGAACCTTTTTATTTAGAAAAATTAATTATCAAGGAAAGATGGGAAGAAGCAGAAAAACATTGGATTATGGACTGTATGGAATGTGGCTCATGCCAATACACATGTCCTGCTAAACGTCCTTTATTAGATTATATTAGACTAGGAAAAAATAAAGTAAGTGCAATCATAAGATCGCGAAAAAATTAATACAATTATGGATAAGAAATTTATAATCTCTGGTTCACCACACATTTACGCTAAAGATAATGTACAACGTATAATGCTAGATGTTATCATAGCTCTGATACCAGCCACTTTAGGATCATTCTATTTGTTTGGCTTTGGTGCTGTTAGAGTATTTTTTGTATCAGTGATTTCTTGTTTACTTTTTGAATATTTAATACAAAAATTTTTATTAAAACAAAAACCTACTATCAATGACTTATCTGCTATTGTTACAGGTATGCTTTTAGCATTTAATGTACCGAGTAATTTACCTACTTGGATAGTTATTATCGGTTCATTGATAGCTATTGGTATTGGCAAAATGGTTTTTGGTGGTTTAGGACAAAATTTATTTAATCCTGCTTTAGTATCTAGAGTATTTCTTTTAATTTCATTTCCCGTTTATATGACTAGCTGGCCCAAGCCCATAGAATCTGCTAGGCAATTAACTGATGTCATTACTGGACCTACTCCATTAGGTGTCATAAAAGAAAGTGGATCTATAGCTGCTGCTACTCAAACTGGTGAAATACCAACTTATACAAATATGATGTTAGGAAATATGGGCGGTAGTATAGGTGAAGTATCAGCCATATTATTATTGATAGGTGCTATTTATTTATTATATCGAAAAGTTATAACCTGGCACATTCCTTTAGCATATATTTTGTCAGTTTTGATATTTACTGGAATATTTTGGCTAATCGATCCTACTAAATATGCAGATCCATTGTTTCATTTATTAACAGGCGGATTAATTTTAGGTGCTTTTTTCATGGCTACAGATATGGTTACATCACCTACATCATACAAGGGACAAATAATCTTTGGTATTGGATGTGGTTTATTAACTGGTATAATAAGATTATTTGGAGCTTATCCAGAGGGAGTATCTTTTTCTATATTAATAATGAATGCATTTGTACCATTGATAGATAGAATATCAAATAAACATTTCGGGGAGGTAAAAGCATGAGTAAAAAAGATTCAAATTTACTTAATTTAGTGCTAACACTTTTTATAATAGCAGCTCTAGCAGCTATTTTGTTAGCACTTGTAAATAAAATAACTTCAGGACCAATAGCAGATGCCCAACAGCAGAAAGAAAAAGATGCATTACAAAAAGTTTTACCATCTTTTACAGATCTTAAAACTATCTATATTGCAAATATCGATGGTAGTGATTCTCTGAAAGTATATGAAGCAATATCAAATGGTTCAGTGGTAGGTTATGCTGTAAATACCTATACCATGCAAGGATTTAATGGTAGAATAGAAGTAATGGTAGGCTTTGATACTACACTTACTATTATAAACACTGAAGTAATAAATCAAGCAGAAACTCCTGGATTAGGAGACAAAATTACAAAACCAGATTTTAGAGAACAATTTAAAGGTAAAAATCCAGAAAACTTTATTTTAAAAGTAAAAAAAGATAAAGGAGACGTAGATGCTATCACTGCATCCACAATAACATCAAGAGCTTTTTGCGATGCTTTAGATAGAGCATATAGATCATTAAAAGCATGGAAAGGAGGTGCATAATATGAATCAATGGCAAAATTTCACAAAAGGTATTTTAAAAGAAAACCCAGTATTAGTTTTAGTGTTAGGTATGTGTCCTGCATTAGCTACTACTTCATCAGCTATAAATGGATTAGGCATGGGACTAGCTTCTACATTCGTTTTAGCTTTAAGTAATGTTATCATTTCTGCTGTCAAAAAAATGGTACCCAATATAATAAGAATTCCTATTTTTATTGTAATTATAGCTACTTTTGTAACAATAGTAGATATGGTGATGCATGCTTTTGTACCCGATTTATACAATGCTTTAGGAATATTTATTCCTTTAATTGTTGTTAATTGTATGGTTCTAGGTAGAGCAGAAGCTTTTGCTTCTAAAAACGATATATTATCGTCTTTAATTGACGGATTAGGTATAGGAATAGGCTTTACATTAACATTAACAGTATTAGGCTCTATTAGGGAAATATTGGGCGCAGGTAGTATATTCGGCTATAAATTTATAGCACCTACTGCTGATGGTATATTAGTTTTTATTTTAGCTCCAGGTGCCTTTTTGACATTGGGTATTTTAATGGCATTAAATAATTTATATAAAAATAAAACTTCAAAAACAACAAAAAATAGTTAATTATGGAATATGTAATTATCATAATTTCAGCAATTTTTGTATCTAATGTTGTATTAACACAATTTTTAGGTATATGTCCTTTTCTAGGTGTATCACAAAAAATGAGCACTGCTATAGGAATGAGTGCAGCAGTAATATTCGTACTCACTTTGGCTACTTTAGTTACTTATATAGTTTATTATGCATTATTAGCACCTTTGCATTTGCAATACCTGCAGACTATTGCTTTTATCTTAATTATTGCCTCACTTGTTCAAATGGTAGAAATTATTATTAAAAAAATATCTCAATCTTTATACCAAGCACTAGGAATTTATTTGCCATTAATCACTACTAATTGTGCTGTTTTAGGTGTTGCTTTATTAGTAATTATTAAAAATTATAATCTTGGTGAATCATTAGTCTATGCAGTATCTATTGGTATTGGCTTTGGTTTAGCTCTAATAATTATGGCAGGACTTAGAGAAAGATTAGAATTTTCTAATCTTCCAAAAGCATTTCAAGGGGCACCTATAGCACTTATATTAGCCGGTATACTATCATTAGCTTTTATGGGATTCACTGGAATAATTTAATAATCTAGGCATTCATATTGCAAATATACTCTTATTCAATTTTTTGGGTTTTGGTAATAACTTAATGAGTTGATTAGTGATTAGTGACGAGGGGACTGGGAGATGGGGTAATAGGTGACTGGGTGATGGGGAGACGAGGAGACTGGGAAACTAGGAGAAGGGATGATTGGGAGACAGGGAGAGGGGGAGAAGGGGTGATTAGTGATAGGTGATTAGTTTAAAAGTTGATTAGTTGATTAGTGATAGGGTTGATTAGTTTAAAGGTTTAAACTATTTTAAACTAATTTCCCACTATTTTCTTTTCGATACTTTTTATTTCATTAATTTTTTACTTATTCATAATACTAATTTTTACATTCCTTTTATAAAAAATTATTAATTTTGATAAATTGTTTTCATTGTGAGTACAAAAAATTTACAGAAAAAATTTACAAAGAGCTCGCCATTCCCATTTAATCCTAGCAAATTAAAGGGAATAGATTCTGTAAGTGTTTTAGCAAATATTAATTCTAATGATGATCTGAAAGGATTAGAACTATTTATAAAAATTTTTAATAAATATTATCCTCAAAGTAAATTTAATAATTATTTATATTATTCTGATAATGAAATGCCAATATATGTAGATAATTCTATCATTTTAAATGATTATATTAAAAATAAAAAGTCTAGATCAATAAAAAAATCGATTAATTTATTTATAACTAATGAAAAAATAAATTCAGATTTATTAATATTTTTTAATCCAAATTATTTTTCTCCAATTAATTATTTATTAAAATATATACATGCTGAATCATACATAGGTATTGGTAGTGAAGAATATCAAAATTATTTTCAGTTGTATTTTATAATTAATGATTATCAGGAGATAAATACTATATTTGATACATTAAATAAATTAAAATAAAAAGAAATATTTATGAGTATAAAACAATTTAATGGATTAGGAGTCGCCATAGTTACTCCATTCGACTCTGATGGTAATATAAACTACGATAGCTGGGATATAATGTTAAAAACCATTAATGATGTAGTGGATTATATAGTTTTATTCGGCACTACAGGAGAGTCACCAGTAATAGAGTTAGACGAAAAACAAGAAGCTATTAAATATTTTACAGAACATCTATCTGGCAAAACTGAATTAGTAGTAGGGATAGGTGGAAATAATACAAAAAAAGTAATACAAGAAATTAATAAATTAGACCTAAAAGGTGTAAGTGCTATATTATCTGTATGTCCATATTATAATAAACCTTCGCAAGAAGGAATTTTTGCACATTATAAAGCTATCTCAGAAGCCTCACCCTTACCTATAATTGCATATAATGTTCCAGGCAGGACTGTTATTAATATTGAAGCTAAAACTTCGTTGAGATTAGCTAATGAATTAGAAAACGTCGTAGCTTTGAAAGAAGCTACTGCAGATTTAGATCAATTAATGAGTATTCTAAATGAAAGACCAGATAATTTCACAGTTTTATGTGGAGATGATGCTCTCGCATTGTCATTTATGTCTGTAGGTGCTGACGGTGTAATATCCGTAATAGCAAATGCATTCCCAAGAGCTTTTGCTAAAATGACAGCTTTTGCTTTAGAAGGTAATATCGAAATAGCTAGACAATATCATTATGCGCTGCTGCCACTAATGCATACTTTGCTGAAAATGGGCAATCCTGCTGGTATAAAAGCTGTTTTAACAATTATGGGACGTATAAATGAATATTTTAGACTTCCTTTGGTTCCAATAAGTAGAGAAAATTATAAAATACTAGAAAAAGAAGTAGAAAATACTATTAAGAAATTGTCTATCATTGATTCAGATTTGTTTTAGAAATTTAATTCATTAAACTATATTACTCTAAATCATTTAATGATTTTAAGATAACAACTATGATTAAAATTATAAAATATTCAAAAGAAGAAAAAAATAATATTAAACTAATAGAAGACCTTGTAAACTTTTTATTTATCAATTTAGAAAATTTCGGAGATCCTATACAATATATCGAGAATGCGATGAACTATGCATTTGAGAGAACTAATTCTAATGGTGGCTTCGCAGCTGTAGCATATGATGATAATGATGTAATGCTAGGAGTAGCAGTAGTATTATACACTAATATGAAAGGTGTATTTCCAGAAAATTTATTTGCATATTTAGCAGTAGATAAAAATCATAGACACCAAGGCATAGGTAGTCAACTGATGCAATATGTATTAGATAATACTAATGGTAGCCTATCTCTGCAAGTAGATCCTAAAAATACTGCTAGACAATTGTACGAAAAATTTGGCTTTGATGTCAAATATTTAGAAATGAGACTTTATAGAATGTAAAAACATTTTTTATTATGAATATTGATGAAGCAATAAATGAATTTAAACGACTACTAGAAATAATGCTGAGACTACGAAAAGAATGCCCGTGGGACAGAGCTCAGACTAATGAGACTCTACGCACAATGACAATAGAAGAAGTATATGAACTCTCAGAAGCAATATTAGAAAATGATGATAAAAAGATTAAAGAAGAACTCGGAGACATAATGTTACATTTAATGTTTTATTCTATAATTGCAGATGAAAAAGATAGCTTCGACATTACAGAAGTGCTAAAAGTACTAAATGAAAAATTGATTAGACGCCATCCACATATTTTCAGCGACGTAATAGTAAATAATGCTAATGAAGTTAAACAGAATTGGGAAAAAATAAAATTAGATGAAGGTAAAAAAAGTGTTTTAGAAGGTGTACCTCCACATCTACCTAGCATGGTCAAAGCATATAGACTACAAGAAAAAGCTAAGGGTGTAGGATTTGATTGGGAAAATATTAATCAGGTATATGATAAGTTGAGTGAAGAAATTAGTGAGTTACATCACGCAATAAACTCAGCAAATCAGCAAAATATCGAAGAAGAATTAGGTGATGTGTTCTTTGCCTTAATTAATTATTCTCGTTTTTTAAATATCAATCCAGATGATGCTTTAGAAAAAGCTAATAAAAAATTTATATATAGATTTAAATATATTGAACAAAAAGCTAATGATAATGGGTCTAAAATAAATAATTTATCTCTAGAAGAAATGGATAAATTATGGAACGAAGCCAAAAAAAAGATTATTGAATAAAATATTTTTATAAATACATTTATTCCAAATAATGCACTGATGTGCATCTGTTTAATTAGTTTTAATTCAAATCATTTACTATTCGCATAGTATCACGAGCTATGACGAGTTCTTCATTAGTAGTAGCAACAATTGTGCAAACTTTTGAATCTTTAGTAGAAATAATAGCATCTACCCCTTTGGTAGAATCATTAATATTTTTATCTATTTTAATACCAAGATATTCCATATTTGATGTAATCTGTTCTCTCATATGTACACTATTCTCTCCTATTCCACCAGTAAATATTAAAATATCTAGACCATTCATAGCAGCTATATAAGATCCAATGTATTTTTTTACCTTATAAGCATAAACATCTAGAGCTAATTTAGCACGTTTATTACCTTGCATAGCAGCATTTTCTAAATCTCTCATATCTGAACTAATACCAGAGATACCAAGCACTCCACTTTTTTTATTTACTAAATCATTAGCTTGTTTAGTATCTAGATTTTCTTTTTCCATAATAAATAATAAAGCACCAACATCTAAATCACCACAACGAGTGCCCATAATAAGCCCTTCTACAGGAGTGAATCCCATACTATTATCGATAGAGGCACCTCTATCAATAGCAGTAATAGAAGCTCCATTACCTAAATGACAAGAGATAATTTTAAGATCATTAATATTTTTACCAATCATATTAGCAGCTTTTTCAGCTACAAACTTATGACTAGTACCATGAAAACCATACCTACGAATTTCGAAATTTTCATAATATTCATAAGGGATACCATAAATATAAGCATAGTCTGGCATAGATTGATGGAAAGAAGTATCAAATACAGCTACTTGCGGTAATCCAGGAATTAATTTTTCAACAGCTAAAATACCTTTCAAATTTGCAGGATTATGCAAAGGAGCTAATTGAATACAATTACTAATTTCAGTAATAGTATCATTATTAATGATGACACTATTTTTAAAATGTTCACCTCCATGAGCTACTCTATGTCCTGCAGCTTTTATCTCACTTAAAGAATTAATAACACCGACTTCTTTATCTAATAACAAATTAATTATTATTTCAATTCCAGCAGTATGATTGGGAATAGGTGTTTCATATTTAATTTTGTCCTTACCAATAGAAGTATGATTAACAATGCCAATAGTTTGACCTATTCTTTCTAATAAACCTTTAGCAAGGACATTTTCATCAGCCGACATATCAAAGAGCTGATATTTGATGCTAGAGCTACCACAATTTAAAACAAGGATTTTCATTTTTTTGACAAAGATAATGAAGAAAAAACGAATATGAAAAAAAATTTTTAAGGGGGTAGGAACAGGCGATAGAGTTATGTTAGGTTTTCTATTGGTTTATTTCTAAGCTCAATATATTCATACCATGCACGCCTATCCGACGCCGCTAAATTCAACATCCTCCCCACATCCTCTATTAATTTATTCAATAAATACTTGTGCTTCACTATATACCACATTATATAACTTTGTAAATACTTCGTAGCTACTCCTCTAAACTGCTTGTCTATCCACTTCGCAAACCTCACTGTATGCTGTCTAACTGTATTTATGTTGTATGTATCATTCTGATCTTTTACTAGTTCTCGTTTTACTGCCTTACTCCTTAAATTCTTTGATCTAAATTTCTTGAATTCTTTCCTATCTTCTGCACATATCGTGCTACTTGTTGATACTTTTTTCCTTAATATTTTTTCTATTTTCACCTTCTTTATTTTATCAAAGCAAATCAAATTGAATAACATATTGCCACTTCTGTCTTTCATCGCCAGCACTGCTACATTATGCTGCTTCTTCTCTTGAGCTATCAAATATTCTTCTTTGCTTTTATATCTTCTACCTTTTTCTGAATATTTCATCAGCAACTCTTCGAGTTCCATTATCCCAAAAAAGTTTACATTATCATCGAAGCTCCTCAATGCTGTCAATATCCTATGTCTCCACTCGAAACTTGTCGTTAGATCTATTCCTATTTCCTTAGCACATTGCCGTAAACTTTTGCCTTCTAGCATGCATAAAATGTAATCCAGCATTAATTCTTTTTTATGCAGATTGTAAACAAAAGTACCCGTAGTTACTCGGAAGTTCCTGCCACATTCTTTACATTGATAGAGCTGCTGGCCTTGTTGATGACCATTTTTTATAATGTTTATGCTCTCACATTTGGGACATTGGGGCGAGACACTTTGTGCCTTGAGACCTTGGTAGTCTACTACATCTGCATTTTTTTGTTTTAATAGGTAAAAAAGTCCATCGAGGAATGATAAATGCTCTTGTTTGCCCATAGATAAATATTCTACTAGATTATCAACTAATTGTTTCATAGCTTTTTATTTTTTACAAAATTAATTAAAATTTTGAAATGTAATCAAATATATTTCCAAACAATAAAAAATTTATCATATCCTTTGTCCACCCCTCCAAATTAAATCCCTTTCCTTTTTTAGAATTCCACCTTTAGCCCATCATATGCTGGCGATACATTATTTGGTAAATCTTTTAGTATTTGTAAGTGTGGCGGTAAAAAATGTGAAAGATGTGTTAAAAAAGCTTTTTTAGGATGTATTTCCCCTATTATTTCTAATGCTTGTGGCAATGATAAATGAGAAATATGAGGACTGCGTCTTAATGCATTAATTATTAATATATCTACACCTTTTATGAGTTCCATACTACTATCAGGTATCTGGCTTGCATCTGTTATATATGCTAAATTACCGAATCTAAACCCTAGTATTTCTAATTTCCCATGAAATATTGGAATAGGAATTATTGGATTATTTTCAATAAAAAAAATATTATCATTAATATTATGATACTCTAGTTGTGGGGAACCAAAATAGCCATTAGGATTTAGAATATATGGGAATTCTTTATCCAGTTGACTCATTACTTCTTCTTTTGCATACAAGCTTATTACTTTCCCAAGTATAAAATTAAAAGGTCTGATGTCATCTATGCCAGCTATATGATCTCTATGTCCATGTGTGATTAATATAGCGTCTATGTCATCTATTTGATTATTTATCATTTGTAGTCTAAAATCTGGACCGCAATCTATTACTAATTTTAGTCCATTATAATGAATAAATGCTGATGTACGAAATCTTTTATCTCGAGGATCATTAGATGTACAAGTAGCACATTTACAGCTAATTACTGGTATTCCTGTAGATGTACCTGTTCCTAAAAATATTATATAATTGCCTTCATTATTATCAATATTCATCATTATTTATTTAATTTTTTAGTCTTCCAATCAAAGTAGCTGATGTGCAATCTACAACTTCTACATTTACAAATTCACCTTTCATACTTATGTCTCCTGGAAAAACGATTACTTTATTTTGTGAATTACGTCCAAATATTCCCTTATTATTTTTCTTCGAAGTTCCTTCTACTAGCACCTTGTATGTTTTACCAATATCCTGTTTATTTAGCTCATAAGATATTTTTTGTTGTAAATCTATTATTTCATTTAGTCTACGAGTTTTTATTTGTTCGTCCACATTGTCTGCATATTTGCGTGATGCTAGAGTGTTAGGGCGTTCGCTGTATTTAAACATAAATGCAAAAAAATATTTTACTTCTTTCATTAGTTCTACAGTTTGTTTGTGATCATCCTCGGTTTCACCAGAAAAGCCACAAATAATATCTGTGCTAATGGTAATATCTGGTACAGCTGAACGCAATAGTTTAACTTTTTCTAAATATTCATCTATTGTATATTTCCTATTCATTTTTTTTAAAATAGCATCAGAACCAGATTGTACAGGTAAATGAAAAGATTTAGCAATGTTTTGATATTTTGCTATAGTTTCTATTAATTCTATACTTAAATCTTTAGGATGTGAGGTGGCAAAGCGAAATAATATCTGAGGAAATTGTTCTGCTAATATATTTAATAGTGATGGAAAATTAGTCTCAATATAATTATATGAATTTACATTTTGTCCTAATAATGTTATTTCTTTAAACCCTTGCTGAACTAGTGAAGTAACCTCATCGACTATAGATTCTACATTTCTACTTCTCTCTCTACCACGAGTATATGGTACTACGCAATAGCTACAAAAATTATTACAACCACGCATGATAGATACATATGCAGATATACCATTAGTGTCATAGCGAGTAGGTAAGATATCTGAATAGGTTTCATCCTCTGATAGCATGGTATTTATTATTTTATTATCTCTATCTACCTCACTGAGAATTTCTGGTAAATTCCTATATACATCTGGCCCAGCTAATAAATCTAACATTGGTAACTCATTTAGTAATTTTTCTTTTAAACTTTCTGCCATACAGCCGATAATGCCTATCTTTATAGAGGGGTTAGATTTTTTTAGAGAATTTAATTGTCTAATCCTGGCTTTTACTCTATCCTCTGCATGCTCTCTGATGCTACATGTATTTAATAAAATTATATCAGCATTTTGAATGCTATCACTATACAAATAACCATTTCTCAGTAATATAGATGTTACTATTTCACTATCTACGACATTCATTTGGCAACCGTAAGTTTCGATATAAAAAGTCTTCATCTTTGAGTGTTTTTCCTTCTTATAAATGTATTTACAAAATTACATTTAAAAAATGAATTATAATGATGATAAAAATTATATGTCTGTAATTTTAAATCTTAATGATTTATAAACTCCATAAATTCTCTTGCAGAAGATGAAAATGTAAAGGCATCAGTTATCATAAAAGCATTTTGCGGGTCTACGATAAAAGGATAAGCATATTTAGCTAATTCTAATCTATTAGAATCAAAAGAGAAATAAGAAAGTAATATCTTTAGTTGAGAAGCATTAATTCCATTCTTTATTATAGCATCTTTTGCTATTATCAATTTATTTGAATCAAAAGATTGATTTTTCAAGACAGAGCAAAGGCTATTAAAAGTTTCTGGGTACATTCCAGCATAGGTAAAGAATTGTCCCTGATTTGGTTTATAATTACCATGCCCATAATGATGACCTGGATTATTTCCATGTGGATGCTCCGAATGTATATTATATCTCTCTTCTATAATATACTGGCCATTTCTCAAAAATTTTAGTCTAACAAATTCATTGAAATTAATATAAATCCGACATTTGTATTGTAAAATAGGAGTATTAAAAGGTCCTACATTATTATAAATTTCAATATTTTGTATGCCACCAGGTAATTGAGAAATTATAAAAGGAGAAAAACCTGATGCTAAAAGTCTACCATTTACATAAACATATGATGGTGTAGGTATTGGAGCAATAGATATACTTAATTCTGCACTAAATAAAGACAGACTAATTGCAAAAATGATAAAAAATAACTTGGTTTTCATAAATTTTTTTTTTTTAAATATGAGAAAAAATTGTGCCAAAAAAATCAAACTCTTATTAAAAAGTATTTTTTCTTAAAAATTTGGCCAATTTTTAGGCTAATGTCGAAGAAAATTAATTTGCTATCACCATTACGTTCAATATTTTTAATAGCTTCATCAATAATTATTGAAATTTCTGGAATTGTGTCATCGTCTATAAATTTTTTAAAATCTTGTACAAATTTTTCATCTAGCTCATTAAGCATCAATGAAGTTGGTATATTATGATTGATAAGCCAGATAGCATCTAAATATTGAGAACACTGTATGAGTATCATTTTTTGAATATCTCTACCAAAAGAATTAAACTCAGTAGCTAATTCTAGCAGATCATATGCTTTCATTTGGAATGCTAACCTCATCCATTTTATAAAAAATTCATTTATTAAAATCGGCATATTGTCTTTGTGGATATTATCCACTATGCGAGGTAAATTATTTCCATAATTAAAAACCAATTTTTGAGCATCTGCATTATCCATATTAAAAAGCTCTGTAAGTGTAGCTACAGACTCCTCTGGAGATGGTGCAGGCAAATGTATGATTTGCATTCTAGATTTTATAGTATCCAAGACTAGATCTAAATTATCTGTTATGCCAATAAAAAGAGTATTTGCTGGAGGTTCTTCAATAATTTTCAACAATTTAGGAGCTGCAGCATGAAAAAGTCTTTCCATTTCCCAAATGATAAAAATTTTGTATTTCCCTTCATAGCTGCTCTCCTGAGCAATATTTACAATTCTGTCGCAATCTTCAGCAGAAATAATTGCTTGACTATTAGCTGCATCAATAAATCTGATCCAACTATTTATTTCGATAATTTCTTTGTTAAGTTTCAAAAAATCTGTCCATTCTTGGAAATAATCATCAGAGCAATTTTTATTTTTTCTTTTTATAATAGGGAAATAATAATGTACATCTAAATAAGTATATTCTTTGACTTTTTTACAACTAGAGCATTCATCACAAGCTTCTAATGTATTTTCATTATTTATTCGGGGATTAGAGCATTCTAACAATTGAGCAATAGATTTAGCCAATACAAAAGCACATTCATTCATCTTTTGAGAGAGTAGAATCGCATGAGGCATCTTATTTTCAGCATATTGCTTGCTAATATTATCAAATATTTTGTTATGCCAACTTAATAATTTTTGAGACATAAGTTTTTAATTAGTTAAAATTTAAAAAAAATTATAAAAAACAAAAATAATAAAAAAATAGTAAAAATTATTTAAAAGCAGTTTCACTTAGACCTTTACCAGTGAGCTTTAGTTCATCAAAATAAGAAGGAACTTCTTTTCCAATTAATTTATCTACATACAATTTAGCAAGATATTGGCCAAGCATAAATCCTTGACCACGTAAACCCACGAAAAGTCCATTTTCTGGGTCAACAATCATTCTAGGTTCGGTATAATAGCCACTCCATACACTTTGGAATTGCACTGAGCTCAGCATAGGTATCCAGTCACAAAATACTTCAGAAATTATATTAAAAAATTCCTTTGAATTTAGTTTAATATCTTTATAAGAATCGGCAGCATCTACAGCAGGAGAAGCACAACCAATGATTTGGCCAGTTTCATGCAATTGTTGTCCATACACTGCACTAAATCCTTTAATTTTTCTCCTATCAATTAGCATATCTAAACTATCACCATTTTTGCCAAGATAAGGTAATCTACGAGTTATAAATGCTTGATGTCTCACAGCATATAGTCCAGGAAACATGTTCAACATATTAGCAAATTTTTCAGCTTCACCACCTAGAGCATTTACGAAATGATTAGCTTCGAATTCTATATAAGAACCGTTACTCATCTTAACAATAGCTATATATTTATTATTTTTCTTTTTTACAGAAATTAAGGTAGCATCTTCATAAATAGTACCACCATGTTCTAATCCAATTCTTCTGATAAGGTCTACAGTTTTACCAGGATTAGCTTGCCAACATTCTCTAGTAATAAATGCTGCTAAATAAGTATCTAACGAAGGATTGAAATATGGGCTTATTTCTTTAGAGAATTCATTAGGAGAAACTTCATAAACGTCAGACCATCCTTTAGAAGCCTCCAGAGATTTATATGTTAGCTCATCATGAGCAAAATTTACATAAACAGTAGGTTTGAAATTAATATTTTTATATTCATTTAATTCTTCAAAGATTTCAAGATTGTGTCTAGCTATATCTGATAACTCTGGAATAGAAAATGCAGGTCGACCTCCTGCTATATTACGCCAAGAAGATCCTTTCTCATAATTAATCAATACAGGTTCCATACCAGCTTCTGCAAAATATCTAAATAAAGAGCTCCCTGCAATACCTCCACCAGCTATCAAAACTTTTACTTGTCTATGTTCTATAACTTTTTTTGTGCCAATAGGGATAATATTTTCTTTTACGTTATGAGGATACAATTCACCTATTAAAATTTGATTTGATAAAGGACCACGAGGAGTAGCATCTCCTACAAGGGTAATGCCATCACTAGATAATTTTAACTTTAATCTACGAATACAACGTTTACCTCTGCATGGTCCCATACCCAGTCTAGTATTGTGTTTTACATCCATTACAGAAACAAATTTTCTGTCTCCGACGAAATCTAGAATTTCATTATAAGTGATATCTTCACAATGACAAACATAGGGATCCTCGATTTCTACTACTTCGTCATATTGTTTTAAAATTAATTTATCTGGATACTGATTTTTGGGTATCAACCCTCTAATATTTGTAATATCTGCGTCGCTAAGAACATTATCTATTCTCACACGAGCAACATTTGTTTTATTTGGTTTAATCAGTATTTTTTCTATTTCGCCCTCAGCGATTTTATTTGCATAGTTATCTACCAAATACACTTGTGAATTTTCTTCTAAAAAATGTTCTGTAGGAATAAAAATTTTATTTTTATTAATATTAAAACCAACGATAGCTAAACCAGGACATTGATACACACAATCTAGACAACCAGTACACTTATCATAATCAATAATAGGGACTGTAGAGGTACTAGACTTGCTAATAGCATTTTGTGGACAAGCAAACACACAAGGATTGCAGGCAAAACCATATAAACAATCTATAATTACAAAAGGTTTATTTTTCCTTGCTTCAGTTGGTTTAGCTGGATTATCTAAAACACGTATAGGATACTGCTGACTATCAATATATTCTTTAGAAATAGCTAAATAATCATCATAATTATATCGAATATCAAGATCAGCTAACACTTCAAAGGCAGCTTGTTTACCTCTGAGAACAGCACTAGTCCCCTCTCCTATTCTAATAGCATCACCTACGCCATGACATTTATTTCCGAAAACTTCTTTTCCTAAAATTAATAATTGATCATCAGGTATTAATCCAGTGCAAATATTTATCAGATCAATATTTTCTATCAATTTTTCTGTACCACTAATTGGTTTAAATTTATTATCTGCTTGAGCAATAACAGCACCATTCACAGCTGTATAGTCATCATTAGGAATAGCTTTTAAAAGAGTATAACCAGTAAGAATAGGAATACCTAAACGCCTAACTCTATTGGCTTGAACGGGGAAGCCACCCTCTGACTTTTGAGCTTCTACAATTGCTACAACATTAGCACCAGCTTGAGTTAATTGATATGAAGTCAAATAACCGATATTACCTGCACCAACAGTGAGAATTTTTTTACCAAGTAGAGCATGCTCTAGATTCATAAGTTTTTGCACTACAGCAGCAGTGTAAACTCCAGGTAAATCATCGTTCTCAAAGACAGGTATGAAAGGTACTGCACCAGTACCAACGATGAGATGTTCGGCTTGGATATAATATATTTCTTCGGTTTTAATATTTTTAACACCTAATATTTTATTATCAAATATATCCCACACAACACTATTTAGCAAAATATTACTATGATCATTTCCTGCAAGCATAGTAGCTATCTCGAAACCACGTTTGCCACCATATTTACGATCTTTTTCGAAAAAGAAAAATTGATGTGTCTGCATGAGAAATTGTCCACCTATATTTTCATTGCTATCGATTACAATATTGGGAACGCCAAAGTCATTTAATATTTCTCTCGCAGCTAATCCTGCAGGGCCTGCACCTATTATTGCTACTTCTGTATGATACAGATCATTTGCTTGATCTAATGGAAATTTTTTTGTTTGAGGTATATAGTCTTTAGGTATTTCTAATACTTCTTTTACACCATCTACTTTAGTAATGCAGATCCTTCTTACTACACCATCTACCAGCATTTCACATGCTCCACATTTACCAATTCCACATTCTAAACTCCTTGGTCTGCCATCTAAACTATGACTATGAATAGGGAATCCAGCTAAATGAAGTGCAGCAGCTATACTGTATCCTTTCCTTCCTTTTACTTTTTGTCCGTTATAGTTAAATTCTACTTCTTCTACTACAGGAATGTCGAGAATAGGATGTCTTACGATTTCTTTCATATTATGTATTATTTAATTAGCAAAATTAATATATGATATCCAAACTCCAATATTGTATTGATATTTAAAATTTAATGTATACAGTAGATTAATATCAATAAATAAATTGATTAAAATTAATATAATTATTAATATTATCAATATTAATGTTTTTTAATTGACTGAAAACAAATAACATTATAGCAAATCTACTATAGGAAATAGATAGAATAGTTGTTTAGCAATTTAATTTAATATAGTTCAATTCAATTAGTTATTATATCAATAACTAATTTATTTAGAGAGTAAAATAAGTAGCCATATTTTTTTAAGAGTATAATTTGATTTTTTTAATAAAAAATGTTAAATATTTTATAATTTTACAAATAAATTTCTTAAAATGCAAAAGTTAATATTCTGCATTTTACTTTTTTTAAATTCAATTATTATATACTCTCAAGTGAGAAGTTATACAAATGAATTCCTATATCTAGGAGTAGATGCTAGATCAATGGCTATGAGTAATGCTGTCCTCTCAAGTACTTATAATGCTAATGCTGGTTATTGGAATCCTGCACTTCTTGTATTTACTCCGAATTATCCACAATTTAGTCTAATGCATGCAGAATATTTTGCTGGTATAGCAAATTATAATTCTTTTGCTATCAGTTTTCACAAAAAAGATAGTATAGCTTTTGCTTTTTCTTATTTACGTTTTGCAGTAGATGATATCCCCAATACGACTCAATTAATTGACAATAATGGTCAAGTACATTATGATAAAATAACTTCTTTCACAGCAGCAGATAATGCTTTTTTATTTAGCATTGGTAAAAAAATTAATCATAAAATACAAATCGGTGGTACAGTGAAAATCATTAGAAGGGTTATAGGTGATTTCGCTGGAGCATGGGGCTTTGGTCTAGATATCGGAGCTTCTTTTATGAGTGATAGATGGAGAGCAGGCATAGTAGCTAGAGATATCACATCTACACCTACTTTTTGGTCTTTTTCGCTCAATGACGCTATGAAAGAAGTATTTACACTCACGGGCAATGAAATTCCAAACAATAGCTTAGAAATAGGTGTTCCTAGACTGGCCACTAGCATTTGTTATGTACAACCATTATTAAATAATTTTTCTTTGCAACCTGAGTTAGCTTTGATTTTTACTTTTGATGGACAGAGAAATACGCTGATAAGTAATAAAATATTTAGTATAGAGCCTTCTCTAGGATTGGAAATTGCTTTTAAACAAATGATATTTCTCAGAGCAGGAATAGGAAATTTTCAACAAGAAACTTTTCCTAATGGCAAAAAATGGACTATGCAACCTAATATTGGTATCGGGATTGCTATTAAAAATATATTACAACTAGATTATGCTTATACAGATATAGGAGATAATAGCATCGCATTATATTCTAATGTCATTTCTTTAATTTATCACATTAAAAATCACAATCAGGCTTCATTATGAAATTTTTTAAGCTTTTTATATTATTATTACTTATCAATAGCTTTACAAATATATCAGCTCAACCTATTGGTAATGAATGGATTGACTATCAGAGATATTACTATAAAATAAAAATTACTAGTGAAGGCATATATAGGATTAATTATAATACTCTTATTTCTGCTGGTATACCTATTAATACCATTGATCCCAGGTTAATACAAATTTTTCATAATGGAGAGGAACAATATATCTACATTCATGGCGAAAATGATGGATCATTTGATAGCAATGACTTTATAGAATTTTATGCTAAAGGTAATGATGGTAAAATAGATAAATATTTATATAAAAATCCAAATAATCAAGCAAATGACAATTACAGTTTGATTAATGACACTGCCACATATTTTCTCACATGGAATACATCACTTAATAATAAACGTCTTTCTTCTTATAAAAACACTAATTATACTTCATATCAAGCAGAATCATATATTTTTTATAATAATAGAATCGATTATACTAGCTATTATTATCCTGGTGCCATAGATGATGCTGGATTATCAGACTTCGATTATACTCAAGCAGAAGGATGGTTCGATGCTACAATGAGTACTAATAGTTCTCAACCAGGAGTACCTCAGAATTATTCTAAGCAAATTCAAACCATCCTTCCATATAATTCTGGACCACAATCGAATATTAAAATAATGATTACAGGTCAATCTAATTATCTTGGTTATCCACATCATTTAAAAGTTAATTTCCTTTCTACTACTATTGATACCATATTTACTGGCTACAAAAATATTCTTATCGAAAATAATTTCTCTTCTACTTCTCTATCTAATAATTTGAATATCAATTTCACACTACCTAGTGATCTCGGTGCTCCTATTGATAGAATAGCTCTATCATATATAGATATTTCATATCCTAGATTGCCTAATTTTAATAATTCTTATATTTTAAAATATAAACTAAAAGATAATGGGCAATCAGTGAGATACATACATTTCACTAATGTGGCTGGTAATAATAATGATACTCTCATCACATATGATATTATCAATAATAAAAGAATTTTTTCCACAAAAAATAATAATAACGTAGATATATGCATTGAGATGAATGGTAATGATGCTGAATTATTTAGCTCAACAGAGAGCAAAATAAATACCATTTCTCAACTAATTCCTGTTAATGGCACGGGTAAATTTACAAACTTTCAATCACTAGGGCTCAATAATGTCGATTATATTATTATCACTCATCCCATTTTAATTAACAGTGCAAATAATTATGCTAATTATAGATCGATAACTGGCTATTTTCCCATTGTCGTTAATGTTGATGAATTGTATGATCAATTCGCATATGGTATAGGAAAGCACCCATTAGGTATTCGTAATTTTCTTAGATATACCTTAGCTAACACAGACATAGAAATAAAAGGAGTATTTTTGATTGGTAAGCCATACAAGGCAGGTGAGGGGACTAGCTACCGTAATAATCCAACTATTTATGCACAAACATTAGTGCCATCTATGGGCAATCCACCTTCAGATCAATTATTTCTATCAGGTATAATTGATACATTATATCAACCTGCTATACCTATTGGTCGCTTGGCTGCTCGTACTTCTAATGATGTAGATGTATATCTGCAAAAAGTCATTGATTTCGAAAATGAAATGAAGCTACCATATAATGCTAACCTACCAATGGACCAACAATGGAGAAAAAAAATCTTACATTTTGCTGGTGGTTCAGATATAAACCAAATGAACCAATTTTTAACTTATTTGAACCAATATAAAACAATGATTGAGAATCCTTATTTCGGCGGCAATGTGTGGACCTTTACTAAAAATACTAGCGACCCAATAATTCAAAGTTTAAGCGATAGCATCAAGTTTCTAGTAGATCACGGAGTAATAATGATGACATTTTTTGGCCACGCTGCTGGTATAGGTTTTGATATCAGCATAGATGATCCTAGTACGTATAATAACTATAAAAGATATCCTTTTATTTTAGCCAATTCATGCTTTGTAGGTGATTTATTTCAATTAGCTGCTTCTACTAGTGAACAATTTGTTTTAATTCCTAATAAAGGAATGATTGGATTTTTAGGCACTAACACTGCTTCTTACGCTTCATATTTACATCTTTTTAGCAATAAATTTATTAATCATTTAGCTTATGAATCATATGGCAAATCTATTGGCGAAATAATGAAAAATACTATAAGAGATATTCAATTGCCTAATGATTATTATAGAAAAATTATTTGCTATGATTTTATCCTACATTGCGATCCGGTTATCAGATTAGGAATTGATAGTTTACCAGATTATATGGTTAATAATCAAAGGGTTTTTACTCAACCAAGTATTATAAGTAATGAAATAGATTCATTCAAATTATTCGTTGTCGCACATAATTTGGGCAAAGCTATTAATGATTCTATTTTCATAGAAATTATAAGAGATTTTCCTGATAATACAAGTGAAAATTATATAAAACGAATAGCAGCTCCTTACTATCAAGACACTATCATATTCACTATACCTACCAAAGCTATTAAAAGCATAGGTATGAATAAATTTAAAATTACGATAGATGCATATAATACTGTTATAGAAAATAATGAAAACAATAATACAACAGAGTACATACTTTGGATTAATTCATATGATGCTGTGCCTATCTATCCATATGAATTTGCTGTAATTCCAGATACTTTTGTTACCTTAATAGCTTCTTCAGGCAATCCTTTTCCATCATTGAATAAATATATTTTCGAGATAGACACTACAATATATTTTAATAGCCCATTTAAGCTACAAAGTCCTATTATAGAACAATCTGGAGGAATCATACAATGGCAATTACCATTTGATATGTTACTATTGCCAGACAGCACAGTTTATTATTGGAGAGTGAAAACAATATCATCATCCTATTGGAGAAATAGTTCTTTTCAATTCATAAAAAATAAAAGAGGTTGGGGACAAGCACATTTCTTTCAATTCGAAAATAACGATTACGTTTATATGACTACTCATAGACCTACCAGAAGCTTTAACTACATAAACACAATAGTAAATATAGCAGCTAAAACTGGCTATTATCCTTATATTCCTTGGTATGAGGAATGGTATAAAATCAATAATGCATTAATAGGACAATGGTCTTGTACTAATAATAGTGGTCATGGTATGAAATTCGCTGTTTTTGATACTATTTCTGTAAATCCTTGGCCTAATACTGACCCAGATAATGACGGTCTCGGTCCATATGAAGCCCTTAATTGTAGAGATTATGTTTATTATGATTTCGATTTTTTCACTACTGATAGCATATGGCAACAAAGAATGGTAAATTTCATTAATGCTGTTCCAGATGGATACTATATTTTAGCTTTTAGTCATAGAAATCACAATGCACAAAATTACCCAGAAAATCTCTACCAAGCTTTTGAGAGCTTCGGTTCTGCTATGATACGTTCTATACCTAATGATCATCCATATATTATTTTTGGTAGAAAAGGATATCCTATCGGCACTGCTGATGAAACGATAGGTTCAGATATTACTAGCATCATCACAGATTCATGGAATATAACTACTAAATGGGAAGAAGGTTCCATGCTATCACCATTAATTGGTCCAGCCCAAGAGTGGAATAGTATTCACTGGCGAGTACGTAGTTTAGAGAATGGTCCCTTAATTGACACTGTGAGATTATTTGTATTAGGTGTGAAAGAAAACGGCACTATAGATACTCTATTTGCTAACATTAGACCAATAGCAGATTCATTAGATATTTATAATCTAGACCAGCAGATTTCTGCAGATACATATCCATATTTGAAATTACTTATGAAATCTAAAGATGATGCTCTGCATACAGCACCCCAACCTATACGCTGGCAAATTTTATATACACCAGTTCCAGAAACTGCAATACTTGATTTTACCCAAAATTATTCTTTTTATAAAGATACTTTGCAAGAGGGAGAAATAGGAAAATTAAAAATATCGACTAAAAATATAAGTTCACAAGATTTCCAAGATTCTCTATGGGTGAAATATTGGATTAAAACTAATACCAATGAAATAATAAATTTAGATTTGAGAAAAACTCGCCTCCACCCTGCTAATGATATTTTAACAGATAGTATAAATTTTCAAACTATTGGTCTAAATGGTATCAATCAACTATGGGTAGAGTTTAATCCAATTAATCCTCTCACAAATAATTATTTCGAACTAGAGCAAACACACATTAATAATATTGCTAATATTCCTTTTTTTGTTAGCAAAGACAAAATAAATCCTTTATTAGACGTTACTTTCGATGGAGTGCACATATTAAATGGAGATATTGTAAGTGCAGAACCACATATTAAAATTACTGTAAGAGATGAAAATAAATTCCTAAAATTAGATGATACCAGTGCTATTACTATTTTCTTAAAAAGACCTAATTCTACAGAATATGAAAGAATTTATTTTGTAGAATCTAATGTATATAAATTGCTGTTCACACCTGCTAATGACCCAAATACTAATGTCTGCTATATAGATTGGTATGCTAAATTTAATGAAGATGGGGTATATGAATTACGTGTACAAGCTAGAGATCGCAGTAATAATCTAAGTGGCAGCACTGACTATACAATAAAATTTGAAATTATACAAAAACCTGCTATCACTTATTTAACAAATTGGCCCAATCCATTTAGCACTCAAACACATTTTGTGTTTACTCTCACTGGCAGTAAAGTTCCCGAATATTTTACTATTCAAATAATGACAATTTCTGGTAAAATTGTAAAAGAAATCACAAGAGATGAATTAGGTCATTTACATATTGGTAGAAATATAACAAGCTATGCTTGGGATGGTAGAGATATGTATGGCAATTTGTTAGCAAACGGTGTATATCTTTATCGAGTAATAACACAATTAAATGGTGAATCTATAGAACATATACAAACAGATTTAGATCAATATTTTACAAAAGGATTTGGTAAAATGGTAATAATCAGATAAATGTGAAACTATTTTATTGAATAAGCAATTAAAAAACTAGCTTTCTTCGAGTCATTTGGCCTATCAAATATCTAATATTAGAATTATTTTGTTCAATTTTTATTACGCTTAACATCTATAATTGCGACCTCTACAAAAGTGATAGCTAATGTTAACATTCTCAATAATCTTTATCTATTGGTGATTTTTTATCTGTTAAATAAAATTGTTTAAAAACAGTATTATGAAACATTTTTCGCTTTAAAATTATTAAATTATAAAATAGAGGTACTTTATTTTTTTCAATTAAATTTTTAATTTTATAACCCCAACTATCTGTAGGAACATAACCAATAGATGAAGCAAAAGGTTTTAATTTAATTATTACAGGATATAAAACCCTTAATTGAGCAAATGCATTATTATTATAATAATTATTCCAGTTATCCATTGTAAATAATTTTTGATATAGTTTCAAATTTATAAAGTTTTCAGCTACCTTGCGAGGCAAAATATAAGCAGCACCACCTACTAATCCATCTAATTGCAATGGATAAGCTAATATTTTATTATTAATTTTTTCACTATTTACTGTACTTATACCAATTTTATATGAACTGTTAACTGTACGATAATCTAGTAAAATAACTTCATTATCTCTAATTTTTTGCTCTAATTTTTCTAAAATTTCTGAAATATTTTTAGGTAATATAACGTCATCTTCTAAAAATAATGCTGACTTTTCATCTGTTTTTAAAAATTCATTATAAGCTATTTCTCTTGACATTTTATTAGCTGTATTGCCAATATTAATAGAAGAAAATATTTTATTTAAATCATCTAACATATAATAGTTTCTGATTTCATCTTTAGAAATTTCTTTTTTATCTATTGCATCTACTATTTTATAGTCTAGATTTAAAGTCCTTAAATGTGAATTAATATACTCATACCTTTGTTTATTTGATTTAAGTGCAGTTACATAAACTTTCATTGGTTTTATACTATTTAATAAAAATATCTTTTACAAAAATAGCAATTATTAATAAATTATTACTATTAAACGACTAAAATGAAAAAATCTAATAAATAAAGATATATCAGTTAAAATTATATTTAAAATAATAGTTTTAATCGAAATGAATTGTCTTATCTAATAATGCTATTTAAAAGACATCTTATACAATTCATTATACAAGCTATCCAATAAATCTGTATCATTATTAAAAGAAATGTTTTTTAATATTTCTTGTAATTGGCTATCATTTATATTGTGTTTTTTCATTACTGCACTATAAATATAACGAGATAAATCTTTATCTGACATGACATCATATGGTGTGATATATCTAATTTGAGAAATTAAATATTCTGCAGAATACATATCTTTCAAAATTGCATAAATTGAATCTTGATTCTTTGGAATATTCTCATTATTTGTCTCAATATTTCTATTATTACAGCTATAAAAAACAAATATAAATGGTATTATAAAATAAAATAATTTTTTATACATAAGTAAAAAAATTAAAAAAAAGTCCGCTTTAGAGCGGACTTTAGTAAAGATTAATTGGTGGCGACCTACTCTCCCGCCTTAGCAGTACCATCGGCGCTAGTGGGCTTAACGACTCTGTTCGGTATGGTAAGAGGTGATCACCACTGCTATAGCCACCATAAATATCTATAACATACTAAATAGGGGTTGGAGAAACCTTGTAAGTTTCAAAAGGGATTAATGTCTTTTTTTTAAAAGAGGAAGCTTTGGGTAATTAGTACTGCTCGGCTAAACACATTACTGTGATTACACCTGCAGCCTATCAACGTTATCGTCTCTAACGACCCTCTAAGGAATCCTAATCTTGAAGTTGGCTTCGCACTTATATGCTTTCAGTGCTTATCCGTTCCATACATAGCTACCCTGCTATGTAGTTGGCACTACAACAGGTACACTAGAGGTATGTTCATCCCGGTCCTCTCGTACTAAGGACGACTCTTCTCAAGATTCCAACGCCTACCGCAGATAGGGACCGAACTGTCTCGCGACGTTCTGAACCCAGCTCGCGTGCCACTTTAATNNGATGTGACGAGCCGACATCGAGGTGCCAAACCACTCCGTCGATGTGAGCTCTTGGGAGTGATAAGCCTGTTATCCCCGGAGTACCTTTTATCCTTTGAGCGATGGCCTTTCCATTCAGAACCACCGGATCACTATGCCCGACTTTCGTCCCTGATCGACTTGTTTGTCTCTCAGTCAAGCACCCTTGTGCCATTACACTCATCGCACGATTGCCGACCGTGCTGAGGGTACCTTTGGAAGCCTCCGTTACTCTTTTGGAGGCGACCACCCCAGTCAAA
>LFTI01000032.1:0-429 GCA_001513285.1 Rikenellaceae bacterium DTU049
ACTACAGATTGGGTACCATTATCATCTATGACAGAAGTATATACTGGTCAAGTAACATTACCACCATCTGCTGGGTGGGTAACTATTACTTTGACAACACCTTTTACTTGGGATGGAAGTAATTTAGTTATAGCAGTAGATGAGAATGTTCCAGATTATGGCTCTTATCCGCGTTGGTATGCTACATCTACATCACCAAATTATCAAGCAATTTTTTATAGAAGTAATGTTACTAATCCAGATCCAGCTTCACCTCCAACAGCTAGCGGTAGATCTTATAACAGGCCAAATGTCCAACTTACTTTTGAAATCCCATCAAATGATAATGATGTGCAATTTATATCAATTACTGAACCAAGTGGAATAATATATTCTACCAATCAATATGATATTAAAGGTAATTTTAAAAATTTAGGGAATAATACACTT
>LFTI01000032.1:530-802 GCA_001513285.1 Rikenellaceae bacterium DTU049
ATAGATAGCTCACAACCAACAGGAGGTACAAATTTTAATAATGTAGCAGATGCATTTACAGAGATTGGTACATGTGGTATGATAGGACCAGTAACAATAGAGCTTGTAGATACATTGTATCAAGGTTCTATAATATTAGGTGAAGTGCCAGGCTTATCACCTACAAATACATTAACTATAAAACCACAAAATGGCAAACAAGTAACTATAGAATCAGATGCTACATACTATACAGTACAACTGTTAGCTACTCACGATATAATAATAGATGG
>LFTI01000059.1 GCA_001513285.1 Rikenellaceae bacterium DTU049
CCACCGATTCCGTACATATGGAACCTGCAAATACCAAGCTGGTTTTTAATAAGGATTTACCTCAACTGACAATTCGGTATGGCAAAGAAGAAGAGGCAATGCTTAACGGAGAACCAGTAACACGATATGTATGGACTGAGGAAGCTCTACATAAAGCTGAAGCTGATGGTTGGAAGGGAATCTATGGTGTGACCGCTCATGTGCCTGGCGAACGACAGATGGAACTGCTCATTAAAGTGAATGCAGACAACAGTGAAAATGCAGTTTATTTTCAAGAATATAATTACTTCGGACATATTTCCGATAGACCCTATGCCAGTATAGAGGGGTTGTCCCTGGAGCAGGCAACTGAACAAGCGGAAGCCCTGTTGAAACAAATGGATATGTTAGATTTTTCGCTAGCTTCTGCTGATACATTAACCAGTGACTATAATAATTACCACATGTTTCATTTCAAGCGCAACATCAGTGGAGTATCTCAAACTCAGGTCAGTGCTGCCCACTTGTTGAGTATGCCCGAATATGCGCCTCCATATACGAGTGAGTTTATTTATATCGAAATAGATAACACAGGTATCATCAATTTTTATTGGAGTGGGCCTAGTGTCCTTGGAGAGACTGAAAATGAAAATGCACCATTGCTATCCTTTGACCAGGTGGAAAGCATATTCAAAAAACAGATAGTTTTGCAAAATAAGTGGTCACAACGGGTAGATAAAGATGTAGTTTCACGCAGAATTGTAATCAATCGAGTTCAGCTGAGCTATATGCCCATACAACGTGCCAATGAAACCGATACCTATCTCTATGTGCCCGTATGGGATTTTTGCGGACAGTTAATCAATAAATACAGAGATGATTATTCTACAAAACCTGGTGGGTTTATAGTTGATGAGAATAACGAACTGATGATTTTAGGAGAAAAAGATGATACTTTTAGTTCTATCAGTTTTCTAACCATCAATGCGATAGATGGTAGTGTAATTGATAGGAACAGAGGATATTAATATGAAAAAGAATATACAGCATATTTTTGGCACATTTTCTGACGCTCTGCTCTGTTTAAGTATATTGTTTGTATTAGTATTTGTTTTTTTTATTGGGAATATTATTGCCGAGAGCAATTTGCGGAATCAACTTAGTCAAGGATTCTACAGCGACAAGGCAATTAGGTTCAACACTAAGGATGATAACAATGATGTAGGCCTGATTATAAATAAAATTAATAATGGAATATTATATAAAACGAATCTTGATTTGAATAATGATATACGTTTTGTGTATATTAAAGGAACTATTAATCCACCTCCAATGGTTGACGGCAAATTCCTTGATGAATTTAGTAGAAATAATTGTGCAGTTGTTGGGAAGAAAAGGCTAGATGATTGTTTATATATTGATAATAAATATTATTATGAATTTGACGGAGAACAATATGAAGTAATAGGTGTAATGGGTGCATCATTCGACAGTATGATTGATCGTTCGATTTTTATTAAAAAAACAAAATTAGTTGATTTGAAGGGTGTATTTGTGTTAGATCAAAGCGACATTACACAAGATATTCTCCAGTCATTTGCCAATATTAATATTATGGAAATGAATAATAACGGGCTGAAACGATTTTTTAGAAAAGAATTATTGAACCTTACCTTTTATGGCATTGCTATGTTGCTTGTAATTTTATCCCTGATAATTGTATTTGAAAACTGGATAGAGAAAAGAGTTAAGCAAATTGGGATTATGCAGATGCTTGGACTTAAAAAGAAGCATATTTATATAAGCTTTTATAAAAGGCTATTTAAATACATATTATTTGGTGACTTACTTTTTGTATTAATTATAATTCTATATGTCAATAGATTCCCCGTATATATATCCCTATTTACGATTTTACTTATTATATTTAGTCCAATTTTTATTATAGCATTGCTAGCCTATATACAAATACATAAGAAAATGCTAATTCTGCCTATTTACAATATATCTGGGAGGGGGATGTAATGCGAAAATATATTGATCAGATTGCCAAAAGTTTAAAAAAGAATGAACTAAAGACAATGATGATAATTATTCAGTTGACTGTTAGTATTCTATTATTATTTATGGCAACAGATAATATAGTATCAGCTTCACCTGTGAATAAAAAGTATAAAAATACATATAGCGAATATAACTACTATTATTTAGTTGATCCATTTACTGGGGAGAGCGAAATAGAACTATATGAACAAAGTGATTATATTCCTCGAATGAAGAATTTTCTCAACACATTAAAAGAAAAATCTAATTTACATTATTTAGAGACTATTCTCCAACCAATATATTTAGTCAATGGTGATGTTCATTTAGAGCAAATGGATTCTAATTATGAATCCGGCGATATAGAAAGCTTTCAAATAGACGATAGTGAACTAAAATATCGTTCAGTTAAATCATATAGATTCAATCAAGCCGCCTTTGACGAAAATACAATAGGAATATGGAAGGG
>LFTI01000005.1 GCA_001513285.1 Rikenellaceae bacterium DTU049
GATTAGCACACGTGAGTTTATTCAAGGCATATTTAGAGAACAAGAGTTTGAATTAGGAAATAGAAATGCTCAAATAAAATGTAGAATACAAAATATCGAGATGCTGCCACCACCAGAGTTTAGCGAAACTATGACCTTTCAAACACTCTCTCCTATATGCCTGACACTCAAAAGAGATAATGGATCTGATGAATATATCTCACCCACCCATCCAATGGCTATGACACTGATCAAACAAAATCTATTAGATAAATATAAAGCTCTACAAGGTAAGGACTTCCCTGATCATGATTTCGCTTTTAATTTTAAAGTAATTAATGAACCGCGCTCTTCATTAATAACCATCAAAGCTGATACTCCACAAGAGAGCAAAATCCGTGGCTTTTCTTGCCAATTTCAGTTAACAGCACCCATAGAGCTTATGAAAATAGCATATGATGGCGGAGTAGGTAGCAAAAACAGCTTGGGCTTTGGCATGGTGAGAGAATTGGAGAAAATTTAAATAAAATAAAATATGTTGAGAGAAATAGAATTTAAAAAAACAGGAAATTTTTGGATAGATAATGGTATTGTTGGAATTTATAAAATTTTACAAAAAATTAATTTAGAAGCCAATTTAAATGATGATTATAAAATTATAAATTTTTATGATTTTATTTTAAATAATGATAAATTATCTATTAAGTCAAATGATGAAAATTATGATATTGAAACCTTATTAAATTTAGCAAAATCTGTTGTGGAAAATCAATATTTAAAAAAAACTAGCAATTATGGTTGGTATTATAAAGATAATGAATTTACTTTGTATCAAAGAACAGATTTTAAAATGCATTTAAAACCATTTTTTAAAGGCAAAGTTCCATCAACAGAAGGCGCATTTTATACGCCAGACTATGATGATAGCAAATTAGGAAAGAAGGGAAGGAAAATGACAGAAATAGAATATCAAAAATTTTTAAATTTTAAACAAAATTATCCTTTAATTAAAGTTGAAAACAAAGGTTTTATAAATAATCCACCCAAATTTGATATAGGCGATAAATTTTTAGAAAAATTTATAGAAAAAGGTAATACAACTTGTCAATTAACTGGAGAAAAATATAAAAATATTACTACTGTAACGGGTATGAATTATCCCTTTATAACTGGCGATTCAGGTGAATTGAATTTTATTTCATTTTTAAGTGAAAAACCTAAAATTTCTCTATATGCTTCATTTATTTCGTTATTTAGTTTTTATTTAGCTAATTATTATATTTCAACTAAAGATCAAAATTCAAGAACATACACATTCTTTTTTTATGATCAGAGTTTAAAAGAATTGTCAAATTTTTATAATACTATACAAAAGGATATTAATCAATTAAAAAATCCTGATTATGCAAGTTTTGAAGTTCAAATTAATGGCACTTTTTATGAATCAGAAAGTTTTTTTAATTTTCTCTTATCAGTATATGATCAAGTGAAAATTAAACTAAAAAAAGATGAATTAAATAATTTAATAACCAAAACAGTATTTGCATTGTCAAGTGATGGTAAAATTTTTAATGATGTTAAAGTTTATACATCCATAAGTAACTTATTTAAGTTATTTGATACTTATAATAATTATGAAAATAATAATTATTATGAAAATTTTTTAAATTTTATTAGATATTTTTCGCAAAAATTAGATAGCGGTAAATATGATTCAACTTGGAGAAATTATTTATGTAGAGAAATATTGTACTTTCAAAGCATACACAAAACCACTGAAAGATTTTTAGGAGAAGTAAAAATAAAAGATGAAAATAGTAGGGATATCCCCTATCTAGACAAAATTATTGAAATATATGACAAACAAACACAAAAAAATATGAAAACAAAAATGGTAGAAATGTGTAAAACATTAGGCAATCGTATAGGTGCTTATTGTAGAGAAAATGATGACAAAGGAATCCTTTTCTCAATTAGAAATGTAAAAAGTAGGATTGAATTTTTAAACGTATTAGCTGATATTCAATTTAGGACAGAAATAGGATACAGTGAAGAGTTTTTTAAAGAGTTGCCAGATAACGAAGAATGGGAAGAATATAAAGCTCTTGTTAGTATATTTGCTATGAATAGTTTTTTATATAAACAAGCTCATGGTAACAATCAAGATCAAAATGAAAATCAAAAAAATAATTAAAATATAAATATTATGGAAAACGAAAAAGTAAATTGTTTGAACATTGCCTATTTATTCAAAACATCAATTGGCAGTATTAATGGTAGTTGGACAGAGGGTAATATTAGTACGGTAAAAAAAGTAACTTTACCTAACGGGAAACAAATACCATATGTCTCTGGACAAAGTATAAAATATCAAATAAGAAAAGCATGGAAGGAGATGGGGCTTCCTAATTTATCTGAAGTTAAACAGGCTGATAAAAAAGCAGGTGTTGATTATACAGCTGGTGAACCTGATATTTATATTGATGATGATTTATTAGGATTTATGATTGCATCAAAAAATGAAAATAGAAGAAGAACAGCTGTAGTTAGGACATCAGCAGCTATAGGGATTTTCCCATTTAGGAATGATCGTGATTTAGGAACTAAATCGAAAGAAGAAACTGGTGGAGATGTGTCTGCAGGAGGTAATATTTTTGAAACTGAAATATATTATAACTATTTTAGGGTCAATTTTTTAATAGAATTAGATAGGATCGGACGCTTTAAAGATTTTGAATTATCTAAAGAAAAAAAAGACAAATTAATGGAACTCCCACTTGAAGAAAGAAAAAATAGAATAAAAAATTTATTAAAAGCAATAGAACATATTTGGGGTGGTGGAAAACAATCCAGATTTTTAACTGATATGTCACCAAAATTTTTAGCTATAACTTTCCAGAAAACTAAATCACCAATATTCTTAGAAACTCTTACAGTTTCACAGAACGAAGAACTAAATATTGATGCAATAAACGAAGTTCTTAATGGTAATAAAAATATTATATCAAAACAATTTTTAGGAATTCAGAATGGTATCTTTAAAAATAAAGAAGACGATCTGACTAACTTAGATACCATTTCAGATACATTTTCGAAAGCAGTTGAATACATAAACAGCTTAGAATTTTAATTATGAAATTTCTTCGTATTAAATGTAAGGGTATATTTAATTCTTTTAGGCAATATGATTTTCAAACATATCATAGGACATATCCATTACCTTTAAAAACGACTATAGGTGGCATGCTTGGTAGTGCATTAGGTATTTCACCACAAGAAGTAAATGATAAATGGTTGATCAACGATAGATTTCTCATGGGAATTGTTGGTGAATCTGAAGGTAAAGCAAATGATCTATGGCAAATAAGAAAATATGAAAACAAGCAAATGATGGCATTTGAAAAAGGTATTGCTGATGCTCCATATAAAACTGCTGTCATAATGAGAGAATTATTATATGATAGTTCTTTTATTTTATATTTAACATTTCTAAATGATTTAGATTTTCAAATGATTCATGATAAATTAATTAATCCTGAATGGGCTTTATCTTTAGGTAGAGAGGATGAATTAATTAAAATTTCTGACTTAGATATAATATCACTTGAAAAACAAAAAAATTTATCATATAAAAATACTGTTGTACCATTAGATTTATCAGTTATAGAATATAAAATTAATTTTTCTAATAATTCAGGCAAAAATTATTCAAAGAATCTTTTAGAAGAGGCTCCACAAATTTTGAAAATCCCAATAGCTTTTAATTATGATGATAATACTAATGAACGTGTTGCTATTGAGTTTAAAATTTTTTCATTTATAAGTAATTTGGAAATAAATCTACCAAATGAAATGGGGTATTATGATGAAACGTTAAATTTAGCTTTTCAAATATTTTAAAATGAAATATCCTTTTGATGAAATATTAGCTAAAAGTGAACCTAAAAAAAGTTTATTAGAACATACTAAAGAATGTATTGAATGGATTCCCAAATTATTAAAATGGTACGATGTATATATAAAAAAATTTTCTCAATTTTATAATATTCCTATTGAAAAAATTATACAAAGACTTTTTTTAACTGTTGCTCTTCATGATATTGGTAAATCAACAGATGAATTTCAAGATAAGATTAGAGGAATTAATATTAATTCATTAGTGTCTCATTCTTTAGCTTCAGTGCCTTTTATATATTTTTTAATTAAAGATAATCCAATATTAAAATTTGGTAATACATCATATTATCCAGAAATATTATCTATAGCTAGTCATCATACAAAATTAAAAAAAGATTTATTTGCTAATTACAATAATGTAAAATTCTCATATTTAAATGATGAATATTACAATAATTTTTTTGATTTTATTAATTCAGAAGCCAAAAAGCAAAATATTGCAAATTGGAATATAATTAATTTTAATTCAAAAATGACTAATACAAATCTTTATGATGTTTTTGAATATTATGTACTTATTAATTTAGAAGATGATGAAATAAAATATGAAAAAACTAATATAATTAGAGACTTTTTTGTTTTATTTAAATCTTTTTTACATTATTGCGATTGGTTAGCATCTTCAGGTGAAAAAGAATATATATATTCAACACGAGAGCAAAATAAGTCTATTACCGAAAAAATGATGAATAAAAATAACTCTTTTAAAAATTGGTCATCTTTTCAACTTGAATGTGCTAAAAATAGTAATACTAACATTTTTGTACAAATACCTACTGGACAAGGTAAAACTGAAGCAGCTGCTTTGTGGGCAACTAATAACAATAATAATCAAAAAATATTATTCCTTTTACCAACCATGGTTACAGCTAATAAAATGTGGGAAAGAATTAAAAATTTTTTTGGTGATGATAATCTTGTAGGACTATCACATAGCACTGCTCAATATATTTTAAATGATCAAGAAATAGAACCTGAAATATTAAGAAAAGAATTATTATATAATCGTACTTTTTTTAAATCAGTGACTGTAGCTACTATAGATCAACTAATTTATAGCTTTTTTAATTGGGGTTATTGGGTATTAACTAATGCTGCTGGAAATAATGCTAAAATTATTATTGACGAGATACATACTTATGACGCTTATACATTTGGTTTAATTTTAGAAATTATAGATAATTTAAAACATTTTAATACACAATTTGCTATTATGAGTGCTTCATTACCAAATATTTTAAAAAATGAAATAGAAAAAATATTACCTAATAATAAACTGATTTATGATGAAAAATTAAACTTAATACAAAGACATATAATTTTTATTTCAGAAGGTTATATTGAAGATTCTTTTGAAGATAT
Source organism: Rikenellaceae bacterium DTU049 (assembly GCA_001513285.1). Classification (GTDB taxonomy): domain Bacteria; phylum Bacteroidota; class Bacteroidia; order Bacteroidales; family DTU049; genus DTU049. The sequence goes on from LFTI01000005.1 coordinate 5,299, forward strand.
AATAAATGATTTTGAAATGAATCATAAAGTATTAATTGTATGTAATACTATAAAAAACGCACGTAAGATATATGATTTATTAAAAGAGAAAATAGACCAAAAGAATCTACTTTTATATCATTCTCAATTCATTTTATTAGACAAAATAGAAAAGGAAGATATTTTATACAAAATTCATGAATTTAAAACAGGTTTTATAGCTATTTGTACTCAAATAGTAGAAGTTAGTTTAGATATTGATTTTGATGTTTTATATACTGAAAATGCACCTATTGATGCTATTATTCAAAGATTAGGAAGAGTAAATAGAAGAGGTGATATAAAAAAAAGAATTCCTAATATGGAATATGCTAAAGTAATTATAACTAAAGAATCTGAAGATAGTAGTAGATATGTTTATAAAGATTTATCTTTAATTTTAAATGAAACATATTCACAAATAAAATTATTTTCTGATCAAAAAAATGGAAATTTAAACGAAACCGATTTAAAGCAAATAGTAGAAAATGTCTATACAAAAGAAAATTTATGTCAATCATTCTTTGAATCTATTAATGAAGGAAGAAAATTAATTAAAACCTTATGGAATGATTATTTATATAAAATATATACTCTAAATATAGACGAGGCAAAATTACTCGATATTTCCTCAAGAAAAAATGATTATATTACTATAGAGTCTGTTTTATATAAACATTATCAAGAATTAAATTTCGAAGAATTAATAGAAAATAAAAATTATGATTTACTCAGAAAATATACTGTAAAAGTCCCCATATATATAGCAAAAAAGTATATGATTAAAAAATTAAATGACTCCGACATTTATTTACTAGATTTAGATTATAATAAAGATGAAGGGATCTCATTAAAATCATCTGAATTAAACTTTATTTGAAATATGAAAGTAATAGCTTTATATTTTAATCTTTATCATGTTTGTAAACGCGAGCTCTGGCTGTTTGCCAACGGCATAAATATGGAGCAAACCTCCGATTTGGTGTATGACGGCAAACTGATTCACGAAACGTCTTATCCACAACGTTCCGAAAGATACGAAGAGGT
>LFTI01000024.1 GCA_001513285.1 Rikenellaceae bacterium DTU049
AACTCTTCTTTTATCTGACTGTTCTGGACTCTATTTTCTCCGGTGTGTTTGAAAAGCAAATTACCCTCTCTGTCTGTCATCACTAAAACAGCAACATTTGGATGAACAGTATTCATTGCTTGCTCTTTTTCTTCTAAACTTTTATATCTACGTCCTTTTTCTGAATATTGCATTAATAGCTCATCAACTTCTGTTATTCCAGAGAAATTAATTCCTCCTTCTAATCCTCGAATGGCAGAAAGAATCTTATGTCTCCATTTAAAACTTGTTGGTAAACTAATGCCAACTTCTTTAGCACAAGCTCTGAGACTTTTACCTTCTAACATGCATTTTATATAATTTATTAAAAGATAGTATTTATGCATATGATAGACAAGAGATTTGGCAGTTTCTCGAAATTGATATTTACAATTTTTACATTTATAGACCTGTCTACCATTGTGAACTCCTGCTTTAGTAACATACTCACACTTACATCTGGGACAAATGGGAGCAGTTGATAAAATCTTGATTCTTTGATAGTCTAATGCTGTCAATCTATTCTCATTGAGGAATTCATGGAGATTGTCTAAAAATTCACGCTTACCTTCTTTGGTCAGAGCCAGCATTTCTTCTATTACTTCGGCTGTATATTCCATAAAATTATGTTTTTTGCAAAATTAATAAAAAT
>LFTI01000039.1 GCA_001513285.1 Rikenellaceae bacterium DTU049
GTAGTACCGAAGTTTGCGTTGGTAGTAATTCTGGTATTATGACTCTTTCAGGTTATACTGGTAATATTATCCGTTGGGAAAAGAGAATTAATGGTGGTGCATGGATAAATATCGCTAATACTACTGACACATATAATGAAGATTTAACAATAGAAGGAATTTATGAATTCAGAGTACTAGTACAAAGTGGTGTCTGTATGCAAGAATATTCCAGTATATTAGAAATATCTGTATATGATATACCTGAAGCTGGAATTCTTAATGGAGATGATACTTCTATCTGTGCGAATTCATCTACTGGCATAATGACACTTTCAGGTTATAATGGTACTATTATAAAATGGCAAAGTAGATATAATGGTGGCTCATGGACAGATATAATCAACACTACAAATACTTATGAGGAAATAATAACTCAAACTGGTCTATGGGAATATAGAGTTATTGTAGGTAATGGAGCGTGCGAACCTGACACTTCTAATATCTTCTCTATTAATGTTACTGAACCTACTATTCCAGGTGTACTTAATGGAAGTGGTGAATACTGTGGCATTGCTAATCCTGTATTAAACCTCATAGGTTATGTGGGTACCATAATTAACTGGGAAGAAAAATTTAACAATAATAACTGGACAATCATTAATAATACAACAGATAATTATCAGCCCATACTAACTGATGCAGGAACATACAAATATAGAGTAAAAGTAGCTAATGGCAATTGTCCAGAAGCATATAGTAATGAAGTAATAGTGCAGGTTTATGATAGTACTTATGCTGGTATGCTAGTATATCCTTCTGATAGCATTTGTTTTGGTGAAAGCACTGGATTGATAACAGTTATTGGTTACGTTGGAGATATAATTAAGTGGCAATATAGCATAGATGCAGGTAGCTGGGTAGATATTCCATATACAGGAGAACAATATCAATACACACCTACTTCTCCAGGTATATGGCAATTTAGAATAGTTGTAAAAAATGGAACCTGCGATATAGAATACAGTGACCCTGCTATTATTGATGTACTTCCTACACCTGTAGCTTCATTTAATCATATTATAGACTCAAATATTGTCGCATTTATAAATACATCACAATTTGCAAATACTTACTATTGGTTATTTGGTGATGGACAAAGCAGTAATGAGGTAAATCCTGAACATTCTTACTTACATGATGGTACTTACGAAGTAACATTAATAGCTTCTAATGGTGTTTGTAGTGATACTACAAAAGATAATGTTACTATCATGTTTGAATCTATAGCTGAATTTAGTTCGGGAAATTATGTAGCAATATATCCCAATCCTTCTGCTGATGGTAATGTAATATTATCATTTACTGATAATAGCATTCAAACTATCTCTTTACGAATATCTAACCAATTAGGAGATATAATAAACATCTATGAAAACATTGAAATTATAAATAGTAAATTATCATTAGATTTAAGCTATCTAAATTCTAGTGTTTATTTTATTGAGGTAATAGCTAATCAGGAACGCGTTATTTTACCACTAATGATTATTAGATAATAATTTAAATACTCATAAAAACAGGTAGCTAAAGCTGCCTGTTTTTTTACACCATTTATTTTCATTCCCTTAAAATTGTAAAATATTTTTTTATGTCAACCTATTTCAGGACGAGACAACTACTAGTTAGTCGTCCCTTCTGGATAAGTTACTCTGGTCAAATATAATCCTTGCGGTGGTGCAATAATTTTAATTTTACTTCTATCTTTATGTAATAGCAACTCATTTATTAATTTTTCTTCTGTTACATTAGTTCCTATAGATATCAGCACTCCTACTATACTTCTTACCATTTGCCGCAAAAATCTGTTAGCTGTAATAGAAAAAATTATATAATCTTTATGCTCCATTATTGTTGCATCGTATATGTTACAATTATAATTATTTATAGGCATTTTTTTGGCAAAGGCACTAAAATCATGTATTCCAATCAGGGTAGATAAATTATCTTTAATTAATTGAGTATTTATTGTTTTACCAAAAAACCAAGCTCTATCCATTAAAATTGGATTTTTATTTTTAGTAATTAAATAACTATATGTGCGACTAATAGCAGAATATCTAGCATGAAAATCCTCTGGTACTAGATTAATATTTTTTATTGCAATATCTGGTGGCAAAATAGCATTTAAATGGTATATTACATCTTTAAAATCATTAATAGCAGAGTCTAATTCGAAATGAGCGTAAAATTGTATAGCATGAACACCTGTATCAGTGCGGCCGCATCCGACTGTTGAAATATTTTCGCGAAAAAATATAGATAAAGATTTATTTAATTCAGCTTGTACAGTAGGTTGTGCTAATTGTTTTTGCCATCCATAATAATTGGTACCTAAAAAAGACAATTCAATTAAATATTTCATTTTTTATCAAAAATAAAAAAATTTTTTATTTTTATTTTTTACTTTGTATCTTTGCAAATGATGAAAAAGAAAATTAATTTTATAATAGTTTGGGTAATAGTAGTATTATATCCTATTAATATATATAGTCAAAATAATGACATAGATAATGTTGATTCTAGTGAGATAGCTTTTGTATTTGATAAGGCTGTCAGAGATTTGTATTATAATAATTATCCTTCTAATTTTGAACATATTTCTATTGAACAAAATTATTATAGAAGCTTTACTGATGAAGAGTTAGACGCATTATTAGATGATAGTTTATTAGCCAAAAGGATAGCTATAATGAATATTAATTCTCCTTTTGAATATAAATATAATCAAGATGTAAAACAATGGATAAAATATTATTTAAAACATAAACAATTCCTAGGTAGGATTATTGGTTTAGGTGAATTGTATTTTCCCATTTTCGAAGAAACATTTAGTAAATATGAGGTGCCATTAGAATTAAAATATTTGGCTGTAGTAGAGTCAGCATTAAATCCAAATGCTAAAAGTAGAGCTGGAGCAGTCGGACTTTGGCAATTTATGTATAGAACTGGTTTATTATATGATTTAAATGTTACTTCTTATGTAGATGATCGTAGAGATCCGTATAAATCTACAGAAGCAGCAGCCAGGCATATGCGAGATTTATATGATATATATAATGATTGGGCCTTAGTATTAGCAGCATATAATGCTGGCGCAGGTAGGATTAATAGAGCAGTGCTTAACTCTGGAGGCAAAACAAATTATTGGGAAATATTACCTTATTTACCTGCAGAAACCAGAAATTATGTACCAGCATTCATAGCTGTTTCTTATATAATGTCATATTACAAAGAACTTAATATTGTGCCATCGCCACCTAAATTTAAAGATGTGGAAATAGATACCATAGCCATTAAATATAATACAAACCTTAAAACAATAAGCGATTTTTTTGAAATCCCATATGAAGATTTGAAATTCCTCAATCCACAATATATAAAAGACATTATACCATCATCTGAAAATCAAATATATTGTATTCGCATTCCAAAGAAATATCAGATGCAATTCTATAGTAAAGAAAAAGCTTTTTATGATACTCTATTAGCTCAAAGGACAATTACTGTAGATACTAATATTACAAAAAATGTTCCCGCATTGCAGAATACAGGTAATGTAATTTATCACAAAGTGCAAAGAGGACAAACGCTATCTGGTATTGCAGCCAAGTATAGAGTTACTGTTTCAGATATTAAAAGATGGAATAACCTCAAAAGTAATATGATTTATGTAGGTCAAAAATTAAAAATATATTCTAGTACCCCTCCTTCTAAAACTTCTTCAGTTACTAGTACAAATACTACTAATCAAACTTCTTCTTCATCTGCAAAGACTCAAAATATAGTACATGTTGTTAAAAGTGGAGAAACACTTTCTGGTATTGCTAGTAAATATGGCGTTAGTGTTAATAATATTAAAAATTGGAATAATTTATCAAGTGATAAAATATCTATTGGTCAAAAATTAATAATTAATCCCACTGAACAAACTAGTAGTAAGACTTCGACACAGCAAATACATGTTGTTAAAAGAGGAGAAACTCTTTCTGGTATTGCTAGTAAATATGGCGTTAGCGTTAATAATATTAAAAATTGGAATAATTTATCAAGTGATAAAATATCTATTGGTCAAAAATTAATAATTAATCCAACTAAACAAACTAGTAGTAAGACTGAGACACAGCAAATACATGTTGTTAAAAGTGGAGAAACACTTTCTGGTATTGCAAACAAATATAATACTACCGTTGATGCTATTAAGAAGGCTAATAATTTAAAATCAAATAAAATTTATGTAGGTCAAAAACTCAAAATCCCATGAAAAAATATTCCATTTTAATTTTTTTAATATCAATTTTATTTAGTAGCTGTACAGAGCAAAGAAATATGCCAGTATCTATAGGCAAAATTAATAGTGTTATAGTAGTAGTGAGAGATGGCGTATCTGAGACTAAAGCTGCTAAAACACTTGATTCTATATTAGTTCAAGAAATCTATGGTATGCCACAATCAGAACAATTATTTGACGTATCATATGTAACTGAGGGGAACCTTAATGATTTATTAAAGAAAAATAGAAATATTATCTATTTGATTATTTCAGATACAGTTAAAAAAGAGGGAATTTTTAAAAGTGAAGATGTCTTTGCTGCACCACAAACTATTTTATTTATTCGTTCCTCACATCCTGATAGTGCACAAAAATTGATACAAAAATCAGAAAAAGTGATTTTACAAGCACTCACTAATACTGAGTTTCGCAGAATATATGAAATAATGACTAAATCTCCAGCAATAGATTTAAAGAAAAAAATTAGCCAAAATTATGGCATAGATTTACAATTAATAAATTTATTTTTCGAAGCTAAATCAACTAATGATTTTATGTGGTTAAGGTTGGAAACTAATAATTATAGCCAAGCCTTGATATTAATGAAAGAGCCTTTTAATAAAGAAAATCAATTTAATCCTACGCATATTAGATCATGGATAGATAATAATCTTAAATTACAAATTCCTGGACAATTCGAAGGTACTTATATGAAAATAGATGACAGTGTGATTAAGGTAAAAGTGGATAGAGTAATAATTAATGACATCGAAAGAATAGTGTTTTCAGGATTATGGGGAGTAGAAGGAGATTTTATGGGTGGTCCATTTAGATCACATACTTTTATAAGTAAAGATAAATCTAGTCTAATAACAGTATATGCATATGTATATTACCCAAATGAACCTAAAAGAAATCTAATGATGGATTTAGAAGCCATATTACACTCTATAAAATATAATTAGTATGTAATAATTAGCGTAATAATTATTTTGCTAATTAATATTTTTAATATAATTTTGCATTCCAAATAAAAAAAAATGACAAAAGCAGATATCATTAAAGAAATCCAAGAAAGAACCAATTTGAATAGAGACGTTATAAAGATAGTTGTGGATAATTTTATGGATGTTGTAAAAGATAATATGGTAAGAGGAGAAAACATTTATTTAAGAGGCTTTGGTACTTTTTTATTAAAAGAAAGAAAAGAAAAAAAAGCCAGAATAATAACTAGAAATGAAACTATTATTATACCACCACATTATAAACCATTCTTTAAACCAGCTCCAGAATTTGCAAAAGCAGTAAAAGAAAATATAAGTATAAAGAGTAATTAAACATTTTAAAATAACAATATTATGCCGTGTGGAAGAAAAAGAAAAAGACGTAAGATAGCAACTCATAAAAGAAAAAAAAGACTTAGAAAAGATAGACACAAGAAAAAGCTACGTTAGAAATATTAATTTTTTCATACTTAAACTTAAAAGATGAATGATGTCATACGTGAACTTTTCATTGATAAAAAGCAAAACAAAGTACGTATAGCTCTTACTGAAAATAATAAACTTGTAGAATTACAAGAAGAAAATGAAAATGATATATTTGCAGTAGGAGATATATTATTAGGTAGAGTAAAAAAAATATTACCAGGAGGACCAAATGCTGCTTTTATTGATGTTGGTTTTTCGAAAGATGCTTTTTTGCAATATTTTGATCTTGGTGAAAATTTTTTAACTTTACAGAGTTATGTTCATGATCTTATCAGTGGAAAAAATGTTTCAATAGAATATTATAAATATCATAAAGAGTTACCTAAAACTGCTAGTATATCCAAAGTATTAAAGCAAGGAGAAACAGTATTAGTAAAAATTATTAAAGAACCTATAAACAACAAAGGGCCTAGAACTACATCAGAAATAAGCATTGCGGGAAGATATTTAGTGTTAGTTCCTTTCCAAAATAAAATCTCAATAAGTCATAGAATTATTGATCCAGAAGAAAAGAAACGACTAAAAGACATAGTAGAATCTATTAGACCAGATAGATTTGGAATAATAGTTCGTACGGCTGCACAAGACAGGAGTTTTTCAGATTTACAAAATGATATAGAAGATTTATTAAAAAAGTGGAAAACTATTGAAAACAACTTAAAATTAGCATCCCCACCAAAAATAATTTTTTCTGAGCTAGATCGCTCTATATCTGTAGTTAGAGATATATTAAATGATAGCTTCTCATCTATCACTGTAGGGGATGTGAATTTATATAAAGAAATTACAAATTATTTAAAACAACATGCTCCAGATAAACTAGATATAATAAAACTTCATAAAGGACTAAATCCTCTTTTCGAATCTGCAGGATTAGAAAAACAAATAAAACAATCTTTTGGCAAAAAAGTTTATCTGAAATCTGGAGTATATCTTATCATTGAACATACCGAAGCTTTACAAGTAATAGATGTAAATAGTGGTTATAAAGGTAGTATTAATAAATCACAAGAAGAAAATGCGTTGGAAGCAAATCTAGAGGCCGCAGAAGAGATAGCTAGACAAATAAGATTGAGAGATCTCGGCGGTATTATTATCATTGATTTCATAGATATGCATTCTAGCGAAAACAGAAAAATCCTCTATGACAAATTAAAAGAATTAATGAAAAATGATAGGGCTAAACACACTATTTTGCCACCAACAGAATTTGGGTTAGTACAAATAACTAGACAACGCGTCAGACCTGAACTTAGTATTAACATAGAGGAGAAATGTCCCGTATGTGATGGCACTGGTGAAATAAAACCTAGTATAATTATTGCTGACGTTATTTATGATAATATTACTTATCTGCTAACTACTCAACCATTAAAAAATTTGACAATATTTTTAAGTCCATATATTTATGCTTATATCAAATTTGGCTTCCCATCTATATACCTGAAGTGGAAATTAAAATTCAAAAACAAAATTAAAATTTATAAAAATGATGAATATAATTTCATAGAATACCATATCTATGATGATAATGGCGAAGAAATTTTATTACAGTGATCATGGATAATAAAATATTAGAAAAAATTTCTAGATATTGCGCTGTACAAGAGAGATGTAAATATGATGTGATAAATAAACTAAAATCCTATAAAGCCAACCAGGATGAGCTCGAATCGTATATTGAATACTTACAAAAAAATAATTTTTTAAATGAAGAAAGATTTGTAGAGCTTTATATACGTAGCAAGATAAATCAAAATGATTGGGGGCCACTAAAAATAAAATATTCATTATATCAAAAAAATATTCCCGAAGTAGTAATAGATAGATTTCTTAATAGATATGATAAAGAATTTTTTAAATTAAAAATAAAAGAATATTTAAAAAAACATAAAGTAGAAATAGATAAATTATCCTACAATGAAAAAATATACTGGGCAAAGCATTTACAGCAAAAAGGTTATGATCTAGAAATAATAAATGACCTAATCTTTGGATAAACAAAGAAAATAGAACTATCGAATTGGGAGTTTTATTAACAACAAATGAAAGTGATGGGGAGACTGGGTGACTTGGAGACGGGGTGATAAGTGATAAGCGATAAGTAATAGATTAAAGTTTTTATAAGCTAATTATTGAAAAAACTAATCTTTACTTATTAAAAATAATATAGAACCTTATCAGTATTATTTTTTATTTAAACTTTTTTATAATAAGTATAAAAATACATTTAATATTTTTGTATTTTACTTTATAAAAAACGTAAATGTAGTGAAATAAAAATTATCATGCTATTCCAATTTTTCATTTAATTTCGCAGAATAAACTGTAGCAATGTTAAAAAGAGAATATATTATCATAATTTGTTTGATGATTATTTTATTAAATTTTTTAAAAAATAATATCTCTGCTCAACGTTTACTTTGGTATGGCGAATTTTCTTATGAAAAAAATTGGGATAAATTAGTAAATGAAGATAGTCTTTTAAATAATTGGTACAGTGAAATTAGCAAAACTAATAAAGAATATACACTCCCAGAAAAGATTTCTTTAAAAATAGAAATGACTGTTTGGAGTATAAATGATAGCATAACTGCCTTTAATGGTGTATTAAAAAATTTAAATTTAGTTCCTGGGATTTTTTATCGCGACATTAAAATAAATGAGATATATGAACCATATAAAACATCAGTTTTTTTCACTGCAAAAAATACTATAAATCAATTAGAAACATCCTGTAGCAGTATATTGACAAACAAATTAGGGTATTATTATACTGATACATGTTACTATGATTACAATTTTACTGAAAATATAAATTATTTTTCTTTAGATAGCTTGATTTTATTAGTTAACGAAAGCATAAATAGTAAATTAGACTATTATAAAAAGCTAATTAACAATTATTATGAATTTAATATATTTTACGAAAGTTCAGTGAATCATATTGATACATTGATATTAGATAATCCAAGACTTTTTCTTTTTCATAAGTATGAATTGGATGAGATAGATAAAAAGATCCAAGAAATAGGTACATTGCATCTCGTAGAAGAGTTAAAACTTTATAATAATGATCCTATAGATTTCGTCAGTAAATACGACAATTTAAAAAATAAATTATTCCAAAAACAGAAAGAATTGAATGAGAAAATCGAGCATATAGACAGTCTTTTGATATTAGAATCTGATAAATTTTTTAAAGAAAATAAAAAACAAGAAAGTTTAGAAAATATAAATTACGCCTTACAATATAATCCAAATTCGTTTATTGCATGGAATGCATATATAAAATTTTATTTAAAAAATAGAACTTTAGACACAACTTTAACAAAAACTCTTGAATTTATTAATAAATTTAAGAATATAAAATATCCTGATTTGCCCGAATATTTACAAGCTACAATAGACACTGTATGGAATGTAAGTATAGAAGAGATAGATTACTTATTCACAAAAGAAGAATACAACAATGCTATAAATATTATAGAGCAATTAAAATTAATAAATGATGGGTTATCATATAGCAAAACTGAGCAATTAGATATTTATTTAACAAAAAATTATTATAAATTATTCGAAAATTTCATAACAATATACGATAAATCTATAGAAAAAGGATTTAATAATATTGCTTTGCATATATTATTAGAAGCTCAAAATTTTGCTAGCAAAAATAGTAAATATATCTCGGTAAATAATATTTTAGAAGAAAAAAAGAATAATTTTTTACAAATATTATCAAAAGGAATTGAAGATTTATTAGAAAGAGAAGCATGGGATGAGGCTGTAGAACAAATTATCATGATAGATACACTATATAAAAATCCTATTTTTGCCCAGGATTCTGCATTATTAGTTAATTATAAAAATGAAAATTTAAATAAATTAACTGAAAATATAATTACTAAATGCAGCAATTATAGAATAAATGTAGATAATAAAAAAATAAAAAAATCATATGAATATTTAGAAACTTTAAAAAATGAATTTAATATTAACTCACAAACAAATAAATTATCAAATTGTTATATTAAATATCAAAATGTTATTTTAAAAGAACTAATTGATAAATATGCTCATAAAGAAATAATTGGTAGCAGAAGGCACAAAAGTATTAAGATTTCATATACATCACCAAATTTATTAGATGCAATAAATCTACTATACCTTTCTGAAATAACTAATAATTCACTACCAGATACATTAAAATCATTATCTAAAACAACTATATGCAATTACTTAGAAAAAATAGCTAAATCAGAATATATAAATTTAAAAGAAGACTCATTTATCTATTTAAATAGTTTAGCTCAATGTCCACAATTTATTTATGAGCAATACAAAAATAAATTCAAAGCAGATACATGTGAAGGAGTAAAAAATAGATTTCAAAAAGAACTAGCAATAGCTAAATACTATTACAATCTGGATAGTCTCTATCAAGCAAAAAATTTTATCATAAAAGCAAAAAATATTTGGTTAAACACTCTATGCGAGATAGATCCATTAGATTTAATAAATTTAGAAAAATCAATAGAACTACAAATAAGTTTTAAACATTCATTAGACAATTGGCAAGCAATGTATAAAATGGCTGCAGATACAATATACATTCAATATCAGAAATTAAAATTTCAATATAATGCATTGCCAGATAGTCTAAAAAACAAAAATGATTTATCTAATAGTAGGTTTATATTTTTCTCAACAATGCAGAGTGACTCACTAGTGAAACTATCCAGTCAATTTGCAAATGGTGGCTATCTAAATGAAAGTTTAGAAATCATAAAAATATTAAAAAACAGAGATTATAATCCTCAATATATAAAGAACGTACAAAGCATACTAGGTAAAGAATTTGCGAGATCAGACATTAAAACAGGTATAGATGCGGACTATAGTAGATATGTAACAAATGATAAATATTATAAAACATTTATCAGAGCATATAATAAAACAATAAAGAAAGAGAAAAATAAATAAGTGGAGCCGGAGGGAGTCGAACCCTCGTCCAAGCAGCCAGCAAAATAGTTATCTACATGCTTAGCTTATCTATTAAATCTCGGAAATTAATTAGGGGATAAGCTCCCATTAATTTCCAAAGCTACAAAATACCATTAAAAGATTGTAGCCACTCTTTTAATGGACTCAGTATTTATGATACCTGATCCCAGTCGCCACTGAGTATAGCTACTGGGGAGGCAATTAGCACTTAATCAATTCGGATTAAGCAGCTAATGCAACAGAATAATTGTTGCCATTTATTCGATTGGAATGATGATTAACGAGGTAACACTCCATCCTCGGCATGCAAACTATCCCACTGTCACTGCTGTCGAAACCAATCCGGCCCCGACAAAAAATTCGGTAATGCAAAGATACGAAAAAAAAGTTAAATGTGAAAAAATAGGTTCTATAACTTTTTGAGTGAGTAAAGATTAATAAAGACTAATTTTATTTATTTGATTAGTTAGACTAGAAGAAATTGAGACGAGGTAACGGGGAGACTAGGAGAAATAGTAATGGAAAGATTTGTTTCTAAATAATTAGCTTATAAACATTTTAATCTATTGTCCATCACTTATCACTTATTACTTATCAACTTATCAACTCATCAACCTATATCTATATTTGTGTACATTTGTGGATTAATAAATAACAAATTGATAGTTAAAATATTTATCCACTATAAACGTCATAGAACCAAAATTTTTATATGATATTAATATCATTAACTGTTGTAAACATTATTTTATTGATTTTCTATCGGACAACAATGATAAATAAATAATTATTTTATAAAATTAGAAATATATTAATTCATCAACTAGAACATCATTTTCATCGTAGGGTATCGTTTCAAAAACTTGTTCTTCAAAGGCAATGCCAATTGTATAAGCATTATGTAATTTAGTTAAAAATCTATCATAAAATCCTAATCCTCTACCTAGTCTATGGCCATTAATATCAAAAGCTAGACCTGGAACTATCACTAACTCTATTTTGTCTAATAAAGGATATTTAGGTCCTACTGGCTCCATTATACCATATTTATTAGGAAACATATGACTAGTACCTTTATAAAATACAGGTTCTATATCGAGATCTTTTATCCTTGGTAAGATAATTAATTTGTGTCTATCAGCATCCATTATGAAATCATGAGAGGGCACTTCGTGATCAAATGACCAATAAGCCATCACTACTTCTGCAGTTCTAAATTTTGGATGTCTAGAAATGGCAAACCATAAGTCATCAGCTTTTTTTTCTACTAATTCTTCATCTAAAGATTTTAAAATTTTTTTAACATATTCTCTGGCACTTTTTTTATCATTGATATTTTTAGGTAATTTATTCATAATTAATGTTTTAAATTTTTATCACTAATGGTTTTGAGTATTTGATTTTCTAGTTTTTTTAATAATTGAAATTCTTCTAATAATTTTTGTTGTTCGTCTAAATCTGTAGTTTTGCCCAATTGTTCACATTTAGCATTTTTCAATTTGCTTATTATTATTGCTTTGTATTCTAAAACAGCAGATTCTACTTCTTTATTAAATAAATATTCATTATTTTCTATAGTACTAATTTCGATTTTAAATTTCTTTTTCCAATTATCACTGAGCTTAAATGTGTCTAATAATAAATCATAAATTAGACTTTGCTCATCAGGATTTAAAAGGCCTATAATATCATTTACAACAAGCGTATTATTTGATGTATATTGGTTAATGATTAATTGATAAATATTATTATAAAATACAAAACTAATATCATCTTTTTTAAGTTCATTGTAAATAAATTCCCAGGCAGGAATATTTATAGTAATTGGTAAATTATTAACATCTCTATCGTCGAAAGCTAATATTTTATTTCCAAAATGAAGTAGGATATATAAGATTCGTTTTTCATGTTGAGCTATTTTATTATCAATTGAAGAGGGGATATAATTAGAAGATTTAAGATTAGATTTCTTTTGATTGATAGAATAAGAATTGTTAATTTCTTTTTTTAATTTTCCTTTCAATATACGTTGAAATTCATCTCTGAGAGTAAATTCATCAATATTAAATTTTTTAGAAACATAAATTATATATTCAGCTTGGACCAAAGGGTCAGATATGTGAGATAGAGATAATAATATATCACGGATAACGTCAGCTTTTTTTATAGGATCGTTAGTATCATTGGGTAGTAGATGCTGAACCTTGTAATCAATAAATATAACTTTATTTTTATCTAAATAATCTGTAAGTTCTGTTGTAGAAACCTTATGAGCGAAGGAATCTGGATCTTCACCATCTGGGAAAGAGACTAAATAAACATTCAAATCTTCTTCTAGCAACATATCAATAGCTCTATAAGATGCTTTAATACCGGCATTATCAGCATCATACATTAAACATACATTATTAGTAAAACGATGTATTGCTTTTATTTGATCTTGAGTAAGGCTAGTACCAGCAGAAGCTACCACGTTTTCTACTCCTGCTTGTACAAGAGATATAACATCCAAATACCCTTCAGTGAGATAACATAAATTTTGCTGAACAATAGATTTTTTAGCAATATTCAAATTGTAGAGAACGTTACTTTTATTATAAACTAGAGTTTCAGGAGAATTCAGATATTTGGCAGCATTTGGAATATTACCAATAGATCTACCACCAAAAGCTATCACTCTACCACCCAAATTAAAAATTGGAAAAATGATTCTACCTCGAAATCTATCAGCTAAACTATCAGGCACTATTAATCCAGCTTTAACTAAATCATCAGTCGAATAACCGTTCTTAATAGCATAATTTTTGAATGCATCACGACTATTAGGACTATAACCAAGATTGAATTTTTGAATAGTAAAATCTGAAATACCACGATGATGAAGATAAGATAAAGCAGAATTGACACCTTCTTCAGATTTCCAAAGTTGATTTTTAAACCAATCGAGAGCTAAATTATTAATAATAAAAATTTTCTCTTTTTCATCTTTTTGTTCATCAACCTGAGAATCATCTTCATCGAGAGGTATTTGATATTTTTTAGCTAAAAATCTAATAGCATCGGGATATGAAAGCTGCTCTACTTTCATTAAAAATTTAATTACATTCCCACCTTCACCACAACCGAAGCATTTATAAATTCCTTTATCTGGAGAAACACTAAAAGAGGGGGTTTTTTCATTATGAAAAGGACATAATCCGAAAAGACTATTACCTTTCTTTTTTAAGGAGACATACTCGCTCACAACTTGATCAATAGGAATATTCTCAAGGATAAAATCAATAGTAGTTTTTTTAATCATAATTAACAAAAATAAGAAAAAAAATTGAAATAAGAGGAAATTTATGGCAAGTAAAAGATTAATCTTTTAAAATCAATATTGGATTTAATCTCAACTCCATATATACGTACCATGCTTGCCGATCTGATGAAGCTAAATTCAGCATCCTGCCTACATCTTCTATTAATTTTTTTAACAAATATTTGTGTTTTATTATATACCACATTATGTAGCTTTGCAGATATTTGGTAGCTACACCTCTGAATTTATAGTTTATCCAATTCACAAATATGCCTGTATGCTTCTCTATAGCTGTCAATCCATACAAATCATTTTTACTTTTTTTATTTTTTATTACCTCTTTTCTCCTAAGTTCTTTGGCTTGTATATTTCGTAATTCTTCATCGTCATCACTACATATTACACCATTTTTTGAGATTTTTGTTGTTAATATCTTCTCTATATGTGCTTGCCTCACTTTTTGGAAGCCTACAACATTAAAAAGCATATTACCACTTCTATCTTGAGTAGCTAGCACAGCTACTTTTTGAAGTCTTCGTATCTTGGATATCAATTTATCTATTGCATTACGCTTTCTTCTGCCTTTTTCAGAGTATTCCATGAGTAATTGTTTCAACTCGATAATTCCAAAGAAGTTTACATTATTATCAAAGCTTCTGAGAGCTGCTAATATTCTATGACGCCAGGCGAAGCTTGTTGGCAAACTTATGCCAACCTCATCAGCACATTGTTGTAAAGTTTTATCTTCAAGCATACAACGAATGTAGCCAAGCATTTTTTCACGTTTTTGAATTTTATAAACGAAAGTGCCAGTAGTTACTCTAAAGTTTCTTCCACAATCTTTACAAATATAAAGTTGCTGACCTTGTTGTCTACCGTTCTTGATGATATTACTACTTTCACAATTGGGACACAGAGGAGCAGCACTCAAAGTTTTAACCTCTTGATAATCAACCGCATCAGCCTCTTTCTCTAACAATAAATTGTATAGATTATCTAAAAATGCGAGATTCTCTTGCTTGCCCATAGAGATATACTCTTCTACGTCTTCGATTATCTGTTTCATAATTCTAATAATTTTTTACAAATATATAAAAAATTTTAATTACATATCCAATATAAATTTATAAATAACTTTCTGCTTTTTCGTTTAACTTATTTAAATTTTAAAATCTTACTGTTAATTTAAAATCATCTAATAGTACTGTTGAGCTATCATTCAATACATATACAACTAGTACAAAATAATTAGGAAATTTCGGTAAGCCCACTTGTATATTGGCATCTATCCATTTATTTGGAATAGGTTCTAATTTTTTAGATGTGTAATACACTACTGAATCCATCTCTTCTACTTGTATAACTAAATATGCATCAAGTTTATTTGAATCACTATTTGGGAAAAAATATTTTATACTGAAATCTACATTACTTGAGTCTTTTACAGTTATGCTGCCAAAATTTCTTCTATAAGTGAAACTATATTGATCATTTGGATTAAGTTTGCAAACTCGTTGTCCAGAATATGCTGTATCACTTTTAGTAATTAAATTAGTATTAAAGATAAAAGGATAATATAGTTCATTATTAAAATACTCAAAATCAGTAGAATATTCATATTTATGAAATCTAATTAAAGGGAATTTACTTCTGTTTACAATCAATTTATATTCATTCCAATCCCACGTATCAGATACAAAAGAGCATCCTGCATAATGTAAATTTAAGCTAAAACTAAATAAAGTAAAAAATAATAAAATTAATGATAAAATTATGCTAATTATTGGTTTTCTGAATTCTATTATTTTATCTACCAAACCAGCTATACAAATGCTAAATATGGGTGTTAGCTCTACAAAAGGTCTTTTACCTAGACTACATCCATAACTCCATGACCACCATGATGCGAATATGTATGAAGCTATTAAAAATATGCTTAATATCAATAACCCATTCTGTTCCTTTTTTATTGACATTATTATGGCATAAACAAAAATAATAATGTAAAGTGGAGTATATATAAATGCTCCATTATCTGGTGAAAAGAAAAATTCTAAAAATTTGGGTTCTAACCAATTAAATCCTTCATTACCATATGAATAATATAAAAAATTACCTGTTAGATAATTCCAATAAAACATTTGAGGTAATAAGATTATTATAAAACTAATGGCTGCAATGCTAATAAATTTGATATTAAAAATATATTTGAACCTTTGTTTGAGTGCTTGCCAGCTATCTATATCTAAAAATAAAAGCATTAAAACTATAAAGATAGGATTTGTGTATCTAACTAGAAAAGCTAGTGATAGAATTATGCCAAATAAAGCTATATAAATTTCCTTTTTGAAATTAGTTTTTATCAATTTGTCTATGAGGTACAAAGAAACAGAAAATATAAAAAAAGAATATAAATGAGAATATAGAAATTTCTCATAAATATAATAATAAAGATTGGTACCCAAAATAATTAGTAGTAGGGTAATGAAACATATATTTTTAGAATATCTACGTTTAAGGAATAAATATAAGAATACTAATCCTAAAGTAAAATAAAAAGCAGCTCCTACACCTAATCCATAAATATACACTTTCCCAAAGCCATTATCATTAATATCAAAAATATTGGAAATTAGATATGAAATAGCATAAAATGGAGCTTGCAAAATAGCTACTCCCATGGTGTATTTAGTGACAATCTTATTATTTTCTATGTGAAAGCCATCACCAGTCATAGCAGAAATATTTTCTGGCAATTTGCTACCATCATAATTATAAATAAATGTAGCAGGAAGGTAAACAAAATATCCAGCTGCATCAGCCCATATAGGGTATTCCCATTGTCCTAAATTTCTTCTATTATGAGTAAAAAATATATGAAAAAAAACTGCTACAAAAACAATTAAAAATATTACAAATTCTGAAATTTCTATACCTAATATTTTCTTTTTAACAGGTCTTATATCAGAAAAATTTTCCATTAACAAAGTACTTTTTTGTCAAGTTTCACAACGTTGTTTATGAAAATTTGGACTTTTATTTTCTTGCAAAGATAAATTTTATTTTTAAACTGCAATGTATTTTCTTTAATATTTTTCAGGAAGATCCATTACAAATAATTGATAATAATCTTTTTGATACCAAGTTTAGTTCTAATATGTAATATTTACCCACATCGTTGGCAGAGTAATCGAATAGTTTTACCTTGTAATAATCATTGATTTTCAAACCAAGTATGAATAACAAAAGCAAGGTAATAGCCAAGGCAACAGGACGTCAAAACTTTTTGCGTTGGAGGTTATATTTTACAATAGTGTATAATGCACGAAATCCATCTTTTGCCTTTATTTTTTTCCCCTCAGCATAGGTTCGGCCATAGTAAGCAATACCTACTTCATAGATGCGAATTCCAGGTATTCGGGCAATCTTTGCTGTAACCTCTGTTTCGAATCCGAAACGATTCTCTTTTAATTCTATACTCTTTAATATATCAGCTCTAAACAGTTTATAGCCGGTTTCCATGTCGCTGAGATTGAGATTACTGAAAGCATTCGAAATAAAAGTAAGGAATTTATTTCCGATAGAATGCCAAAAAAATAGGATGCGGTGTGGATTGCCTCCCACAAATCTCGACCCGTAAACCACATCTGCATATCCTTCGAGTGCAGGTTGAAGCAAGATATTGTAATCACGAGGATCATATTCCATATCTGCATCTTGAATAATAATCCATTTGCCATTGGCCTGTTTTATTCCCTCACGAATGGCTGCTCCTTTCCCACGATTTTTCTCACATTCAATCAATCGGATATTTTTGTCGTTATTTTGATTTAAGAATTCTTTTACTACTTTTACGGTTGCATCTTTACTTCCATCGTCTACGATGATAATTTCGCGAGTAACATTTTCTTGTAACGGTGTTTCCCAAACCCTACGCGTAACTTCTGCAATGGTTCTTTCTTCGTTATAAGCAGGAATAACAATACTCAAGGTGGCTTGTTTCATGATAGAATAGTTTTTAACCCATAATGTCAAGATTCACAACGTTGTTTATGAAATCTTATACTTATATTTTGTTGCAAAGATAAATTTTATTTTTAAACTGCAATGTATTTTTTAATTTTTGGATTAATTTCAAACCATGGTTCGGTTTTACTCACTACAGGTTTTTCAATAGCATTAGAAGGTGTTTTCACATTAAGCTCACAGCTAATACTTTCAAAAAAGTTGTGTAACTTAAAACTTTTTAGTTAAAATAGTATTTTTTATTTTCAGTTTTATTTGATTTGTATAAATTAATTATCCATCCAAATTTAAAGCCATAAATCATGTCGAAATGTGTTCCTTTATCAGGTCCTTGAATGGGAAATAAATAATCTCGTCTAGATTGTGTAAAAGCAAATAAACAATCAAAACCAGCAGTGAATTTTATAATTTTTTGATTAGCATGAAATACATATCCTACATATAGATAACCAGCGGGACCATTTCTTAAATAATCATATCCTTTAGCATAATCACCTAAAATCTGTGGGGCGACATTTTCTCGATTTTCAATTCTAATCTTATGTTGCAAAAAACCACCGCCACCCATTACCTGAATGCCTGAATAATATTTCGTGGGTAGTTGAAATTGATAACCAGCTTTTGCAATAACAGAAAAACCACGTTCATAGCAAAAAACCTCTGCGTACATCCCATTTTGATCTATGATAAATCCATCCGAAGTAGATATACCCTTAAAAATAGAATCTTCTATTTTAATATTATTGCCAAAAAGATAAGTGTAATTTAAGGCAAATAAAACATTTTTAGAAGTTTTATATGATAGTTCTGCACCTACACCATTATTATTACCATATCTATCTTTCATATCTAATGCTGGAAAGTCAAAACTGTAATGTGCTATCAATGAAAGTGTTTTAGTAGAATCTACTAATTTCTGTCCAAAAGTAAAATAAGTAATCGATAAAAATATAATGATGAATACAATTTTTTTCATTTTTCGAAGCATTTATCAGGTATTAGATAATTTTTTACATAATCGCTAATACCATTTTCTAATGAATAAAACGGATTATTGTAACCAATATTATGTAATTTTGTCATATTAGCTTCAGTAAAGTATTGATATTTGTCTCTAATGTCTTTTGGCATATCAATAAATTCAATATTTTCTTTAATATTCATAGCAGAGAAAATCGATTTAGCTAAATCAATGAATGAACGTGCTTTTCCTGTACCTAGATTATATATCGAATTTTCTGGACGATGTTCTAAAAACCAAAATAAGACTTTGATAACATCTTTAACATATACAAAATCTCTTTTTTGTTCTCCGTCTTTGTAGTCAGGTTTATGAGATTTGAAAAGTTTTATTTTACCTTCTTTTTTTATTTGATTATATCCGTGAAAAACTACCGAAGCCATTCGTCTTTTATGATATTCATTTGGTCCATAAACATTGAAAAATTTGAAGCCAGTCCAATGTTTGGGTTTATTAATCTGTTTTATTGCCCATTTATCAAATTCATTTTTACTAAGTCCATATGGATTTAATGGTTGTAATCTATCTATTAATTCTATGTCATCATTATAACCTAAGGTACCATCACCATAGGTAGCTGCTGATGATGCATAATATAAATCTATACCGTAGTTAGAGCAAATATTCCAAATATTTTTAGAATAATTTAGATTAAGTTTTTCGAAAACGCCATAGTCAAATTCTGTAGTATCTGTTCGTGCACCCAGATGTACCACTGTATCTATGTCATTATGATGTTTGTCTAACCAATCAATAAATTGGTCGCGCTCTATTCTATCATAAGGTAATGAGTCATAATTATGAATTTTCTCTAATTTACTAAAATCATCTACGATGATAACATTATCTAATTGATTAAAATTAAGATAATTAGCTAATACACTACCAATAAAACCTGCTGCACCAGTAATTACAATAAATTTAGACATATGATTTTATAAATTAATTAAAAATATTAAATAAAAGAGCCAAAAAAGTAAAAAATTATCCTTTATAAGTATTAATATTTACTTCACCTTTCAGATAAGATATGCCATATGATGCCAAAGCAGACATTTCATCTTCGCCAGGATAAACAAAGATAGGAGCTATGAAAGAGACATGTTCCTTGATCCAATCAACAAAAATTTTATCATAAGCAATGCCACCCGTTAAAATAATAGCATCAACTTCGCCTTTTAATACTGCTGCACTAGTGCCTATTTCTTTTGCTACTTGATATGCCATAGCCTGATAAATAAGATTAGCATATTGGTCACCTTCGATAATCTTTTTTTCAACTAATTGAGCATCATTAGTATTCAGATAAGATACTAAACCGCCTTTCCCAGTGATCATTTTTTTAATTTCTTCTTTAGTATATTTACCACTAAAGCAAATATCTACTAATTGACCTGCTGTGAGTGTACCACTACGTTCTGGAGAGAATGGCCCCTCGCCATTGAGAGCATCATTTACATCTATTACTTTACCTTTGCAATGAGCACCTACACTTATGCCACCACCCAAATGCACTACTATTAGATTTAAATCTTCATAATTTTTATCTTGTGCTTTAGCATGAGCTTTAGCAATAGCTTTTTGATTGAGAGCATGAAAAATACTAATTCGTTTAAAAAGTGAATGTCCAGCTATGCGAGCTATATCTTGCAATTCATCCACTACTACTGGATCTGCAATGAATGCTTGTGAGCCAGGTATAGATTTAGTAATGTCATTAGCTATCAAAGCACCGAGGTTGCTAGCATGTTCACCATTAATGCTTTTACTTAAATGTTCTATCATCAATTCATTAACTTCATACATACCAGATGGGATAGGATTTAGTAGGCCACCTCTTCCCATAATAACTTTGATTTGATTTAGATCAAAATTATTTTGTTTGAGTTCATTAATGATAATTTGTTTTCTAAAAGAAAATTGGTCAGTAATTTTGGAAAAAGGGGCTAGTTCTTCAGCAGAATGTTTGATATTATTTTGATAAAGTTTATTCCCTTCCTCATCAAAGATGGCAATTTTAGTTGAGGTAGAGCCAGGATTAATAACTAAAATCAATGATTTATTCATAATTAAATTATTTTTCTGCTATTAAACAAGCTAGAGCGATAGAGTATGTCTTTGTCAGACTACTATCACCACGAGAAGTAAGAATGGCAGGAGCATTTGCGCCCATTACATTAGCAGCTAATTCTCCTTTAGCTATTTTTGTGCATGTCTTAAAAAATGTATTAGCAGCCTCTATGCAAGGGAATAACAAACAATCAGCATCACCAGCTACTGGACTTTCTAATTTTTTAATTTGAGCACTTTCCATATCTATAGCTACATCTAGTGCCATTGGACCATCAATTAATGCTCCCTTTATTTGCCCACGTTCAGCCATTTTGCTTAATAAAGCAGCTTCTGCACTTGAAGGAATTGTAGGCAATACTTGTTCAGAAGGTGCTATAGCAGCTATTTTAGGTTGTTCTATTCCTAGTTTGTGAGCAACTTTTATCAAATAATTTGTCATTGCTATTTTTTGATCTAGAGTAGGAGCAGGTATAATAGCTACATCGCTTACAAGAATTAATTTATGATAGGTCGGCACTTCTATTATAGTTACATGACTTAACACACCCTTCGGAGGCATTATGCCACGTTCTTTATCTAATATTGCTTTAGCATATTTATCTGAGGTTACAGTACCTTTCATTAAAACATCTGCTTCCCCATTCCTTATGAGTTCTACAGCCTTGTAAGCAGCATTCATATCATTAGATTCTTGTATGATTTTATATTTAGAAATATCAATGCATTCTTTATCTGCTAAATCTTTAATGCATTTTTCATCACCTACTAAGATTGGGATAACAAAACCTAATTTATATGCATTATTTACTGCATCTAATGTATGAGAGTCAGCTGCATATGCCACTGCTACTCTCTTTGGCTTTTGATTTTGTACTGTTTTTACGATGTCTTCTAATTTTTGAATTGTCATATTTTTTTTTTGCAAAAATAGATAATTTTTTGTAAAAAATATCTATTTGACAAGTTATATGTCTAAATTTTTTAATATTTAAAATTATGTCAAAACTAAAGGAATATTATTAAGAGCAAACAAATCATTGTATGATAAAAACTACGTTTTTTAAGACGTGGCTTTTAATTTTTCCAATTCAAAATCATTATTTTAATAGATAAACGGAACCTCTAAAAACTTGCGGTCCATCTTCTAATATGACTTTAATTGAATAAACGTAAACATCTTGTTTTACGTATTCTCCTTTAAATTTGCCATCCCACCCAACATTGAAATCTGTAGTATAGAATAATTGCTTGCCCCATCTGTCATAAATTCTAAATTCATATTCTAAAGGTGAAACATTAAATCCAAATGGCATAAAAAATTCATTTTTATCATCTTCATTTGGAGTAAATGCATTTGGTATATAAAATATTATTGATGGGTTTACTATAACATCATTATAAGCAGTATCTGGGCAATTATATTGGTTATTTACTATTTGCATTATTGTGTAATTACCTTCATTAGTATAAATATACATAGGTTCTCTGTCAGTAAAAATATCATTTTGGTCGTCATTTACTCCAAAATCATAGTACCAACTATTGGCTCCTATGCTTTCATCTATTACTTGTACTCTACCATCTTCTTCTTTTACGATTCTTGGTAATATACTAAATCTCGCAATAGCTATTGGATATACATTAATTAAAAAAGTCTCAGACACACCTGTACATGTAACTCCATTATTAGTAAATGATGGTGTAACTATTATAGTAGCTGTTTGTAATTCTAAACTTTCATTTATGACTGTAAAAGATGGAATATTGCCATTACCACTAGATGCTAATCCTATACTAGGATTATCATTTATCCAGCTGAATAAAGTATTATTTACTGTACTAATAAAATTAATTGGTGTTGTTAGTAGATTTGCACATAATGATTGGTCTGAAACTGAGGCTACATCAGGAATAGGATTTACAGTGATTAAAAAAGTATCTGAGCTACCAGTGCAGGTTAATCCATTATTAGTGAAAGAAGGTGTAGCAATGATAATAGCTATTTGTGGAGATGGACCTGTATTAGTAACTGTAAATGAAGGAATATTGCCATTACCACTAGCAGCTAATCCTATG
>LFTI01000053.1 GCA_001513285.1 Rikenellaceae bacterium DTU049
ACTATATATTAAGAAAGTTTTTTAACTCCTTTTATTAAAAATTTTTTTATCGGACAACAATGTATCAAAATATAGTTTGATGTATGAAAGATTATAGAATAATATTCATTTTTTAATAAGGGCAAATACTTGTGTTAGCTTTTCTTTAGTTTATTCATATACAAATTGTTTCTACAAATATATAATAATTTACTTTTATGTAAAGCACCTGATTACACCATTTCACATTTGCAATGCGTTTAATCTTTGAATAGCTTTGTCAAAATTAGTTTTGTATTTTAAGCTTGTCTTGTAATCTGATATTGCTTTTTCATTTTCACCGACTTGTTCATATGCCAAACCTCTATTGTAATATGCTTCTGCATAGCTAGAGTCTATTTCTATAGATTTGTTGAAATTATAGATTGATTTATTAAAATCTTTTTTATAAACTAAATATATGTATCCCAAATTATAATAAGCAAATTTATTAATAGGATTTATAGTAAGAATTTTTTGATAATGTTCTATGGCATGGTCTATGCGATTTGTATTTTGCAAATGATATGCATACATATAAAGAGCTTCCTCAGAATTAGGTTGTATTCTCAGAGCAGCTTTGTAATATTCATCTGCTAATTGCAAATCTTTATCACCTAATAACTGACCTAGCTTCAAAAAAGCCTCATAATAATCAGGATCTGCCTGTGTGGCACGCTGCATTGCTGCTATAGCTCTATTAGTATCTCCCTGTTCTAGCAGTCCATATCCTTTCATAAAATATGCTTTTGCATTATTAGGATCTAGGTCTGTAATTTTATTTAAATATGCATAACTTTTTTCGTAATCACCTATTAAAAAGTAAAGTTCTGATAGTTTAGATAATGCCTCTATATTTTCATCATCTAATTCTATTGCTCTCAATAGTGCATCTCTACAATTGTTTACCGAATTTTTTGCTAAATATAAATCGCTTAGTATCACATGATATCTAGAAACGTTTGAATTTATTAATAATGCTTTGCTAATAGAAGAATAAGCACTATCTATTTGCTTTGCTGACAAAAATATTAAAGCTCTTTCTGCCCATAATGAATCGTTTTTAGAATTCTTAGCTAATAAAGAATCTATATTTTGGATTTGTTTCTCCCAGCTTGTTAATTCTTGATCTTGTTGCTTTGATGGTTCTCTATAGCATGATAATATTAATACTAATGAACTAATAATGACTATGAACAATTTGTGTTTCATATTATTTGATTAATTATAACGTTGATAATAAAAAATTTTTTATATTATAGTTATTACTTTCACAACTTAAAGCATTTACTAACATTACTATATATAAAAAGGAATTTTAACTAATTAAATCAGGCGTTTTGAACTAATTTTTCTCTTATTTTACTTTCTATTTCATTAGCTAAATCTGGATTATCTAAAAGTAATTTTTTTACTTGCTCTCTGCCTTGTCCTAATTTATTATTATCATATGAATACCAAGAACCACTTTTCTGGATAATTTCTAAATTGGCTCCCAGATCAATTATCTCACCAATTTTGCTAATTCCTTCACCAAAAATAATATCAAATTCAGCTTGTTTAAATGGTGGAGCTATTTTGTTCTTTACAACTTTAGCTCTCACTCTATTACCCAGATAGTTTTCACCATCTTTTATTTGGCTTACTCGACGAATATCTACTCTCACAGAAGAATAAAACTTGAGAGCATTGCCGCCGGTTGTGGTCTCTGGATTACCAAACATTACACCTATTTTTTCACGTAGTTGATTAATAAAGATACATAAGCAATTTGTTTTGCTAATATTTGCAGTTAATTTTCTTAATGCTTGAGACATAAGTCTAGCTTGTAATCCCATCTGGGAGTCTCCCATTTCGCCTTCTATTTCACTACGTGGGGTAAGGGCTGCTACGGAATCTATGACTATAACATCTACTGCGCCACTACGTATGAGAGCATCAGCTATTTCTAGAGCTTGTTCACCATGATCAGGTTGAGAAACCAGCAAATTTTCAATATCTACACCTAGTTTATGAGCATAATTAATATCAAAAGCATGCTCTGCATCTATGAAAGCTGCTATACCACCAGCTTTTTGTGCTTCTGCTAAAGCATGAATGGCCAAGGTTGTTTTACCAGAACTCTCTGGTCCATATATTTCTACTATTCTTCCACGCGGATATCCACCTACTCCTAAAGCCAGATCTAATCCAATACTCCCTGAAGATATAGTATTTATTGGTTCTGCCGGATTATCACCTAGCTTCATCACTGATCCTTTACCAAAGGTTTTATCTAATTTATCTATTGTTAGCTTAAGGGCTTTTAACTTATCATTTTCTTCTGCTGCCATATTTTTTTATTTTATTTTTAATATATCTAATAATTGTTGTGTACTATTAGCTGTATCTACATTTTTTATCACTTCTTGTATGATACCATTTTCATCGATTACAAATGTAGTTCTCAATAAACCCTCAGTTTCTTTACCGCATCTTATTTTTTTGTCCCATACACCATATAGATTTATTATCTTTTTGTCTGGATCGGGCACTAATGTGAAGTTTAAATTATATTTTTCTCTAAAATTATTATGTGATTTCTCATTATCTGGACTCACACCGATAACCTCAAAACCTAATTTAGTGAGGTATTCATAATTATCTCTAAAATTACATGCTTCTTTTGTGCAACCACTTGTATTATCTTTAGGATAAAAATATAAAATTACTTTTTTGCCTTTCATATCAGACAATTTCATCTCTTTGCCACTAATATGTATAAAACTAAAATCTGGTGCTTTCTGACCTTTATCTAACATAATTTTTTTGTAAAATTAATAAAAATTTTTGATTTACTAAAATGTATTTTTTAATGCTGTCAACTCTTGATTTATAATAAAAATTTTATAAAAATCCAATTATAATCTCAAAAAAAACTTACAATTGATAAATTCACAATAATAATTTTTGGTTCTATAACGTTTATTGTGGGTAAATTATTTTACCACAAAGAGCACCAAGATATTACACAAAGTTCACAAAGTGCCATTTTTAAGCCTTTTAGTGCCATTTTTTAATAAAATAGCATTAAAGTTTATCATTCTCTTTCATTTTTTCTCTGTGTTCTTTGTGCCTTCTTTGAGAACTCTGTGGTTAATATTCAACTGTTTAATAATAAATAAAATTCATTTTTATAAAATTACTATTTTTTAATCTTTACACACTTAAAACGTTATAGAACCTAATTTTTTATTAATAAAAATCTAATTAAAAAACATATTTAATAAAAAACTGTGATAAATTTTTGTATTATGAATCTTGCTTAGCCATAAAATAATTACTCATAATTTAATTTCTTTTATGTAATTTTGGAATAAAAAAATGAAAAAAATATCAAAATTTTTAATCTTTAGTATACTTTTCTTGCCAATATTAGCATTTAGTCAGCAAAAAATAGAAATTTATGGTAAATTATTAACTCCTACTACATTTAATCAGATTACTTTATCAAATTATTTGAATCCTGGAGCTTTTACTATTAATGCACCTATTATAAATGCAGATTCTTTTTATATTTCATTAGAGCAAAATAATCCTGAGGAGATTTATAAATTGTATTTTCATAGTAGGAATAATTTTTTAGCCTTGGTTCTGAGACCTGGTGAAAAAGTTCATTTATTATTAAATCCGCAACAACTAGGATATATGCCCAATATTGAAGGTTCACCTAATACTAAAACTATTTATGAAGTAGAATGGGTTTTAGCTAACATTCAAAAACAGATAGATAGTGTCCAGAGATTATATAATTCTGCTGTAGATCCAGAAACAAAAGATAGAGTAGGTCGAGAGTACATAAACCTAAATAATGCTAAAAATGTTTATTTAAATAATGTTATTAGAAGTAATCCTGGCAGCTTAGTGAATTTATTCTTTATTGAAAGATTAAACATAGATAATGGCTTTGCTGATACATATAAATTAGTAGATAGCGCACTAATGAAAAATTATCCAAACCATCCTGGGGTTTTAAGTTTTCATAATAAAACTCAAGCTTTACTAAAAACAACTATAGGGTCTAAAGCTCCCAATATTAAATTACCTTCACCTAATGGTGATTCATTAGATTTATACTCAGTCAAAGGTGAATTAATTTTAGTAGATTTTTGGGCTAGTTGGTGTGGACCTTGTAGAAAAGAGAATCCATATGTAGTCAAAGCATATCAGACCTTTCATCCAAAAGGATTTGAAATTTTTGCAGTTTCTCTAGACAAAGACAAGCAATCTTGGATAAATGCTATAAACACAGATAAGCTAACTTGGTATCATGTAAGTGATCTTAAATATTGGAACTCAGAGGCAGCCAAATTGTACGGTGTGAATGTAGTACCATATAATTTTTTACTTGATGAGAATCACATTATTATTGCTAAAAATCTACGAGGCGAAGACTTATATAATTTTTTAGATCAATATTTTAATGAAAAATAATTATATATTTAGAATTTGGCGTTTAATTAATAACTAAATTATTACTGGTTCATTCACGGTAACATCTATATTTCTTATGAGTATAATTGNNTTACTTTTCTTTGTCAACCACACAAAGAAAAGTAACAAAAGAAAAGTCTCCGCTGGGGAAATGATTTGATGGGTTTAAAATTTTAAACCCCTACAAAATCGTTTCTCTAACACGGCTTGCTTGTTTTATTACAAATCATTTCCCTATGCGGATGAGACGCAACGTTTTTTCAAATATAAAACTACTATTTATTCATCTTTTAATAAGCCTGAACTGCAGATTCTTTTACTATTATCCTAAAAATCCTTTAATCCAAGTTCAGACAACAAATTTACATCATTCTCTGTGTCCTTTGTGCCTTCTTTGTTAACTTTATGGTTAAAATTTAACTGTTCAGTAATAAATAAAAATTAATTTTATGAAAATACTCTTTTTTGATCTTTACTCATAAAAAAATTAGAAAACAATTTATTTAGTATAAAAAAATATCACTTAAGACTATAAAACATATTATATTATATGAAAAAAATATTTATTAGTCTATTTATTAATAAATAATTAGGTATATATATTATTTTTTTGTAATTTTGTCGAAAATTTAAAAATTTGAATTATGGCAAAGACAAAAGTTTTAATAGTAGAAGATGAAGCTATCATCGCAAAAGACATTGAAAATGTTTTAACAAAAGCTGGTTATAAAGTTGTAGGTTCTTTTCCTACAGGAGAAGCTGCAGTACAAGCTGCTGATGAGTTATATCCTGATATTATTCTGATGGATATTATGCTAAAAGGTGATATGTCTGGCATACAAGCTGCTGAGGTTATTAGAGAAAAATCAAATATACCTGTAGTATTTTTAACTGCATATGCAGATGAAAATACTGTTGATAAAGCTAGGTCAGCTATTCCTTATGGTTATATCGTGAAACCTTTTAAAGAAAACGAATTGATAGCTACTATAGAGATGGCCCTTAATAAATATAAGGATGATCAAGATCTCATTAAAGAACGTGATATGCTAAAAAATATGGTTATAGAAAAAAGTGATTCCGATAGCATATTCGTTCGTGCTGATTATAGACTAAATAGCATTAAATTTTCTGATATTTATTATATAGAGGCTTTAAAAGATTATGTTGTTATCAATACTGCGGATAATATCTATACTACTCACACAACAATGAAAGAAATGCAACGTATATTACCTGCTAAAGATTTTGTGCGTGTGCATAGAAGCTATATAGTACGTATAGACAAAATCTTTAGTATCAAATATCCAGATTTAGTTATTGAAGGTAAAATGAAAGTTATCCCTATAGGAGGAATGTATCGTAAAGAACTTTTCAGCAGATTAAATCTTGTTAAATAAGTATTTATTTTTTATTAGAAAAGGGGAATTTAAATTCCCCTTTTTTTATGTAATTTTGTAATTATGAAATATTTTAAATATGAAGGATTTTATAAGGAATAAAACACATAAAGAGAAAAATACAAAATCTTCTAATAATAATTCGTTTAAAAAAGATCTTAAACAGAAAAATGAAGGTATTAGACTGAATAGATATATTGCAAATTGTGGTTATTGTTCTCGAAGAGAAGCAGATAATTTAATTTTAACGGGTAGTGTTTCTGTGAATGGAAAGATTATTACTCAATTAGGAACTAGAATTAAAGAATCGGATAAAGTGATGATTGGAGATGTAACTATAAAGCCTGAAAAAAAGATTTATATTTTAATGAATAAGCCAAAAGATTATATCACTACATCAAAAGATCCTCAAAATCGAAAAACTGTTATGAATCTATTAGGTGATTTAAAATTTCGTGTATATCCTGTTGGTAGATTAGATAGGAATACTACTGGTATTTTATTATTCACTAATGATGGAGATTTAGCTCGTAAGCTTACTCATCCTTCATCAAATATTTTAAAAATTTATGAAGTAAGATTAGATAAAAATCTGAAAATCAATGATATGCAAAAAATTATAGATGGTGTATATATAGATGGACATAAAATTAATGTTGATGAAATAAGTTATATTGAAGACAAACCTCATAATTATGTCGGTATAGCTATTCATTCTGGACAATATCATATAGTAAAAAAGATATTCGAATCTTTAGGTTATAAAGTATTAATGCTTGATAGAACAATGTTTGGTCCTCTTACTAAAAAAAATGTTCCACGTGGAACATGGCGTTATCTTACCGATAGTGAAGTTAGATTATTAAAGAATTTGTAATGAAAAAAAATATATTTTATATGATTTTGATAATTTTTTTATTTGTGATATTGATAATACTGGGAATTTTGCTTTCTAAAACTAATACTAATGATAATGATGTAGTAATACTTGAATCTAATTCAAAAAGTAATATATTACAAATAAATAAATTAAAAGCTGATAGTATAAATATAGAATCATTTTCTGATAACTATTCTTCAGGGTTAAAAATTGATAATTTATTTCGTAATATAAAAACAGAACTTTATATAGATTCTATTTTATTAAATAATGATGATACTAATATTATTTTAATCTCACCAGCACGTGTACCAGAATATTTATATAGATTTGTTCTGATTACTATAGATTCTATAAATAAAAATCTTAATTATCAAAATGTAATTTTAACTAATCTAGACTCTGTAAATTTACAATTAATTAATATAAATGATTCACTTTTGATAAATGGTAATTTGTTTTTTAATATCTCAGATTCATTATCAAAATCTAAATATATTATGAATTTTTATAATGCTAAAACAAAAATTATTAAACGATGGAAAGGACAGGCAACAATAGAATTATAAATATAATAGAAAAATTTGCAAAAAAATTTTATCTCAATAACCTTATTAAAGGTTTATTTTGGTTTATTTTGTTTTCTGTTTCTTTATTGTTTGTTTTATCAACAATAGAAAATTTGTTTTGGCTCAATTCCTCCTTTAGATTGATATTACTAATATTATTAATAATTTCTTTAACTATATTTTTTTCTTATTATATTGCATTACCTGTTTTAAGATATTTTGGACTTTTTAGAGATAAATCTTATAAAGATTTCGCATTATTACTTGGGAATTACTCTAATACTGATGATAAATTTTTATCTGCATTAGAATTATTTGAACTAAATGAACTTAACAAAAATGAATTATTATTAAATGAATTATCTAGACGCAGCAATGAATTGTCTAAAATTAATTTAAAAAGATTTTTTAATATTAAAGAATATTACAAGTGGATTATTGGCAATATTAGTATTTTAGCTATATTCTTTACTTTATCTTTTACTTTTCCCAATCAATTTATTAATCCTTTAGTGAGAATATCCAATTATAATAAAATTTTTCCTAAAGATTATGGTTTTAAAGTTAATGTTTTAAATACTAATTTTTATATTGAATCTGGAAAATCTTTTGTGTTAAATTTTGAAATTACGGGTGATAAAATCCCTAAAGATATCTATATATTGTCTAAGGGTAATAAGTATATTCCCAAAAAAACTTTAGATAATAAATATGAATATATTTTTGAAAATTTGACAGAAAATACTAATTTTCAAATTATCGCTGAGGACTGGATTTCTGATGAATATGAAATAAATGTATATAATAAACCGTCTATTTATCGACTTGTAGCCAATGTGATGTATCCTAATTATACAAAAATTGCTAATGAACAATTTGTAAATATTTTTTCATATAGCGTTCCACGTGGAACTAAAATTTTGTTTTCATTTAATGTAAAGGATGCCGATAGCCTGATAATAATTAATGGTGATGCATTAAATAAATACTCGGTAAAAAATAAATTAGATTATCAATTACAAATATTAAAAAATGAAAATTTGCAAATAATTACTAAATCTATACAATCTCCGTTACAAGATACTACAAATATTTATATTACAGAAATACCCGATGCTTATCCGCAAATATTAGTACAATTGCAAAAAGATACATTCTCTATAATGCATTATTATGTTTTTGGCTCTATTTCTGATGATTATGGATTTACTAAATTACTAGCCATTTATAAATTGACTCGTAATGATAGCACTATTAATGGAAAAATCCCAATAACTATTTCAAATAATGATTTAATACAAAATTTTAATTTTGATATAGATTTTTCATTTCTAAATCTACAGCCTGACGATATTATTCATTTTTATTTAGAAATTTACGATAATGACGCTATAGCTGGACCTAAATCTACTAAATCTCGTGAATATGAAATAAAAATACCTACAAAAGAAGAAATCCAAATGGAACAATCTAAACAATTACATGTCGCTAATTCTAAATTTTCTAATATACAAAAAGAACTAAATGACATTAAAAATGAATTAAAACAACTAGAAAATCAATGGAAACTAGAACGTAAATTTAATTATGAACAAAAACAAAAATGGGAAAATTTAATAAAAAGACAAAATGATATTATAAATGAATTGCAAAATTTAGAACAAAATCTACAACTTTCACCTTCTTATGATGAAAATTTAGAAATTTATGAAAAAATACAACAAATAGATGAACTTATTAAATCTATTAATCTAGATGAACTAAATGAATATTTAGAAAATTTACAAAAATTAATGGAAAATAATGAGTTAAAATCTGAAGATATCGAAGAGTTTAAGCTTCAAAATGAAGAATTAAATAAAATGCTGGATAGACAAATAGATCTACTGAAACGCTTAGATATTGAAAAAAATCTAAGAGAAACTTTCGAAGAATTTAAAGATTTAAGTAAACAATTTGATGAATTATCTAAAAAACAAGATCCAGATGAATTAGATAAACAAAATGAACTAAAACAAGATTTAGAAAAACAGTTCGAGAAATATGACAGTTTGTTAAAGGAAAATGAAAAACTCAGAGATCCATTTAAAATGGAAAATATAGAAACAGAAGAGCAAATTATTAGTAATGAAGTTCAACAAGCTGAACAAAATCTGCAAAAAAATAATCATAAAAAAGCTAATGAAAATCAAAAAAATATTAGCCAACAATTAAATGATTTAGCTAACAAATTAGAACAAAACTTAGAAAAACAGCTGCAAGAAGAAAATGCAGAAGATGCTACCGTACTTAGACAATTATTAAAAAATGTAATTTTAGCTTCTTTTGAGCAAGAAAATTTAATTAAAAATATTTATCAACAGAATCCGCGCTTATCAAATTACCAAGATTATGTGAGAAAGCAATATGAATTACAAGAAGTAATGAAACGTACCAAAGATAGTCTCTATATGATTGGCAAACGTCAACCTATGGTTTCTAATTTTATTTTTGATGAAATTAACAAAATAGAAAAAGAAAGCAAAAAAGCTATTAATAACCTTAATAATTGGACTTTGGGACATGCAGCTATTAATCAACAAAATTTGATGACCTCACTCAATAATCTTGCACTGTTTCTATCAGATGTATTGCAGCAAATGGAACAGCAAAATAGTATGTCTCAAATGAATAGCGATGGTGCTATGAAATGCAATAATCCCAAAAATACGGGCAATTCTAATAATACAAAACCTAGCATGAAAACTCTAAAACAATTACAAAAGGACTTAAATAAACAAATGGAAGCTCTACAAAAAGAAATGCAAAATGGTAAAAAACAAAGTAAAGAAATCAGTGAAGCTCTAGCTAAAATGGCTACTCAGCAAGAGGCTATTAGACGTGCTATGCAGCAAATAAAAGAACAAATGAGTAAAGAAGGTAATCTGAAAAATGCTACTTTCATTCAACAAATGATAGAGGATATGGAAAAAACTGAAAAAGATCTCTATAATAAAAATCTATCTTATGAAACTATTAAAAGACAAAAACAAATAGAAATACGTATGCTAGAAGCTGAAAAAGCTGAACAACAGCAAGAGACAGATAATTTACGTAAAAGTGAAACAGCTAAAAATGATTATAATAGTAACCTTATTAAAAATTTTCAGTATAATGTTATAAAAAATAATAATTTTGAATCGATGAATCGCAATAATTTAAACTTTAATTTATACTATCGTAAAAAAATTCAAGAATATTTTAATAATGTTAATTATGAAAAAAATTGATTCTTTATATTTAATAAATAGTGATTTCATAGCTGTTTTAGATGATTATCTAAATAGATTCTTTCAACAAAATAATTTACCAGATGAAATATATGAAAATATCTATTTAGCAGTCTATGAAACTCTTAAATTAATTATATCAAAATTTAATAATTTATCAAATTCTAATGCTTTAAAATTAGAACTATCTTATGATAATGGTAATCTATATTTTGAAATTTATTCTAATGGATTAGCTAATATTTGGCATGAGATAGAAAACAATAATGATGAAATAATTGAAAGCTCTTTAGTTTTGATAAATAAATTAACTAATTCTATAAAACTAATAAATCATGATACTTTAGAAATCATGTTTGATGTTACAAAAATGCAACATGAATTTGAACAAATAAAAAACGAAGATTATCAAGAATATAAAATTTTAAAAAATTAGTAATATATTAAGAATATTATGTATTTTTGTATAAATAATTCATAGTATGAAATTAAAAATTTTATTTTTTATTGTTATATTTTCGATATTTAGCTTTGTTTTGAAAAGTCAAGATAAACTTTTAAATTTAAAAGATGCTAAAATTACACTTAAAAACAATGTCGTTTTAGTAATAAATCAACCAAATCCTAATGGGATTGTAGCTACTACTAATGGAGGTATAGTTTCAGAGGGGGATCTAAATAGAGTAGCTTGGAAAATAAACAATAGTACAGGTACATACACTATCCCATTTTGGAAAGAAGGTAGAATAGATTTTGTTTATACCATAAAAACAGCTGGTAGCTCACCAGGTACATTAATAGCTAGTACACGTGCAACTGGTGCAGACAATACTCCTCTACCTACTGTAGCTCCAGCAGTAGAAGATTTGAATATAAATGGTACAAATGGTTCATATTATGTAGTAGATAGATATTGGATTTTGAGAAAAGATGGATGGACAACTGAGCCCTCAGCTACACTTACATTTACTTATAGAGATAATGCAGAGATTGCTTCTCCTAATACTATCACAGAGTCTAATCTCTCAGCTCAGTTATGGGGACAAGATCCTTATGCTACAGCAGGTACCTACAGCTGGGTACCAGATGCTTTTGATATTTTTCAAGGTTACTCTACAGCTCTTGGAACTGCCGATCCAGCTAATAATAGAGTAACAAATGTTGTACCACCTGCTGGATATCAAGGTGGTTTCTATACATGGATATTAGTAGATAAAGCTCATCCTTTGCCAGTAACATTATTGTATTTTAAAGTTTATTGTGTGGGGAAATATGTTGCTCTCAAATGGGAAACAGCTTCTGAAATTAATTGTGAATATTATTTAGTAGAACGTAGCTCAGATGGCATCTATTGGGAGCCTGTAGCATATATACAAGGTGCAGGTAATAGTAATGAAGTATCTACATATTCTTGGGTAGATAATTTCGACAGTAAAGGAAAGGCTTTATACTATAGATTGACACAGTTTGATTATGATGGCGAGTATGAAGTGCTTGGCACTCAATCAATACTTTGTAATGCTGCAGATGATGATCATTGGATTACTATTAATACAGATATTTTTAATAATATTTTAATCAACTTTACTGCTACAGAAGGTGAGCCCTATGAAATAAAAGTTTTTAATTTATTAGGTGAATTAATGTATTTTCAGTCTGGCACTGTTGAGAATAGCATAGAACAGTTTATAATACCTACTTATGGTTGGGCTAGTAGTATTTATTTAGTGGATGTAAGTTCTTTACTTGTAAATAAATCTCAAAAAGTTTATATTCAAGAAATGGATTATTAATTGTATTGAAAGGTTATATGACATTTATTGTGAGTAAATTTTATAGGTTAATATTAACTGTCTAATTATTGTTATTAATCCACAAATGCACTTAAATGAGCTTAAATTAAATTTTAAGTTGATAAGTTTAGGAGTTGATGAGTTGATAAGTGATAGGGAGAATGTTTTATAAGCTAATCGGAATAGACGTTTAGATAAAAAAATTTTTTTCAACATTTAGTATTATAAAAGAATACCTTTACAATAATTAATAAGCTCTAGCAATACCGCATTTCCACAGCGGAGACTTTTCTTTGTGTGGTTGACAAAGAAAAGTAAATTAAGTATAAATCAGTATATTAAGGTATATATCTAAATTCATTAATTTATAATAATTTTGCAATAAAAAATGAAAACAAAAGAATTATTAAATCATGCATCAAAATATACATTATTTGCAGCAGCTATCATGGTTGTATATTTGTTACTAATGTGGATATTTGGGGGGAATATTTTAATGTTAAATACTATAACATTTATTATTCAAGCTTTTGCTATTATATTTTTTAGTATCAAGGCTATTAATAAAGCGCGTGTAGAATTTGGAGAAGGTCATATAAGCTATTTAAATGCTTTTTTATTAAGTTTTATAATTTCATTTTTTAGTTTATTAATATTTTTACTAGTTAAATTATTAATATTTTATGTATTAGACCCTAATTATTTAAATAATATGCTAAATACATTGATAATAAATCTAGAGATGCAAAAAGAAATGATGCCCGAACAATTTCAATCTTTTATTACTCCTGAAACATTTTCTCAAGCATTTTCTTTTAAATATCAATTAAGTACAGCTTTTACATATTTAATAGAATCTGCCATTCTATCTTTAATATTAGCTGGAATTATAAAAAAACATCCTTCTATTAATGAAAATATGTAATTGGAAAATATTCTATTAAAAAATTAACAAATACTATGGATATATCAGTAGTAATACCATTATACAATGAAAAAGAATCATTACCTGAGCTTACTGAATGGATCAGAAGGGTAATGAAAGAGAATAATTTCACTTATGAAATTATTTTTGTGGATGATGGTAGTACAGATGGGTCGTGGGATGAAATAATAAAATTATCAGCAAATAATAATGATATAAAAGCAATCAGATTTAGACGTAATTTTGGTAAATCTGCTGCCCTGCATGTAGGATTTCAGAAAGCTAAAGGAGATGTAGTTATCACTATGGATGCAGATCTACAAGACAGTCCAGATGAAATCCCCGAACTTTATAAAATGATAATGGAGCAGGATTATGATTTAGTTTCTGGATGGAAAAAGAAAAGATATGATCCTTTATCCAAAACAATACCTACAAAAATTTTTAATTGGGGAACACGAGTAGTATCTGGCATTAAATTACATGATTTTAATTGTGGACTAAAAGCATATAAGCATGATGTAGTGAAAAGTGTAGATGTTTATGGAGAAATGCACAGATATATTCCAATCATGGCTAAATGGGCTGGGTTTAATAAAATAGGAGAAAAAGTAGTACATCATTATCCACGTAAATATGGAACTACTAAATTTGGTATGTCGCGTTTCATTCGTGGCCCCTTAGATTTGCTCACAATAAATTTTGTTACTAAATTTGGGAAACGACCTATGCACTTTTTTGGTACTATGGGAATAGTGGTATTCATTATTGGATTTATCATAGCTTTGTATTTAACGATAGCAAAGATATTATATCAACAATATAAAATGACAGAAAGACCTCTGTTCTATTTAGGCATTTTGTTTATGATTCTTGGGGCAATGCTATTCATAGGTGGCTTTTTAGCAGAACTGATACAAAGAAATAGCCCAGATAAAAACAAATATGATATTAAAGAAGAATTAAATATTGTAGAAGGAGATAGTTAAAAGTTATGAGTAAAGATTGGCAACGGGTAGCTATTGTTGGTCTAGCATTCCCGTTTAAAGGCGGTATGGTAGCGTTGGGAAATAGATTGGCTATAGAACTGCAAAAAACAAACAAAGATGTAGAAATTTATGGTTTTAAAAGATTGTATCCCTATATTATTTTCCGAAAAAATGAAAAAATTACTAATAAAGCTGAAATAGAAGAATTCTTTAATAAATATAAATTAAAAATTCATAATTTTCTTAAGTCATGGAATCCTTTTACTTGGCGTTTCACTGCTAAACTTATCTCATCTAGGACCCCAGATATTGTTATTTTCCAATATTGGGTGGCTTTTTTAGGTATTATTTATGGTCAAATAGCTAGATATCTTAAAAAAAATAATAAAGATATAGTAACAATAGCTATTGTAAACAGTATTTATGGTAAACATAAATTTTATCAAAAAAAATCTTTTAAATATTTCGCAAAATATATCGATGCTTTCATTTTTTTATCAGAAAAAGTTGCAGATGAGTTTAATGAACTTAACATTAATAAACATTACTTGATAGTGCATCATCCATTATATGATCAATACGGTGAACTTATACCTAGACAAGAGGCACTTAAAAAACTTAAACTTCCTGAGAAAATTATTATTAACGAAAATGAAATCGATATTAAATATATTTTGTTTTTTGGACAAGTGAAAGAATATAAAGGTCTAGATTTATTGTTGAATGCTTTACCAGATACAGACCCTTCTATCCATTTAATTATTGCAGGAGATTTTTTCCAATCTAAAGATATATTTATCGACATGATTAAAAGGCTAAATATAGAAGATAGAGTTTTTATTTACGATAGATATATCCCAGATAATGAAGTACCCATATTTTTTTCAGCAGCAGATTTAATAGTAATGCCTTATAAACTTGTTAAACAAAGTGGTATCACTCGTATAGCACTTCGTTATAATAAGCCTTTCATTACCACAGATACTGATATTTTAGATATTTTATCTGATAAATGCTGTGATACGGATTTTATAATTACTAGTGAAGCTACAGAAATATCTAAGGCAATAACTACTTTTTTTAGTGATAAACCAGATGACAAAAATCAAGTGAAACGATGGATGCAATCACAAAAAATATTAGCTAATATTTTATCTTGGAGCAAAATGATTACTGCTATAGAT
Organism: Rikenellaceae bacterium DTU049; assembly: GCA_001513285.1. GTDB lineage: Bacteria > Bacteroidota > Bacteroidia > Bacteroidales > DTU049 > DTU049. Next base: position 15,501 of record LFTI01000053.1, read on the forward strand.
GATCTTTATAAATTAAGTAAAAATTAGTATTTTATCAATTCCTAATAATATATTTCTCATGCATAACATCAATGATAGATATCTACTTATTCAGACGGCTAGTATAGGAGATGTAGTACTTATTACACCAGTTATAGAGTCGATTCATAAATATAATCCTAATGCAGAAATTTTTATTTTAATTAATAGTAGAGCAGCTGAGCTTTTTGATAATCATCCATTTATTTCAAAAGTTTTTATTTGGAATAAAAAAAATAGGAAATATAAACATCTATGGCATTTAATATTACAACTAAGAAAATATAATTTCACAGCAGTAATAAATTTTCAGCGGTATTTATCTACTGGCTTTTTAATGTGGTGTATGCATAGTAATAAAAAAATTACTTTCAGGCAAAGTACAATGTCTTGCTTATTTGCTAATGAGACATATGAGCATTTATGGAATCAAAAACATGAAGTTGATAGAAATTTAATATTAATACAAAATCTAGTAAATAATGAATCTTTAATCAGACGTCCACAACTTTACATTCCCGAAAATATTAAAATTGATTTACCACAAAATCCATATATTTGTATCTCTCCATATTCACTGTGGAATACTAAACAAATGGTAATATGGAGATGGGTAGACCTTTGTGAAAGCTTAATTAATTTAGGTTATAATGTGGCTGTTTTAGGTGGTAAAGATGATATTAATAAAAATAATTTGTTTTTTAAAGAATTTCAGAATAATGAACATATTTATGATTTTGTTGGTAAATTATCATTATTAGAGACTTTATATGTAATAAAACATTCATTTATCACTTATTCTAATGATAGTGCTATTACACATTTGGCTTCTTCTATCAATGCACCAATAGTAACTATTTTTTGCTCTACTGTACCCTCGTTTGGCTTCACTCCATTGAGTGATAAATCTTTTATTATTGAGCCCAATATAGAGCTATTATGTCGTCCTTGTGGCAAGCATGGTTATTCTAAATGCCCCAAAAATTTATTTATTTGTGGTAATAGTTTTAATATTGATCAATTATTAGAACCTGTCAAAGAATTGCAATCTGATGTTCAATAAAGATGTAATAGAAACTGTAGATTTTTTGAAAAAAGGGAAGGTAATTTTATGCCCTACAGATACCATATGGGGACTCAGTTGCAATGCTTTTGATGAAAACGCTATTCAAAAAATTATTGAAATAAAGCATAGACCTGATAATAAAAATTTTATTATTCTTGTTTCATCTTTTGATATGCTCGAAAAATTTGTTAAAAATATACCTCCATTAGCTTTTAAAATAGAAAAAGAAAGTGATAAACCTGTAACCATAATTTATCCAAATCCAGTAGATTTACCTAGTATCCTGATAAATGAAGATAATTCGATAGCAGTCAGATTAGTTAGAAATAATTTTTGTAGAGAAGTTATTAATCTATTAAAAGCTCCAATAGTTTCTACATCTGCTAATATATCTGGTAATCTTTCACCGATAAACTTTGAAAATATTGATGCAGCTATCAAAATGGCAGTAGATTATATCGTTCCTTTGCGAAATGAAAATAATTCTTCTCACAGAGCTTCTAAAATTGTGAAAATTATCAATGATAATGAATACACTGTAATTAGAGAATAAATTATTCGCTAATTTACGTTTTTACTTATTATTTTTGCAATAATTAATTCCATTTTATGTTAGATATAACGCAAAGACAAGAGATAATTAATCTGATGCACAGAGAAATAGTACCTGCAATAGGATGTACTGAACCAATAGCTGTAGCTCTTTGTGTAGCAAAAGCACGTGAGACATTAGGAGACATTCCAGAAAAAATAGATGTTTTTTTGAGTAAAAATATTATTAAAAATGCTATGGGCGTTGGAATACCTGGTACTGGAATGATAGGATTGCCTATAGCAATAGCTTTAGGAGCCACGATAGGTAAATCTGAATATAAGCTAGAAGTATTAAAAGATCTAACTATACAAGATGTAGAATATAGTAAAAGCTTTATCGAAGATGGTAAAATTAATATTTTTTTAAAAGAAAATTGTCCAAATAACTTATATATAGAAGTTCATTGCCATGCCAAAGATAATAAGTCTATTGCTATTATACAAGGAGCACATGATAATTTTACTTATTTGGCAAAAAATAATCAAATTATTTATCAACAAGATTTTATAGGAAATGAAGATAGTAATTTTAAAATAGATTTAGACTACGATAAAATTTTCGAATTTACTATAGAAACTCCAATAGAAGACATAAAATTTATATTAGATGCTGCCGAAATGAATAAAAATGCTTCAATAATTTCAAAAGATGGAGATTATGGTCATCAAATCACAAAAACACTTTCTAGTGAAATAGCAAAAAAAATAATAGGAGATAATATACTAAATGATATAATATCTTCTACTGCTGGTGCTTGTGATCTAAGAATGGATGGAGCTATGGTGCCAGTGATGAGTACAGCTGGTAGTGGCAACCAAGGTATAGCTGCTACCCTTCCTGTTACAATTTTTGCTCAATCATTTGAATGTACTGAAGATCAATTAATACGAGCACTCACTTTAAGTAATTTGATGGTTATTTATATTAAACAAAAACTAGGTAAATTATCACCGCTATGTGGATGTGTAGTAGCTTCTACCGGCGCCTGTTGTGGCATTACTTATCTTTTAGGAGGTAGTAAATCACAAATTTCTTTTGCAGCTAAAAATATGATAGCCTCTATAACAGGGATGATATGCGATGGTGCTAAACCTAGCTGTTCATTAAAAATAGCTACTAGCATATACACTGCAGCTTTGTCTGCTCTGATGGCTATAGAAAATAAAGTAGTATCACATCATGAAGGCATTATAGATGATGACCTAGAAAAGACCATTAATAACCTTGCAAAAATTGGAACAAAAGGGATGCAAGAAACAGATAATGTGATTTTAGAGATTATGACAAATAAAAATAGCTAATTAAATTTGTCATTTAATACTTACAAAATTATTTTTTGTAATTATTAATAAGCATTCCTCTTATTTGGAAGGTCAAAATACATTAATACAGTTTTACAATAATAATTGTTTAATTTTAAAATTTTTACTTATGAAAAGTGTAATAGGGAAAGATTGAAAGAGGTAGTGGAGGAGGGGTAAGTATCAAATTATTGTTATACTTCACAGTAGTTTAATCATACCTTTGACTAATTATTTCTCTATACTTGTCCCACGCCCATCTATCGTGCGATGACAGGTTTAATAGTCTGCCAATATCAGGATATATCAACTCTTTTAGGTACTTATTCATTATCACAAACCACATCAAGTAGCTTTGTAAGTACTTCGTAGCTACTCCATGAAATCTACTCAACCACGTTTTGAAATCACTTATTTTGCTCTCTACTATCTTTACACTATATATCCCGCGTTTAATCTGTCTTTTGTTAACGATGACCTTTTTACTTTGTAAACTTTTCACAGCTTTTTTGAATTCTTTCTTTGGTTTTACACATATCAGATTGTTTTCTGATAATCTATTTTTGAGCTCATATCTCAATTGCTCATTTTTTACTTTTTTCTCTCCAACTTGTTTGAAAAGTAAATTACCTTCTCTGTCGGTAACTACTAATATTGCTACTTTAGGATGTTTCTTTCTTTTAGCTCTCTGATATTCTTCTTTGCTTTTAAATTTCCTGCCTTTTTCTGAATAATTCATGAGCAATTCATCAGCTTCCACAATACCAGAGAAGCTTATCCCACCTTCTAATGCTCTAATAGCAGCTAATATTTTGTGTCGCCATTCGAAGCTTGTTTTTAGACAAATGCCAACCTCATCAGCACATGCACGCAGACTTTTACCTTCAAGCATACATCTCATGTAGTCTAGCATTAATGGATATTTTCGCATGCGATAGACAAAGGTGCGAGCTGTTTCACGAAATTGATAACCACAGGTTTTACATTTATAAACTTGTCTACCATTTCTTTTGCCCGCCTTTATGACATTTTCGCTTTTGCAGTCTGGACAGATGGCTGCGGTAGATTGAATTTTTACTTTTTGGTAATCTACAGCTGTAGCATTGTTATTGACGAGATATTGATATAACTCATCCAGGAAATCACGTTTGTGATCCTTGGGCATAGCCAAGTATTTATCAATGTTTTCTATTAATTCTTTCATGATTATAAAATTTACAACAAAATTAATTTATTTTATTAACATAATAAAATATTTAAAGCATAACATATACATGTTATTAATAAAAAAACAGCCGAGTTAGTAATTAAAACTCAGCTGTTTTTTATAATTTACTTTTAATTTAGGTACCTTTTTCTTGGAAAATAATGCGTATGTAAAAGTTCATGAGCTTTATGACTATTAGGTTGTCCTAGATATTCTTCATAAAGTTGCATTACTTCTGGATTATCATGCGACTTACGTAATGGGAGGTTTTTATCTTCTGAATATATGCCTTCAGCTCTCATTTGGCGAATGTCCCATGATATTGGATACGGCTGTCCGCCTCCACCTAAGCATCCACCAGGACATGTCATAATTTCTACGAAATGATACTGTAGCTTACCTTCTTTAATAGCTCTTACTAATTTATTAGCATTTGCTAATTCGTGAGCTACTGCCACTTTCAGCTCCACACCTTCTAAGAAAGACCATTCTGGTTTTGTACCTTCAATTTTTATTGTTGCTTCTTTAATACCATCAAAACCACGTACAGGTGTAATTTCTAGATTTTTAAATGGAACTTCTCTACCAGTTACTATTTCATATGCAGTACGCAATGCAGCTTCCATTACGCCACCTGTTGCACCGAATATTACTCCTGCACCTGAAGATTCTCCCATTAATGGATCATAATCAGATTCTGGTAAGCTCATAAAATCTATACCTGCTTGTTTAATCATTGTAGCTAGTTCTCTAGTTGTGAGTACATAATCTACATCTTGGTATCCACTACTACGCATTTCTGGACGTTGTGCTTCATATTTTTTTGCTGTGCAGGGCATAACAGAGACAACTATCATATCTTTGGAATTGATACCTTTCTTCTGTGCATAAAATGTTTTGGCTACTGCTCCAAACATTTGTTGAGGAGATTTACATGTAGATAAATTTCCTAGCATGTCAGGATATAAATGTTCCATGAATTTTATCCAACCAGGAGAGCAGCTAGTAAACATAGGTATTTTAACATTTGGATCTTTGTCTACTAAAACTTTTTTTAGTCTAGTAAGTAATTCTGTTCCTTCTTCTAATATTGTTAAGTCTGCAGTGAAATCAGTATCTAATACAGAATCAAATCCTAAACGTTTAAGTGCAGTTACCATTTTGCCTGTAACTCTTGTACCATATGGGAAGCCTAATTCTTCACCTATAGCTACACGCACTGCTGGTGCTGTTTGTACTACTACATGTTTAGTTGGATCATTGATAACATCCCATACTTCTTCTACATAGTTACGTTCAGTTAATGCGCCTGTCGGGCAGTGTAACACACATTGTCCGCAATTTGTACATACAACTTCATTTAGTGGATAATCAAAAAATGTTCCTATATGTTGTTCTGCTCCTTTGCCAATAACTGCTAATGCACTTACATATTGTAATTCCTCACAAGTACGTACACAACGTTGGCAATGGATACATTTGGATATATCTTTTTTGATTGCTGGAGAGCTGATATCTGCAATCATATTTTCAGGATCTAAAAGATCTAGAAATATTCGATCAAAAATATGATATTCTGCAGCAAGATCTTGAAGTTCACATTTGCCATTACGTGAGCAGCTAGTACAATCTGCGTTGTGTTCCGAAAGTAGTAATTCTATGACGTGTTTTCTAGATTGCCTTACTGTTTGACTATTTGTGAATATTTCCATGCCTTCTGCTACTGGAGTAGCACATGCTGCTTGTAAATATTTAGCACCTTTCACTTCTACTACGCATACTCTACAGTTGCCAGCTACACTTAAATCTGGGTGGTCGCATAAGGTAGGTATTTTAATATTTAATTTTTTTGCAGCATCTAATATAGTGGTACCTTCTTCCACTGATATTGGTATATCATTTATTTTTAGGTTTATTAATGCTTTTGCCATAATTATTAATTTTTTTAATTTAAAATATTATTTCTTCTTTGAAATTTTCAACAATAGAAACAAATGGATTTGCTATAGATTGGCCTAATCCACATTTAGAAGCCACTTTCATTGTTTGAGAAAGTTTTATTAGTTCATTTAAGTAGCTAGCAGGTTTTTCACGTCTTTTGATAGCTTCTATGCCATTTAATAATTGTTGTAGTCCTGCTCTACATGGTGTGCATTGTGCACAACTTTCTTCTACAAAGAAATCTAAATAATTGTGTAATATATTATACATAGATCTGGAGCTATTAAATAGCATAACAGAACCACCTGTCGGTATACCTTCAAATCCTATAATAGTATTTTCAAAATTTTTTCTAGGTACACAAAATCCTGATGCTCCACCTATTTGTACTGCTTTAGTGTCACCATCACCAAATTCTCTAACAAAATCAGACACTTTCATACCTAGTTCTAGTTCGTAAATACCAGGGATAGGTGTATCTCCAGATATAGAGAATACTTTAGAACCTCTAGAGTCTTTAGTACCTAATTTTTTAAATTCTTCTACACCTAAATGTTGGATCATAGTAGCAAAAACTAAGGTTTCTACATTATTTATTGATGTAGGTTTATTATTATAACCAGCTTTAGTAGGATAAGGTGGTTTATTTCTTGGTTCACCGCGTTTACCTTCCATACTTTCGAAAAGAGCACTCTCTTCTCCGCAAATATATGCACCACTACCTGAGCGTAAATATAAAGTAATATCTAATCCTCTATTTTTTAATTCATTATTAAATTTCTCCATTTTAGGCAAGAGGTCTTTTTTCAAAAAATTATATTCTCCTCTTAAATAAATGTAAGCTTCTTTAGCACCAATACAATAAGCAGCTAATGCCATGCCAATAAATATTTTTTCTGGTACTTCTTCTATTATTTGTCTATCTTTGAATGTTCCTGGTTCACCTTCATCTGCATTGCAGATTACATATTTTACATCACTATCTTCATTTTTAGTAAATTTCCATTTTAATCCAGTAGGGAAACCAGCACCGCCACGACCTTTTAATCCACTATCGATAATTTCATTTATAATATCATCTTGTGATTTTTGCAAAGCTTTATCTAAAATTTGTAATGGATTATCTACTTTGCTAAAAATAATATCTACTTTCCTTAAATTACTTGTATCCATACTTTCTTAATTTTTTGATTTTTCTTTGTATTGTTGAACTATTTCTATTGCTGTTTCTGGAGTGAGGCTATGGTAGACATCATCATTAATGATCATTACTGGTCCTTTGTGGCACCAGCCCATGCAGCTAGCTGTCAATAGAGTAAATTGTTTATCTAAAGTAGTTTCTCCTACTTTGATATTTAAGACTTTTTCTAAGGCATTTATTATTTCATCTTTGCCAGACATATAGCAGCTAATAGTTTTACATACTCTGATTACATTTTTACCTCTAGGAACTGTGTCTAGAAATGTGTAAAATGTAGCTGTACCATAGACATCTGCAGCAGATAAATCTAGCTCTTCGGCTACCATAGCTATATCGGATGGCTCCAAATATTGCTTTACAGCAACGATGTCTTGCAGGATAGGCATTAATGCATTTCGTGTCCTACCATGCTTCTCGACTAAATTTTTAATTAATTCATTTGGTTCTTGCATAATATATTTGTTTTTGTTTGTTAATAAATTAACAATGCAAAGTTAATAATATTTTTTTATATATCAATCATTAACAATAATATTTATTTAAAAAATTTTTTTATACTAAATTTTTATTTTTTCTATTTTTATATTTTCAAGGGCTAAAGCTCAAAATATTAATGTAACTTTATTAAAATGGATGGGACCTCAAGGAAACAAGGGCAACAGATTATAGGCAAGATTTTGATTCATCATGGGCTTGGGTATCAGTTTTTGCTCATTCATGGCAAGTCGGGCAAACAACCAATGATATACTAATTGTCGAGCCTGCTAAAGTCGAGACTCCTCAGCTTAATCACTTTTCAAATCAATCCCCATTACATTGATGAACATCCGACAAACTTTAGTGGTGAAACATGCGAAGTTCGTATCAACGAATTCATTGAGGTAAACAGAAATGTATTTGTAGTAGGATTACGGGAGGGGACCATGCTTCTATGCGAAGACAATGCTTTTATACTTACTTAGGAATCATAATGTATGTATTTTCATGTACGGAAAGTTCCTCAAAGAATTGTCTTATGAAGACGATTTCACCTTTCTCCTATCTGAAAGCAAATAAATAAATTACCCTTTTATCACTGCCAATGGATACAATTTATATATCGGTTCGGCTAATTCTTTCTGTTCCTCGATAACTCGATCGATATTTTTGTAACACTGGGGAGCCTCATCCAAATCTTTTTGTTTGTTTATAGAATGTATAATCCCGCTTTTATCTAATTCTTTTCTGATTGAATTCAAATCAAGTTTCCTGATGGCTTCCCGCCTACCAATGACTCTACCTGCACCATGTGCACTACTCATGAAACTATCTGCATTGCCTTTTCCGCAAACTATATAACTGGGAGTACCTTGACTACCTGGCACTATGCCAAACTCTCCTTTTTTTGCAGAAATAGCACCTTTACGATGGATCCAATACCACTCACCAAAATGTTTTTCATAATGGGCATAATTATGATGGATGCTTATCATTTCGCCAAAATCGCATTGAGTATGATTATAAAAAACATCTTTTATCGTATCCAACATATGAAGACGATTAGCCTTGGCAAATTCCAAACAATAATTCATCTCTTCAATATATTGACGGCCTAAGTTTGAATTTACATCGAGGAAAGCTAAATTCCAAGATTTCGATACTTGACTATCCCAATGTTTGCACCTTATTTTTGCTTCATTATTATAATGTTCAGCTACTTTTTTCCCCAAGTTTCTACTCCCCGAATGCAACATTATCCATATAAAGTTGTCTTTATCTTTTTGAATTTCAATAAAATGATTGCCACCGCCTAGTGTGCCAATTTGGTAAGGGATATCATCGAGCTCATTTTGTGTAATAGGGCCGGCCGGTTTTTTTAAGTTTGAAGGAAGGTTTTGTTTACTTTTATGGTGTTTAAAGCCCACGGGAATTCTCTCTTTAATATCTAGAACAATATTATTTAAAGTCTGATAGTTTAATTTTTCCGCTCGAATATTCGTCTTGACAGCACACATGCCACATCCGATGTCTACGCCTACTGCATTTGGAATGATCACCTCTTTTGTCGCTAATACGGCTCCAATAGGCATGCCAAAACCTTCGTGCACATCGGGCAATAAACACACATGATGCTCGGCAAAAGGATGTTCCGCCAAATGAATAGCTTGTTCCAAAGCTCCTTCTTCTACCTCCGAAGCCCAACAATATATAGGAAGTTTATTTGTTTTTATAATTCTCATCATATTCATAGTTTATAAACCCTCAACTACCTGTCAAAACTTGAAAATATCTTTTATAAAATGCATAATCACTGATTTTTATTGTCAATGATTTATTTTTGCTAAAATACGAATTATTCTAATAATATCAAAAACATCGGAAAAATATAAAAGTCATAATTTTAGATGAGCTGAATTCAAGTCACAAATGCAACTTTTTGGTTAGGCAAATTTAGTAATAAAAATTCATTTATTCCTCATATCCTACCATCCCGCTATATTAAATTATAGTTTCTTATTATTAATTTTTCAGTTGTCTATTTCGTTGTTTCATTTTTTTATATTTTGTAATTTTGTAAAAAATATTTATGACTAATAAATATAAAAGATGGTATTATAAATTTCTAAATAATTTAAAATTAACTCATCAATTAGAAGATCCTACTTCTGTATACAAGCAGATTTCAGAAGGTGTAAATTTCAGAGGCACTAATCTTTGGATTTTAATGTGTTCTACTTTGGTTTGCTCTGTTGGGTTAAATATGAATAGTACTGCTGTAGTAATAGGTGCTATGTTAATCTCTCCATTATTAGGTCCTATTAATGGCATTGGTTATAGCATTGCAGTATATGATATAAAATTATTAAAAAAATCTTTAAATAATTTTTCATTTGCTATTATCACTGCTTTTTTGTCAGCTACATTATATTTTCTCATTACGCCTATATCAACAGCACAAACAGAGTTACTAGCTCGTACAAGTCCTAGTATTTATGACGTTTTGATAGCATTATTCGGGGGCACTGCTGGTATTATTGCTATGAGTTCAAAAACAAAAGGTACTGTTATCCCAGGTGTAGCCATAGCTACTGCTTTAATGCCACCATTATGTACTGCTGGATATGGCTTAGCTACTTTACAAATCTCTTTTTTATTTGGTGCTTTATATCTTTTTACTATTAATTCAGTATTTATAGCTTTAGCATCTTTAATATTTTCAAAAATATTAAAATTCCCCATTCATGAAAATGCAACTCCTGCACGTCAAAAAGTTATTAAAAGGTATGTAACATTAATTATCATCCTAACTCTAATACCAAGTATTTTTCTTGGTAATAGTTTAGTACAACGGGAGAGATTTATGGAAAAAAGTAAAAAATATATTGATAATGTCAGAGTCGTTGATGATAAATACCTTTTAGATTATTCTATAGATCCCCAAAAAAAAGTAATAACCTTAATATATGGTGGTACTACTCTTGATGAAATAGATAAAGAATTAATAGCTAACAAATTGCAAAATTTCGACTTAAAAGCTGATGTTGTAATAAAACAGGGGTTTGCCATTGATCAGAGAGAATATCAAGAAAAAGAAAAGTTTATCATTCAAATATCAGGTCTAGAAGCTGAATTAAATAAACGTAATGCTATAATTGATAGCATTAAATCTAGACCTTTATTAGCAAAAAATTTAATTAATGAGCTTGTTATCATTAATGATGACATTACATCTTGTGCTATAGCTGATACATATGTATTTGATGCAAATAATTCAATTGATAGTGTCACTGTAGTACTACTAGGTACAAAAAATGATAGTTTGAATATGGAGGGAAAAGAACAGATCATTAATTGGCTAAAAGCTAGACTACAAAGTGAAAAGATAGTAGTATTCTTTTCTCCTAATTTAAGATAGTTCAATATTTTATGAATAAAAAAAATATATTAGGGTTAGATTATAATGAAATACGCAATGAATTAAGTGATATTGAAAATATTCAAAATTATAATATTAAGCAAATTTATCAGTGGATATATAAAAAACATATTTGTGATTTTGATAAAATGTCAAATCTGCCTTTAGCACTTAGATCAACACTAAATGAAAAATTTAATTTATCTTATCCTCATCCTGTACAAATAGATGTAGCCAAGGATGGCACAAAAAAGTATTTATTTGTTTTTGATGAAAAAAAATCTATCGAAACTGCTGTCATAAATGATAAATCTAGAATTACCATTTGTCTATCTACTCAATCTGGCTGTAGATATGGCTGTAAGTTTTGTGCTACTGGCAAAATTGGTTTTAATGGCAATCTTTCTGCAGGTGAAATATTATGGCAGTTAATGGCAATTGATGAAATTAATGATTTCACAAATATTGTTTTTATGGGTATGGGTGAACCATTAGATAATGCAAATGCAGTATTTAAAGCAATTAAATTATTTACAGATCCAGAAGGCTGGGCACTTAGTTCACATAGAATCACTCTATCTACAATAGGCATAGCAGATAAATTAGTGGCTTGTATAGAAAAAACTAAAGTGAATATAGCCTGGAGTATGCATAGCCCTTTTGATGAGCAAAGACTTCAATTAATGCCTGTACAAAACATTTATCCACTACAAACTATAATTGATATTTTCACAGAATATAAAAATCATTTTAGTAATCATAGAAAATTGACTATTGAGTATTTAATGTTAAAAGATACTAATATTTCTCTGTCTCATGCTAATGAGTTGGCTAAAATAGCTCAACAGATAAATGCCAGAGTAAATTTAATTCCATATAATCCACATCCTTTCAGTGAGTATAAAACACCTTCTAATCAAGAAATGTTACAATTTCAACAATTATTAAAATCAAAAGGAGTTTTAGCTACTATACGAAAATCGAAAGGTAATGAAATCCAAGCAGCATGCGGTAATCTATCGGCTAAATATAAAAATATTTATTGAAATAGTTGTTTAGATAATAAAGTCTTTTCAATTTTTTGTATAATAAAGAATACCTGTAAAGTTTCACCACGTTGTTGATGTTTTTTTCTCATTGTGAAGTGAAGCGTAGCGAAACGAAACAATGAGAAAAAAGAGCATCCCAATGAAAACTTGATTAATTTTGAAAATTAAAAACAAAAAATTATGCAACAAGTTTACCATTCGAATGCGGTGACAAATATACACATTCGCCGCCAAATTAAAGAAAGTTCTTTGACAAATTTTCAATTAGCCCAAACCTTTCATACTTCTCCCACTACTATCAGCAAATGGAAAAATAGGGAAACGTTTGAAGACAAAAGCTCACGTCCTCATAAGATCGCATATGCTTTAAATGAGTTGGAAGAAAGTTTGGTCGTCTCCATCAGGAAAACTACCTGGTTCTCTTTAGATGAAATATGGGAGATGCTTTTCGTCTATAATCCGCAAATTACAAGAAGTTCCGTTTATAGAACATTTTGTAGAAACCATGTCAATCAGGTTCCGCAACCAGAAAGGGAAAAAACCAAAAAGTTTAAAGAATATGAACCGGGCTATCTTCATATGGATGTAACCTATTTGCCAAAGTTTGAGGGGAATAAATCTTATCTTTTTGTTGCCATTGACAGAGCTACCCGAAGTTTGTTTTATCGAGTCTATGAAGCCAAGAGCAGTGAAAATACGGAAGATTTTATGAATCGGTGTTTAGAATTTTTCCCCTTCGAAATCACCCATGTTTTGACCGATAATGGACTGGAATTTACGAATCGGCTTATTAAATCCAAGAAAGGAGATCTCTGCCAGATACCCTCTAAATTGGATGAAGTCTGCAATGTCAATCATATTGAACACAGGCTTACTCAACCCAATACACCGAAAACGAATGGTATGGTAGAAAGAGCCAACGGAATAATTAAAAAGGAAACCATTCTTAAAGAAAATTACGCAAATAAAGAAGAAATGAATGACGCTTTGATGGCTTTTCTCGTATATTATATGCTTTATAGAAGACATGGAGGAGTCAAAAAAGAACTGCGCGTAAAAACCCCTTTTGATGCTATTGAAAAATGGTTTGAACTAAAACCTGAAATTTTTTATCAAACTCCTTTGCAGTTTAAAAATAAAATTTTATCTTTGCAACAAAATAAAAATACAAGTTCTCATAAACAACCTTGTGAAACTTGACAAATACCTTTTCATTAATTAGTAAGCTCAAGCAATACCGCATTGGGAAATGATTTGTAAAAAAACAAGCAAGCCGTGTTAGAGAGAAACGATTTTGTAGGGGTTTAAAATTTTAAACCCATCAAATCATTTCCCCAGCGGAGACCTTTCTTTTGTTACTTTTCTTTGTGTAGTTGACAAAGAAAAGTAAATTAAGTAGAAATTTATTAAAAAAATGATTCAATAATAATTATTGAATTATAAATGGTAAAGAAAACGAATCTTTATCTGTAATAATATTCAATATATAAGTACCTCTATTATAATTAGCAATGTTTAAAGTATAAACATTTTGATAGTTATTAATCTTTTCATTTATAATTAAATTGCCTAAAATATCATAAACATTTAATATAAAAGAATTAATATCAGAATTTTCTAATATTATATTTATATATTCAGTAGCAGGATTTGGATAAAGATTAATATTTGTTTGTGAAATAATATAAGAATCAATATCTGTGCCGCAAATACCTCTTCCATTTATTTCAATAGGGTTTGAATTATTAGGATCTAACCAAGGTTTTAATTGTTTATCTGAAGTAGAACCATTAGATGCCCAATGATAAGAAAATTTACCGTAATAATCAGGTTGATCAGTAGCACTACAATCACTACTGCCTCCAGTTAAAGTACCAATAATTTTACCATTACTATTAAATAATGGAGAACCACTAGAACCACCTTCAGTAACACCATGTCCATTAGCAGTAGCTACCCATCTAACAGACCAATGTGTACTATATCCTGATGAGAGAGTATTTTGATAAGTACTTATTTTTTTAATATCACCTGAGGGATGATGTATACCTACTCCACTAGAACTAATACTTGTCGATCTTGACCATCCATTGTAATATGGATTATAACTAGCTGGTACATTGTATTTTAATTTTACTAAATAAAAATCTGAACCTGTACTAGTAGCACCATAATTATCACTAGCTACAAAAGTACAACCTGTAACAGTGTGATTAGAAAATTGAGGACTAGTGCCAGAGCATGTAGTAGCTTCATAATTAAAATAAAATACCCAATAATTCAAATCTGAGGTACTAGATTCATAACCACAATGGTCTGCTGTAAGAAAATATGGAGTACAATCACTATTAGTATTATTCACTAAAGAACCTGTACATAAATAATAATAACTGCCAGCACGCAATTGTATTTTAGCAACACCATTTTTTTGATTTGTCCAATTAGCACCTTCTGAACAAGCTACATTGACATTACATGCTCCAGACGTCTTTTCGAATAATACATCTCTATATACATAGCAAATTTCACCTAAATGAAAAAATGAATAATCAGTTATATAATTAGGAATATTAAACTCTAATATCATTTCTTCACCTGGCAAGGCTTGTATAGCTAATACGTCATCATCATTATTTAATTCACTTGTATAAGCGCCTAATACTATAGATTTATCAGGATTATAAATAAATAATTTGACTCCATTTGGTATATTAAAATAATCAAACAAAGCATTTAATGCTTTAGCATCTTTAGATTTTATTTTTAATCTCCAGATTATATCATCATTTGCTAAATAATCAAAAGTACCAGAATTATAAGCATCAATATTAACAGTTTGTATAGCTCCAATACGTAATTTTTTGTCAAATTTTATCATTTGTTCATCATCTTGTAATAATTTCTGAACATTTGGTGGAGTCATATCATAAACATCAATATTTTGTATATCAGATGTTTTGTTTATAAAACTCCATGGTATATCAGGTGTACTAATTTGGCCAAATAGTAAACATGATAAAGTAATTAAGACAAATAATAAATAAAATTTTTTCATATTAATAAATTTTTTAAGTTTATAAGTTCAAAATTAATAATTTTTTTAATAAACAAAATTTTTTATTTTTTTCTTATTTCTTATTTGTGTTCATTTGTGGATTATAAATAACAAAACTTTAATGTCTATAATTTAATCCACAGATTTACACAAATTAACACTGATGATATAGTTTTTTAAGTGAATATTTGAATTCATTTACAACTAATATCTTGTTAAACTTATCAATCTTTATTTTATATTTGTGCTCATTTGTGTGCATTTGTGGACAATAAATAACAACTCAAATACTTTATAGAACTTATAATTTTTCATTACCTATTCTAGTGACATCACCTATTCTATATAAAACTTTATAAATCAAATAACCCTGCTCATTAAATAACTTTTCCCAGCCATTTCTCTCTCCAGCAATATCATATGATTCTATCATTTTAGTTTCTCTATTTTCATAATAAGTATAATGCTTATTTATAGGCTTACCATCAAAAAACCGACCTTTATATAAAGTTTGTTTAGTTTTATAATTTTTTATTTCATATTTACCATTTAATATATCATTAGTAAATTCTACCTCATATAATAAATTATTTACCTTATAAATCCATTTATCTATTCTTTCATCATTATATAATTTACCTTTTGCTATAATATCACCATTAATGTCATATTCTACATATTCACCATTTGCTAAACCATCCTCATAAAAAATTTTTCTTTTAATATTTCCATTTGGATAATAAAAAATATACTCACCATCTAAGAAACCATTAAGATATTCCATTTTTTCTATTATATTTCCTAAAGTATCATATACAATCCACTCGCCCACTTTCAAATTATTTCTATAGTTTCCTGTTTCATAAATATTTCCATTTTCATAAAAATAATACCATTTTCCTTGATATTTACCTTTCTCATCTATTATACCTGTAGCTTCTAATATACCATCTCTGAAAATATAAGAAGCTATTATTTTACCATTAATATCGTAATCTCGTCTAACTCCATCAGGTATATCATTAAAATAACTACCAATAGATTTAATATTCCCATTAGGATAATAATCTCTTTTAATGTCGTGGATTTTAATATCAGAAGTTACTATCATCGTATCTGCTTCATACCTTTGAATAGATTTTAATTTATCTGTTTTCAAATCATAGGTTTTAGCTATGCCATATTTTAATCCATTTTTATAATAAATTTCTTGTTTAATTTTTTTAGTACTATCTATTTCTATCCATTTACCTGTTTTTTTATTATTTTCATCATATCTATTAATTGATTCTCTACTTAAAAGAAAACCATTTTTATAAGTATAAATTGTAATAATTCTATTATCTAGAGTATCATAGTCATAACCAACGCCATCAGGAACACCATTTTTATAAGGTATAGATTTTAATAATTTTTGAGAATAAGTAAATGTATAACAAGTATCTACAAGAGTATCATTATGATATTTACATTTGGTGAAATATTTATCATAATATTTATAATTATCACCATTTTTAATACCATCAATATAATTAATAATTTGTGATAAACTACCATCAGTATTATAATATTTCCATGTACTATCTAATAAACCATTATTAAATTTACCTTCAGATCTCAAATTTCCATTACTATGATAATTAGTCCAATATCCATGAGGTTTATCAATTTTTAAAAAACCAATACTACTAATATTTTTATTATCATAATAGTTAATAACTTTTTTAATACTATCTTGTGAATATAGATAATTTATAAAAAATAGAAATAAAATTAAAAAATTACTAATTTTCATTAAAAACTAATATAATTTCCAAAATTAATAAAAATTTTTTCAATCAAATTAATTTTCAGCCATTTCCATCATTCGTAGAATTGGAATTTTAGCTTTTTGAATTATTTCATCACTCAATAAGATTTCATTATTTTCTAAAGTTAGATTGTCATAGATTTTTTCTAAAGTATTTAATTTCATATACATACAATCATTGCAGCTACAAGTTTCATCAGCAGGAACTAAAATAAAATTAGTATTAGGTTTTATTTTTTTCATTTGATGTATAATACCAGTTTCTGTAGCTACGATATATTTATCATAATTTGTATTTTTAACATAATCTAATAATGCTGAAGTACTACCGATAAAATCACTCATAGCCAGAATCGTAGGTGAGCATTCTGGATGAGATATTACAGGAGCATCAAGATTTTGTTTTTTCAGATTAATAATTTGTTGAGATTTTAACTGATCATGTACATAGCAATGTCCATCCCATATTTGCATATTTCGTTTTGTTTTTTGCATTACATAATTACCTAAATTTTTATCTGGAGCGAAAAGTATAGTTTTATCTTCCGGTATTTTGCTAACAATTTTAACAGCATTACTACTAGTAACAATGACATCAGATAACATTTTAATTTCGATAGAAGAATTAATATAGGTAACAACGAAAGGATTATGATAAATATTTATCCAATTTTTAAAATCTTCTACTGGAGCGGCATCTACTAGAGAGCAACCGGCATTCATATCAGGGATGAAAACACGCTTTGATGGATTTAAGACCTTTGCAGTCTCAGCCATAAATTTGACACCAGCTAAAATAATTATATCTGCATCTGTGTTTTGAGCATATTTAGCTAATGCATAGCTATCACCTACATAATCTGCTATATCTTGTATTTCGGGTATTTGATAATAATGTGCCAAAATTATAGCATTTTTTTCTTTCTTTAAATTTTTTATCTTTTCTTCAATATTTTTAATCATATTATCTTTTCTTTTTTTAAATTTTAAAATTTATAATAATAATAATGTTGTAAATATGTAGATAAGTTTTTTACAAAATTAACTTTAAAAAATTATTATAATTTTATTAACATTTTTTCTACAATAAATTTAATGCTAAATTAATGAATTTTATTAAAAAAAAATAAGTTATTAACAATTATCATTTTTTTGTTAATTTTGAATTTGTAAATAAAAATTTTTTTATTTACGGGATAAAAATGTAAATAACTTTTAAAATAATTAATCAAAAGTTTAATGTATTACATTCAAAAAAATGCTTATATATAAAAATTATTGTAAATAAAAAATGAAGTTATTAAAAGTTATCTACAAATTATCTAAAAGTTATCTTAATGTTAAAAGTTATTTTTTTTAATTTAAAAATGGTTCTATAACATTTTATTGTGTGTAAAGATTAAATAAAGTGTAATTTTACAAAATGAATTTAATTTATTATTGGATAGTTTAATATTAACCACAAAGTTCTCAAAGAAGGCACAAAGAACACAGAGAAAAAATGGAAGAGAATGAATTAGCAAATAAAGTAATTGGTTTGGGATTAGAGATACATAAAGAGCTAGGACCAGGTTTATTGGAAAGTGCATATAAAGAATGTATGTATTATAAAATTAGGGAATCGGGATTATTTGTAGAAAAAGAAAAACCGATGCCATTAGTATTTGAAGGAGTAAAATTAGATTGTGGTTACAGAATTGATTTGTTGGTTGAGAGGAAATTAGTTATTGAAATTAAAAGCGTAGAAGCATTAAATGATATACATTTAGCGCAAACATTAACATACTTGAAACTCGGAAATTATAAGTTAGGACTATTGATAGACTTTAATATTATTTTATTAAAAGATGGAATTAAAAGAG
Organism: Rikenellaceae bacterium DTU049; assembly: GCA_001513285.1. Lineage (GTDB taxonomy): Bacteria > Bacteroidota > Bacteroidia > Bacteroidales > DTU049 > DTU049. The sequence continues at coordinate 34,501 of LFTI01000053.1, forward strand.
TAATAAATGGCACTTTGTGAACTTTGTGTAATATCTTTGTGCTCTTTGTGGTAAAATAATTAACACACAATAAATGTTATAGAACCAAAAAATAGTAATAATTATGAAAATAGCAATTGGATCTGATCATGCTGGTTATGAAATGAAAGAATTTATAAAAAGTCAATTATCAGCAGAATATGAAATAGTAGATTGTGGCACTTATAGTGCGGAGGCAGTAGATTATCCTGATTTTGCTCATAAAGTAGCAGATTTAATAGTAAATGGAGAGGTGAAATATGGCATTTTGATGTGTGGCTCTGGTAATGGTGTAAATATAGTAGCTAATAAACACAAAGGAGTGAGGTCAGTATATTGCTGGATGCCAGAGCTAGCAGAGCTAGGTCGCAAACATAATGATGCTAATGCTTTAGCTTTGCCTGCTAGATTTATTGCTAAAGAATTAGCTTTAGAAATTGTTAAAAAATTTTTAATTACAGATTTTGATGGTGGAAGACATGAGAGAAGGGTTGGTAAGATAGAGTGAGGGTGGAGACTGGGTGATGGGGAGAAAGCAGGACGAGATGAAATGATGAGAGTATGGATTAAGTGTTTTCTACTTGCTTCTCGCTACTCACTACTCAACTATTAATATTAAAGTTTATTTTTTATTATCAAATTTATATGAAAAGCCAATTCCAAAGATTTCTTTGAATTGCATGCGAGGTCCTTTTTTATCTATAATGCCATCATTATTAGAATCAATTTCAATAATGACGTCATCATCATAAATTATTTGTGCATAAAAATTAGCAGTAATAAATTTAGTAATTTTCATAGATAATAATATTTCTGCATCTACATCTAGATTTTGAGGTTTGTGTAAATAATTAGAAAATAGATCCAGTTTAGTTTTAAGGGTTATATTATCAGTTATATCTTTATTCAACGCTATTCTAATGTAGCCACCCATTTCTGCTCTTGTATTTTTACCTTTAGTAATAATATTTCCGAAGCTATCATAAATAGCTGGTTCTACACCAAAAGATCCTGAATCTGCTAAAGTTTGATTAGTTACAAAAGTAAATTTACCTGTTATAGGCGATACGAAAGCTGTTATAAAATCTACTGGTTTATAATCTATACCTGCAGCAATGTGTAAATAAGCTGGTGACATAAAATCTGAAATTAATACTGAATCATTAGGATAATTGTATCCTGGTGTCATTTGAGTTTTGAAAGTTAAAAGGGAAGACATATATAAATTTTTTGAAATTTCTCTACCATATTTAGAAAATAATTCAATCCTATCATCAGTTTTTCTTAGATTTTCTTTCCCCTCAATAAACATACCATAACCAATGTCAAGAGAATTATCCCAAGAATTTTTATTTTTTAAATAATTAGCACTAAAGCTAATCAATCCATTAGCAGAAATATTATTCTGCCCTCCAGCAGCCCAATTGATTAAACTTGATTGAGAAAAATTAATTGAGGTTAATCCATTTATTTTCCATCCTGATAGGCTATCTTTATTTTTTTTTCTTAACTCTTTTTCGTAGTCTGTTATTTGTCCATTAATAAAATCAATAACAAATATTGACAGTACAATAAACAATATAAATTTTTTCATAATGCATTATTTATTTTTGTAAAAATATATAGAAAATCAAAAACGAGAAATTTTGTAATTTTGCAAAAATTTTAATAAATTAAATAATTTACAAAACTATGATAGATAAACTAAAAGAACTTTATAACAAGTTTAAAGAGATAGAGCTTAAACTGCAATCGTCTGAAGTGCTAAATGATATGCAGCAATACATTAAACTTAGCAAAGATTACAAAGATTTAGAACCTATAGCAAAAGCATATATTGAGTATGACAGCATTCTAAAAGGGATAGATGAAGCTAAAGATCTAATAAATAGTAATGATATTGAACTGAAAGCATTTGCAAAGGAAGAATTATCCGATCTCGAAGAGAAAAAATCTAAAATAGAAGAAGAAATTAAAATAATGCTGTTGCCCAATGATCCGCAAGATACAAAAAATGCAATTGTAGAGATCAGAGGTGGCACAGGTGGTGATGAAGCAAGCATTTTCGCTGGCGATCTTTTTAGAATGTATAGCAGATATGCTGAGCAAAAAGGATGGAAATTTGAAATAGTCAATTATACTGAGGGTACATTAGGTGGATATAAAGAGATAATTTTCAACGTCATAGGATCTAATGCATATGGGACATTGAAATTCGAATCTGGAGTACATAGAGTACAACGAATACCACAAACTGAATCACAAGGTAGAGTTCATACCTCGGCAGCTTCAGTTGTGGTATTTCCAGAAGCAGATGAATTTGATGTAAAAATAGATGAAAAAGATATAAAAAAAGAAATATTTTGCGCATCTGGGCATGGTGGTCAATCTGTAAATACAACTTATTCTGCTGTTAGGCTCACACATATCCCCTCAGGCATTAGTGTTTCATGTCAAGATGAACGTAGCCAAACTCAAAATTTAGAAAAAGCATATATCTTACTTCGGTCTCGTATTTTTCAGCTAGAATATCAAAAATATTTAGATAACATTTCACATCAACGAAAAACAATGGTTTCTACAGGAGATCGCTCTGCTAAAATACGTACTTACAATTACCCACAAAATCGTGTTACAGATCATCGCATAGGACTCACATTATACAATCTAACAGAAATAATGGAAGGCAACCTCGATGAGATAATAGATGCATTACGTATAGCAGAAAATGCAGAAAAATTAAAAGCAGAAACAGAATAAAATATCATTATGACAAAGTATGAATTGCAAAAACTAATCTTTTCTAAACAATCTGTTCTTTGTGTAGGATTAGATACAGACCTTTATAAATTACCAGAAACCCTTGTAAGTAGCTATAACACAAAAGCCATAGAAATATTTAATAAAAAAGTAATAGATGCCACACTGCCATATACTATTGCGTATAAAATTAATTTGGCTTTTTATGAAATATACGGAGCTGCCGGTTATGAAATGCTGGCTAATACTTTGGAATATATACAATCTCTAAATGAACCAGTATTTTTAATAGCTGACGGTAAAAGAAATGATATAGGTAATACTGCTGAAAAATATGCGAAAGCATATTTTTCAAAACCTTTAAATTTTGATGCAATCACTATTAATCCTTTGATGGGAAGGGATAGCATAGATCCTTTTCTGAAATTTGATGATAAATGGATAATACCATTAGGGCTTACGTCTAACCCTGGAGCACAAAATTTTTTATTAGCAAAAACTAATAATGATGAATATTTTTTTGAGAAAATAATGAAAACTCTAGCTAATGATATATCTAGTGAAAAAATGATGTTTGTTGTCGGAGCTACACAACAATCACTTTTACAATATATTAGACAATTATTTCTAGATTATTTTTTTCTAATACCAGGAATAGGAGCACAAGGTGGGAATTTGCAAGAAACATTACAAAATACATTAACTCCAGAAGGTAATATTTTAATAAATGTATCACGAGATATAATATATACAGACAATACAAATGCTTTTCAACAAAAAATTGAATTAAAAGCTAAAGAGTACCAAGCAATTATGAAGAGATACATTATTTAAATAAAAATTAATAATAGAATATCATACTATCATTGCAAAGCCAATTGCTACAAAGGGAAATAAAAAGCTAAGTATAAAAACTAAAGATAAAAATTTAGCAAATAATTTTTGTTGAACATTTTTTAGTGGTACAAATAGAACAATTGCTGAAGCTACTAATGAGAGCCATAAAATAGGGTAAGTGACATATCTATTTGTAGTAACATTGTAAACTCTTCGTTGTGGGTTAATAGAATAGCTAAAAATAACACCAAGAATCCTTGATTTTTTTAAAAAAATTTTTCCGTTTTGCTCTAATAGATATATGTCATTTAGGGATAGTCTCTCAGCTAATATTTGACTTTTACACGCTTTGATAACAAAATTTTCTTCATTATTTTGTGGTTCTAATAGATAAGCATTATCGCATTCATGCCATTGTTTAGGTAGATAATAATCAAAAATAAATATAATGCTTAAAATTAAAAATATTACATTTAACCAAGATGGGTAAAGAATTTTACTAATAGGTAAATTATTTAGTTCTTCTTCTTTTTTTCTAAATTCTTCATATCTCATTTGAGCATATTGATATGCTTGTTTTTTATATTCATTATCAGTATTTTGATGTATATATTGTGAGCCTTTATTATTTATTAAAAATAAATATGCTTCAGTAATTTGAATAAATTTATCTGCTGAACTCTCGCTAGTATTACTATCAGGATGATAAATTTTTGCTAATTCTTTATATCTTTTTTTAACATCATTTTCAGTAGCATTATTATTTAATGATAGTATTTTTAGAGCTTGCTGTCTATTCATAAAAATAATGTATTATATAAAAATCTAGATAGATTATATATATTCACTTCCTTTTTCTATTAAAATATCTTGTACAATATTTCTAAGAGATTGCTCATCATTTTTATTTAATATTAAAAGCATATCATCATTTTCAACAACAATAAAATCATTTAAGCCTTCTATGACAACAAGCTTTTTATTAGCAGGCATTTGAATTAAGCAATTTTCTGAATTATAAATCATAAGATTTTTGCCAATTATGCTATTATTATTTTCATCTTTTGGTCTTTTTTCGTAAAGAGAAGCCC
>LFTI01000069.1 GCA_001513285.1 Rikenellaceae bacterium DTU049
TCCGCCTCTTTTGTTACGGACAGAGAGGGTGCAGTGTGCCAGCATATCCAGTATTTGCCTTTTGGAGAATTATTTGTGAGTCAGAGGAATAGTGAGTTTGACACCCGTTATAAGTTCACCGCCAAGGAGCTAGATAACGAGACCAGCTATACGTATTTCGGGGCGAGGTACTATGATAGTGATCTGAGTGTGTGGCTGAGCGTAGATCCGATGAGTGATAAGTATCCTGGACTAAGTCCGTATATATATTGTTTGAATAATCCATTAATGTTTGTTGATCCTATAGGTGAAATACCATGGCCAATATTAGAATATTATAATGGTGCTGATCGCAAAATTACAAGTGGAATGTATCGTAATTCAAATGGTAAATTTCATGGTGGTATTGATTTAGTTCATATGACTAATTATGGAAGTATATCAGGTGGTCAAATATTTGCTACTCATGATGGTATAGTTACTCAATCGGGTACAAGTACAACAGCTGGGAATTGGATACAAATTACAAATGGAAATATACGAACAACATATATGCATATGGAGGATGCACCGTCATTAAAAGTAGGTGATTATGTACATGAATCCGATCCCATAGGTAATGTGGGGAATACTGGAAGGAGTACAGGACCACATTTACATTATCAAATTGAAATTTTTAATACAGAAACTCGTGTATGGAATAAAATAAATCCTGTAGTAGGTAATATACAAAAGGTTAATCAAAACATGGAAGTAGAATTAATAGACCCACAAAAATTAATTTATCAAGAACAACCTTTAAATGGAGGCGTACTTCCAACAGTGGTGATTGAAGCCAAAAGGTTAATTAATAATAATGAAGAATAATTATAAAAATGAAAAATATATGAAAAATAAAATTTTATTAGAACTTTTTTTGTTATTTGTAATTTTTACAAATGTTATAGCACAAAATGAAAATTTTGATGATTTTATTAATAAATTCTGTCAAGATTCAGTTTTTCAATTTTCAAGAGTAAAATTCCCCTTATTGTATATTTCCTGGGATTATGATAATGATAGAGAATATGAAATATTTATTAATAAAGAACTATATAAATTTGACAAATTATATTATAATTTAATGGACATAAGTGATGGGTATACCATATTTTATGATAATTTTGAATGTAATTTTAGGGATACTGACGAAAGAGTATTTCAATGGAAAGGATTTACAGATATGGATAGAAGATATTATTTTAATAGAATAAATGGTAAATGGTATTTAGTAAAAATTTTAGATTATGATCCATTAGAATAAAATATTTAAATGTAAAATTTAAAATACAAACTAAAAAGGAAATTTTAGAATATACTTTATGAGTTTTAAGATAAATTATATTAATAAAAATCTTTCTTTGGTGAGCTACACATATTTTGGAGCGAGATACTATGACGCAGATTTAAGCAGCTGGTTATCTGTTGATCCTTTATTGGATAAGTATCCGAGCACGTCATCGTATATGTATTGTAGCGGGAATCCGGTGAAATTGATTGATCCGAATGGCATGTGGATGATAAATCCTCCTACAAAAGAAGATTATGAAAGGTGTAATGTATCAGAACAAGCACAACAAAGATTTGAATCAATTTTACATAATATAGAAATTTTTTCAAAAAATGAAAATTTTATCAATGCTTTTTCATTAACAACTGGTTTATCTAAAGATAAGATAATAGAATATTTAACTTATGGAAAAGGACCATCAATATCTCTCATAGAAGGACCTGATGCTCATGCTGATAATGCTAATTATTTTACTTTAGGTGCTGATATATTAAATTATTTAGGTAGTATAGATAATAATGATATAGAAAATTTAGGGCTTACTGCTTTTGGTGTTTCTATGGTTTTGATAGATGAATTAAGTCATTGTGGAGATATGGAATATAATAAAGTAAATACTAGTACAGGAGAGGAAAAAGATAATCCAGGTAATCAAGCACTTAAACTTTCTTCCACCAAACATAGAGGTGGAGATAGTCAAATTTTTGGATTTGGAGTAAAAGTTGGAGTTGCTGCAGATGAATTTATTAATGCTAGTGGTATTCCATTCAAATCTGGACAAGTTGTTATAGAAAAACCTAATCCATCTGTTGATATAGTGTATCCATCTTCTAATTTACCTCATATTCCACAATATAATATACAAGAATTAAAATATATTGGGCTAAATTTGTTAAATAATTAAAAATTATAATATGATAGAAAAAATTTTAATCTTATTTATTTTTTTATTTTTAAATTTCTATTCATTGAAATCGCAAGTAAATGATAGCGACATATGTGAAATTTATTCTACTGTAATTTATGATTTAAAAGATCAAATAAAAGAAGATTATTGTGAGAAAGATGTACATATAATTAAAAGTACATTAATAATAAATGATTTTGTTAATTATTTAGAAATTTATAAATCATTTTTTGATGATAATTTAGTAAAAAATAATATAGATTATACTAAATTTATTAATAAAGCAAATATAAAAGAAATTAATTGTAATTTTAATAATATTAAAATAATAAGCGGATATGATTATTATTCGCATACAAAAAAGTATGCCCGTAAAAAAACATGTGTTTGTTTATTTTCAAATATTGCCTTTTATGATAATTATGCTTTTTTTAGTGCTAGAATAATATTATCATATGGTAGAGTTTATGCCAATTTTTATTTTTTGAGAAAAAATAAAAATAGGGAGTTAATATTTTCATCTATAGGACATGATTAGTATAATACTTTTGAAAAAATTCATTAATTTTACCTAACAAAAATATTTTTATGCACACTACCAAAGAACTAGAAAATAAAACGAGCTATACATACTTCGGAGCTAGATATTATGATAGTGAGCTGAGTGGGTGGCTGAGCGTGGATCCACTCGTTCACAACGCTCCCGGATGGAGCCCTTATAATGCTATGTGGAATAATCCTATTCTGAATATTGACCCCGATGGCAGATGGGCAGGGGATTATTACAATAAAGAAGGTCAGTGGTTAGGTTATGATGGTATTGATGATGATAAAGTATATATAGCAAGTAGCGTTACCAAAAATGATAAAGGGTTAGTAACAAGTGCAGAAAATTCTCAAGAACTTTCAATATCTCATACTGAATTTCAAACCATTTCTGCTATTGTGAAACATGAGGCAGGAACTTCTGATGCGAATGAAAATCTTTGGATTGCACATACCGCAAATAATGCTGCAGACCAGTCAGGAGTTAGTCTTTATGACAAATTAATGTCCGGTTATTCTTCTGCACCAACTGAAGCAAAAGTTCCGTTAAGTACGTCCGCAAATAGTCCTAAGGCAAATGCTGCAAGAGCAGCTGTTTTAGATGTTTTTTCTGGTGGAGCAGACCCTACAGGTGGTTCTACCTTATGGGATGGAACAGATTTTCTTGCTTGGGGTCTAAACTCTCCTTATGGAGGAAAACCACATGCAAAGTTTAGACAGTACAACAACATATCTATTTCAGGAGATATATACAACTCATACTTAAGCGGAGCACTGAATAAATATCCAAAAGGACGAGTTAGATACTTTGGAAAATACTACAATATTACAGCATCTGTTTTTAGCAATGAAGCAAATTGGTCAGGTGGCAACTTCAACTACAATACAGGGTATAAGGGAACCTTTGGAATAAAAGCTACAGGAGCCTTTGGTCATTCAATCTTTTGGAAAAAACAATAATAATACGATGATAAGATTTATAACAATAGTTTTTCTTTTTATCACAGTGGCATGTAATAGTCAGGTAAAAAAGGATAGTAACAGTAATTCAATAAAAAACAACCAAAGCGTTGTTATAGATACTCTTTCAATATTGAAACTCAGGAATGGTTATGAAGTAATGCAGTTAAATATAAAAGATAATCCTGGAGATATTATACGGATTATTAGGGATAGCATAGTTATTAAGGAACTTTCGTTACCAACTACAGATGTTGAAGTAAAAAATCTTTCGGTAGATAAAATTGTAGAAACTAAATCAGGTTTTATGCTTTCAATCAATTGGGGAGGCGGAAAAAATTTTTATGGAAGAGACTTTTACTTTGAGTTTAGAGATACAGAGAAAACATTTTATTTAACTAAAATAGGTAAGACAAGTTATAGCCTTAAATCAGAAAATGAGACCTCTGAACAAGAAGATATGGTTCCTCCAATCAAAATAGATAATGTAAGGCTCTCGAAATTTATTATTAATGAGTAAAATACTAGCCTCGTAGTAAAATCCGGGGCTTTTTTATATATAAGCCTGTTTAGTCATGAAATCCCTTATATACGCATCAATCACGTTAAAGAGTTCTATTTTTTTGTCCGTGCATCTTTTAGATTATCACCAAAAGTAGCTATACTACTTTTTGCTTTAATAGACATCAAAAATACCACAAAAACAATGAAAATTAAGCAATCGTAATCGTAAAGAGCAAGTATTTTGAAAATAAAAACAGATTTTGCTTTTTTGTTATAATCAAATCTTGTAATATTGTAGCCAAATTTGATTACAGTAAAGTTTAAAAAATTACAAAATGGAAATAACCCAGATAAAAGAAAAGCTATGTATCCTTGCAGTAGTACTTCATTTACAATACCTCCCCTACGGCGAGCTATCCGTCTCCCAGCAAAATTACTAGTTTGCTTTTAACACATCTTTAGATGTGCTCTATCCGCATTGGGAAATGATTTGCCATAAAACAAGCAAGCCGTGTAGGATAGAAGGGTTTACACTGTTTGAGCAAGCTAAAGCTTGCGAGTTTGTAAACCCCAAGAGGTGATTGCGTAGTTTTANNCAAATCATTTCCCCAGCGGAGACTTTTCTTTTGTTACCTTTTCTTTGTGTGGCTGACAAAGAAAAACTTTAAAATGATATCTGTTTTGAAAAAAATTATTAACAACTTTCTATTAATAATGTTGTTGTTTTTGATAGATATCAAAGTATATAAAATGGAACATTAACAAAAAATTAATATCAATTTTTATTTAAATTTCAAAAAAACTCATTAACTTTGCAATTCAAAAAATTCTAACATTATGGAAAAGAAGAAAAGAGTTTATGTATTTGGGAAAAGGTCAGCTGAAGGTGCAGCTAATTTAAAAGATTTACTTGGTGGCAAAGGTGCCAATTTAGCAGAGATGGACTTACTAGGGTTACCAGTACCTCCAGGTTTTACTATTTCTACTGAGGCATGTACTGAATATTACACTTTGGGCAAAAATCAATTATTTGAAATATTAAAAGATGAGGTAGAGCAGGGCTTGAGGCATATAGAAAAAATTTTAAATGCAAAATTCGGTGATTCTACTAATCCTTTATTAATATCTGTACGTTCAGGAGCTAGAGTATCTATGCCTGGGATGATGGAGACTATTTTGAATGTTGGATTAAATGATATCACTCGCGAAGGATTAATCAAAAAAACTAATAATCCACGTTTCGTTTATGATTCTCAACGTCGTCTAATTCAGATGTATAGCGATGTAGTTATGGAAAAAGCTGCTGGTATAGAACCAGAAGAAGGCAAAGGCATTCGTCAACAGTTAGAAGCTGAATTAGAAAAATTAAAGAAACAAAAAGGTGTAAAAGATGATGTAGAGCTTGATGCGGATGATTTGAAAAAATTAGTAGATATATATCGTGCTAAAGTTAAAGAAGTTCTAGGAAAACCTTTCCCAGAAGATCCAATGGAGCAATTATGGGGTGCAATATTTGCTGTTTTCCAAAGTTGGAATGGCAAAAGAGCAGTTTCATATAGAAGGATTGAAGGTATTCCAGATGATTGGGGAACAGCTGTTACAGTACAATCTATGGTCTTTGGCAATATGGGTGATGATTCAGCTACTGGTGTAGCTTTCACTCGTAACCCTGCCACCGGTGAGAATATGTTCTATGGTGAATGGCTTCCTAATGCTCAAGGTGAGGATGTAGTCGCTGGTATTCGTACTCCTTACCCTCTGAATGAAGCTACTAAGTCTGAACATAATAAACATTTACCATCACTAGAAACATCTATGCCACAGATTTATAAACAATTAGTTGATATTCGTAATACTCTAGAAAATCACTATAAAGATATGCTAGACATAGAGTTTACCATTCAAGAGCGTAATCTATGGATGCTACAATGTCGTGTAGGCAAACGTAATGGTATAGCTGCTGTACGTATGGCATTAGATATGCTTGATGAAAAACTTATTGATGAAAAAACTGCTCTTTTACGTGTTAAACCAAATCAATTAGATGAGTTATTACATCCATTATTGGATCCTAGTAGTGAAGCAAAAGCAAAAATTATTGCTCATGGCCTTCCTGCTGGACCTGGAGGAGCTTTTGGTAAAATAGTTTTCACTTCTAAAGATGCTGTAGAGTGGACTGCTAAAGGCGAAAAAGTTATATTAGTGCGAGAAGAAACTAATCCAGAAGATATTGATGGTATGCGTGCTGCTGCTGCTATTTTAACTGCTCGCGGTGGTATGACTAGTCATGCTGCTTTAGTAGCTCGTGGATGGGGCAAATGCTGTATAGTAGGTGCTAGCGACATAGAAATTAGTCTACAGAAAAAAGAAATGCATACTGCAGTAGGTATTTATAGAGAAGGCGATGTCATTTCTTTGAATGGTACTAAAGGACTAGTTTATGAAGGTCAGTTATCTACCATTAGCCCTGCAGAGAATCCTTATTTTATAAAATTTATGAAATTAGTTGATAAATATAGGGTTCTGCGTGTACGTACTAATGCTGATACTCCTGATGATGCTAAAACAGCTTTGGATTTTGGTGCAGAAGGTATTGGACTTTTCAGAACAGAACATATGTTTTATGGCAAAGGTGGTGAGAAACCTCTTTTTATATTACGTAAAATGATTATTAGCAATAATGAAACTGAAAGACGTAGAGCTTTGGATGAGCTATTCCCTTTTGTGAAAGAAGATATCAAAAATACCCTGAAAGTAATGGATGGGTTACCAGTTACTATTCGTACTTTAGATCCTCCACTGCATGAATTTATTCCTAAAAATCTTGAAGCTCGTGAGCGATTAGCTAAAGAATTAAATATTACAATAGAAGAATTAAATAATAGAGCTGAACAGTTGCATGAAAATAACCCTATGATGGGGCATCGTGGTGTTAGATTAGGAATTAGTTACCCAGAAATTACTGAAATGCAGGTGAGAGCTATTTTAGAGGCTGCTGCTGAATTAGTAAAAGAAGGTAAAAATCCTAAACCAGAAATAATGATCCCTGTTACTATCAATGAAAATGAACTAAAACATCAAAATGAGATTGTAAAAAAAGTCTATGAAGAAGTAAAAACTAAATATGAGCTCAATGAACTTCATTACGAATTTGGTACAATGATAGAAATACCTAGAGCTGCATTACGTGCTGATGAAATGGCTAAATATGCCGAATTCTTTAGTTTCGGTACTAATGATCTCACTCAATTAACTTTCGCTTTTTCTCGTGATGATACAGGATCTTTTTTACAAGATTATTTGGATAAAAAAATCCTTAAATTTGATCCTTTCCAAATCATCGATAGAGAGAGCGTAGGTGAGTTGATGAAAATAGCTGTAGAACGTGGTAAAGCTACTCGTCCTAATATACATTTGGGCATATGTGGAGAGCACGGTGGAGAACCATCATCAGTAGAATTTTGTCATATGCTTGGACTTACATATGTTAGCTGTAGCCCTTATCGTGTGCCTATTGCTAAGTTAGCTGCTGCTCAAGCTGCTGTGAAAGAATAAATAATTTTAAAATAAATAATGATAACCGGAGTTTACATAACTCTGGTTATCATTTGCTTTATAAATAATTGTAAAAAATAAATAATATGGGAAAATTGATAATGGCTGCATTCGGTGGTAATGCTCTGCTGAGAGGTGACCAAAAAGGTTACTATGATGAACAAATACAAAATGCTACGGATACTTGCGAAAATTTAATTCCAATTATCGAACGTGGACATAATCTTGTGATCACACATGGTAATGGTCCTCAAGTAGGAAATGTACTTCTACAAAATGAAGCTGGTGAAAGTAAATATGGCATACCAGCCCTTCCAATGCATGTATGTGTAGCTGAAACTCAAGGACACATTGGCTACCTTATAGAACAAGCTTTAAAAAATGTGTTGCTAAAACATGGTATAGAAAAAAATATTATCAGTGTAGTTACTCAAGTGATTGTTGATAAAAATGATCCAGCTTTTGCTAATCCTACTAAACCAGTAGGCCCTTATTATTCTGAAGAAGAAGCTAATATTTTACAACATAAATTCAATTGGTCTTTCAAAGCAGATCCTCGCGGAAGAGGTTTTCGTAGAGTGGTTCCCAGTCCTAAACCAATAGAAATACTAAATTGGCCTATCATAGAGCAATTATCTAGGGCTGGTAATATAGTGATAGCAGCTGGTGGTGGTGGTATACCAGTTATAAAAAATGATGAGGGATCTCTAATGGGTGTTGATGCTGTTATTGATAAAGATTTAGCTGCTGCTACTCTTGCCGTTAAAATAAATGCTGATGAATTTTTTATTCTCACTGATATTTCAAATGCTTATTTGAATTTTAATAAACCTAATCAAGTAAAACTAAAAAAAGTATCAGCTAATGAAATGAAAAAGTATTTAGAAGAAGGACATTTCGCAGATGGTAGCATGGGACCCAAAATAAAAGCTGGCCTTTATTTTATAGATAATGGTGGTAATGATGTTATAATAACTGATGCTAATAATCTAAAAAATCCAGATGCTGGTACAGTGATTTTAAAAGATTAATATTTTTTCTACCTTTTTTTTGCAATTTGCACAGAGAGTATTTCTGTACCTACTACTATAATTATACCTGTTATAATTAAAAGTATTGATATCCAAAACTGAGTATCTATTTCTGGTAAAAAATATTGATATTTAATGATGTATGGTTTAAAATTAATTAATTGTCCATTAGCATCTACTAATGCTCCAAATTTATTTTGTAATAATAATCCATGAGTGTAATCGATACTATATTTCCAAGGCCATATTAATGCTAATGATCCAATTACAAACCCAGATAGTAAACTTAATACTTGATTGTAATATTTTTTAAGTAATAAAGATATAAAATAAGAAACTATTATTAGTCCAAGTATAGAACCTATTAAAAAAGGTATTAAAATTCTAAGATTTAATGTAGTAACAGCATCCAGCATGATAAGTTTATAATTACCAAGTAATAATAATAAATATGAACCAGATATACCTGGCAATACCATCCCAGAAGTACTGACTATTCCACAAAATAAAATGTAGAATAAATTATCATTTTCATTAATAGGTTTCAAAAAAACCATTATCACAGGGATAGATATTCCGAATAATAATAGCAGCCAATCCCACAATTTCATTTTGTTTAATTTTTTAACAATTAGCCATGATGACCCAATTATTAAGCCAAAGAAAAATGCCCAAGTGTATATAGGATAATGAAGAAATAAATATTTTAAAAGAAAAGCAATAGTAAACAATGCTATAAGTACACCAGTGAAAACTTGTAATAAAAAATATAAATCTATATAATTAATCAGTTCTTTTATCTTGCCAGTAAATAATAATTTTATAGCAGTAAAATTCAAGTTTTTTAGAGAATTTATAAATCTCTCATAAATATTTGTTATAAGAGCTATAGTACCACCTGATACTCCTGGGATTACATTAGCCGCACCCATAGCTATGCCTTTTAAAATCAACATATAATCTATCATAAGGTCAAAAATATTTTTAGCAAAATTCACTAAAATTTTTGATATTTTAAAATAAAAATTTATAAGAATTCAAGGTATAAATTCATATTTATATATATGATGTGTGATAAGATATTATAAAAAAAATAATAAATTATTTGTAAATTTGTAGGTATGGATTTAGAAGAATTTAATATATATAAACGTATTAGCGAAGGCGAAGGGCAACAATTAGATTTTAAATTTGCCATTACAGATAGTAAAAAAATTGCTAGATCTATGGCTGCTTTTGCAAACTCTGATGGTGGTATATTATTGATAGGTGTTAAAGATAACGGAAAAATAGTAGGTATCAAAACGGAAGAAGAATATTATATGATAGAGGTTGCTGCACTACTACATTGTAAACCTCCAGTCAATTATAAGGTACTAACTCACACGATAAACAATAAAGAAATATTAGAAGTTATCATATTTGCATCACCAGATGAATTAGTATATACATTAGATGAACATGAAAATAAGGCTGTTTATATAAGACATAAAGATAAAAATTGTGTAGCAAGTAATCTTTATATAGATGTATGGAATGCTAAACATAACAATGAAATAGTCAGTATAGAGGATGTAATAGATATTAAAGAAAAATTAAACAATTTTCCGAATAGAGATTCATTCACATTAAAAGAGATACAAAATTTTTTAAAAATAGATTACAATGAATGTTATGAACTATTATTTAAGTTAATAATATTAGGATTGGTAGATTTCACATATGATGACGAGGGAGAGAGGTATAAGTTTGTAAATTATTAAATAAAAGGGAATGTTATAATTAACATTTTTATGTTATAGTTGAAATATTTTATAATTTAAATATTATTGATTAATTTTGTTAAAATTTTTAAGTATGAAAGAATTACTAGAAAACATTGATAAATACTTGGCTCTACCCAAGGATCACAAACGAGATTTCCTCGATCAACTATACCAGTACCTAGTTAATAGCAATGCCACTGCTGTAGATTATCAAAGAGTTAAAATCCAATCTACTGCAGCTATATGTCCCGACTGCAAAAGTGAAAATGTCATTAAAGTTGGCAAAAGAAATGGCAGACAAGTCTATAAATGCAAATCTTGTGGTTATCAATTTCGTGAAACGGCTCGCACCTTTGTCTATCGCATGCGAAAATATCCATTAATGCTAGACTACATGAGATGTATGCTTGAGGGTAAAAGTCTGCGTGCATGTGCTGATGAGGTTGGTATTTGTCTGAAAACAAGCTTCGAATGGCGACACAAAATATTAGCTGCAATAAGAGCATTAGAAGGTGGGATAAGCTTTTCTGGTATTGTGGAAGCTGATGAACTTCTAATGAACTATTCAGAAAAAGGTAGAAAGTTTAAAAGCAAAGAAGAATATCGACGAGCTAAAAAGAAAAAACATCCAAAGGTAGCAGTATTAGTAGTTACAGACAGAGAAGGCAATTTACTTTTTAAACAAGTTGGAGAGAAAAAAGTAAAAAATGAACAATTGAGAGAAGAGCTCAAAAATAGATTATCTGAAAACAATCTGATATGTGTAAAGCCCAAGAAAGAGTTTAAAAAAGCAGTTAAGAGTTTACAAAGTAAAAAAGTGATAGTAAACAAAAAGCAATTGAAACGAGGGATATATAGTGTAAAGATAGTAGAAAGCAAAATAAGTGATTTCAAAACGTGGTTAAGTAGATTTCATGGAGTAGCTACGAAGTACTTGCAAAGCTATTTGATGTGGTTTGTGATAATGAATAAATATTTAAAAGAGTTGATAGATCCTGACATTGGCAGATTACTAAACCTATCATCCCACGACAGATGGGCATGGGACAAGTATCAAGAGATAGTAAGTCAAAGATATTATTAACATACTGTAAAGTATAACAAAAAAAATGCTATTTATAATCACCTTCTTAACTATCATTAACCCCCCCCTAAAATCTTCTCCATTCAACTATTATAAGGTAATTATTAATACACAATAAAATTATTGTAAAACTAAGGGTTAGTTTTTTATTATGTTGTTTTCAAAAAAACTTAGTTAATTTTGAAATTGAATTTTTTATTGAAAAATTGTGTTTTAGCTTATAAGATTATATTTTTTTAATCTAATTTTAATACAGATAAAAATGCACTTTGTGGAACCTCGATTTTGCCGATTTGTCTCATCCTTTTTTTACCTTCTTTTTGTTTTTCTAACAATTTTCTTTTTCTTGTTATATCACCACCATAGCATTTAGCAGTAACATCTTTTCTGTATGCCTTTATAGTTTCTCTAGCAATAATTTTTGCCCCTATAGAAGCTTGAATAGCAATATCGAATTGATGTCTTGGTATTAGAGTTTTCAACTTTTCACATATTCTCTTACCAAAATTATATGCATTATCTTTGTGAATTAGTGTAGAAAGGGCATCTACTTTTTCACCATTTAATAAAATATCTAATTTTACCAAATCAGTTTCTCTATAACCAATCTGGAAATAATCTAAAGAAGCATATCCCTTAGAGATACTTTTTAATTTATCATAAAAATCAAATAGAATTTCAACTAAAGGCATTTCAAAAGTTAGTTCTGCACGATCAGCAGTCAAATAGACTTGCCCTATAAAAATACCTCGTCTATCAATGCATAACTTAATAATACTACCTATGAATTCACTTTTTGTAATTATTTGTGCTTTAATAAAAGGTTCCTCTATTTTATCAATTCTAGATGGATCTGGCAAGCCTGATGGATTATGGACCTCTATTATTTCTCCTTTTGTAGTGTAAACTTTATAAGAAACATTAGGAACAGTAATAATGACATTAATGTTAAATTCTCTTTCTAGTCTTTCTTGTACTATCTCCATGTGTAGTAAACCTAGAAATCCACATCTAAATCCGTATCCTAGAGCATTGGATGTTTCTAAAGTAAATTCTAATGCAGGGTCATTTAGCTGCAGTCTTTCTAAAGAATCTCTTAAATTATCATATTCATCTGGAGATACTGGATATACACCAGCATATACCATTGGTTTTACTGGTTTAAAACCTTCTATAGCATTTGCACAAGGATTTTCCATATGTGTGATAGTATCACCTACTCTTACCTCTTTAGCAGATTTAATCCCAGTAATTACATAACCTACATCACCCGCTTTTAGCTCATTGCATGGCTCATAATTATAACCTAAACAACCAATTTCTTCTGCTAAATAGTTAGATTTATTAGAATAAAACATTATATGGTCATTTGTCCTTAATGTTCCATTAAAAATTCTAAAATAGGCTATTACGCCTCTATAACTATTAAAAATGCTATCAAAAATTAAAGCTTCTAGAGGTAAATCTGGATTCCCCAAAGGGGCAGGTATACGTTCAATAATAGCATGCAAAACATCATCTATCCCTATCCCATGTTTAGCACTTACTGATATTATCTCATCGCTATCACATCCAAGTAAATCTATTATTTGATCTTTTGTACCTTCTATATCTGCATTTGCCATGTCGATTTTATTAATTATAGGTATAATCGCAAGGTCATGGTCAATAGCTTGATATAGATTGCTAATAGTTTGAGCTTGTATGCCCTGAGTGGCGTCAATTACCAATAACGCTCCTTCACATGAGGCAATAGCTCTAGATACTTCATATGAAAAATCTACATGCCCAGGAGTATCTATTAGGTTCAGAATATATAATTCCCCATTATAATTATATTGCATTCTAATAGCATGGCTTTTAATTGTAATACCACGTTCTCTTTCTAAGTCCATATTATCTAGCACCTGATTCATCATTTTTCTCTCATCAATAGTGTGTGTAGATTCTAATAATCTATCAGCTAATGTAGATTTACCATGATCTATATGTGCAATTATACAAAAATTTCTTTTTAAATCATCCATATTGCAAAATTACAAGAAAATTTTAAAATGATTTTACAGTACCATTCAATGCATATTATACATTAAAATCATAATAATTTATTAGTTAATAAATTATTAATAGAAAATGTAAACAAATCAATATTATTTATCAACTTTAGCTCTGCGAATTTCCCAAATAAAATAAGAAACTATTAATGCAAAAGCTATAAGAGAAAAAACTTCTGGCCATACATTCCCTTCTAACCAGAGCCATTTACCATTTACTAATTCTTTAAATACTGGTACTGTAAGGTCTAGACCAAAAAATAATAACAATGCACCAATTACACCAAATAGAGCTGCGCCAGCAATAAAACCACTTGCTAATAAGGTACCTCTTTGTTCACGAGCTTTAGCTAACTCTTTGTCTTTAGTTTTATTAGCAACGAAATGATTTATTAAACCACCAACTAATAGTGGAGTATTTAGACCTTGTGGAATAAACATACCTAGAGCAAAAGCAAGTGGAGAAATACCCAAAAAATTTATCAATAGTGCGATGATAGCACCTACTAGATATAAAACCCAAGGGATTTCAGCATTTTGTTGCATAAAAGGTTCTATGATAGATGCCATAGCATTTGCTTGTGGAGCTACTAATGGATTAGGATGTTCAGGTGTTTTCACAAAACCATATGCTTCATTTAAAACAAATATTACTATGCCAACTGTCGCAGCACTAATTAATATTCCTAAAAATTTAAAAGTCTCTTGTTTATGTGGTGATGAACCTACCCAATAACCAATTTTTAGATCTGTGATGAAACCTCCTGCTGTAGATAGTGCTGTACACACTATACCACCGACAAGCATAGCTACTACCATGCCTGTAGTGCCTTTTAATCCGACTTGTACCAATACTAATGACATTAAAATCAATGTCATCATTGTCATACCAGATACTGGATTAGTACCTACTATGGCTATAGCATTAGCTGCCACAGTAGTGAATAAAAAAGCTATGATAAGTAATGAAACTAACACTATTATTGCTTGCCACCAATTAAGATTTACACTTAATATAAAAAATAAAAATATTCCGAAAATCACTAATATTAATGCTGACAACCAAAATTTAGATGAAATGTCTTTGTCTGTACGTAGTATCTCTTGTTTAGTAGTTTTCTTTTTACTGAATAAAAGTCCAAAAGATTTTGCTACTACTGGTATAGAATTTATAATACCAATAATACCTGCCATAGCTATGGCTCCTATACCAATAGGTCTTACATATTCTAGGAATATCATTTCTGCACTTAGATTTTGCATGCCACCAATATATCCAATTAATGGCACAAAAACCCACCAGGATAGCAATGACCCCATGACTATTATCAATGAATATTTCAAGCCCACTAAATAACCAAAACTAAATACTAAAGCAGAAGAATTCATTTTAAAAACTAATTTTGTTTTATCAGCAATAGCTGCTCCCCATCCAAACATTCTAGAGGTGAATTCTTCTTGAAATAATCTCAGTGAATTAATCATGAAATCATATATCCCAGCGATAATACCACCTTTTAAAAGGATAGAAGATTGTTTAGACGCATTTGCACCAGTAACTAATATTTCTGTAGTAGCTTTAGCCTCTGGGAAAGGTAATTTACCATGCATATCTTTTACAAAATATTTCCTAAATGGAATCAAGAAAAGAATGCCTAAAAAGCCCCCTAATAAAGAAGAGAAAAATATTGGCCAAAAATTAATAGCAATAGTGGGATATTTAGATTGTAAGATATATAAAGCTGGAATAGTAAATACTGCACCAGCGACAACAACTCCTGAGCTGGCTCCAATGGATTGAATAATAACATTTTGACTCAAAGGATCTGACTTTCTAGCAGCCAAAGTTGCACCTACAGCAATTATAGATATTGGAATAGCCGCTTCGAAAACTTGACCTATTTTTAAACCAGAATAAGCTGCTGCCGCAGAAAATATGACAGCCATTAAAAGACCCAATACTACAGACCATGTAGTTACTTCTTTATAATTTTTCTTTGGATTGAGAATGGGCTTATATTCTTCGCCTTCTTTGAGCTCTCTATAAGCATTTTCGGGTAAATTTAAATTTTCTTCTGACATATTATTAAAAAATTATGGGTTGCAATTTTAAAATAAACAATCAAATTTTAACGTCTTGAGAAAGTAAATAAGCATTAATAAAATCATCAATTTCACCATCTAAAACAGCATTTACATTAGATGTCTCGAGTCCAGTGCGATGATCTTTTACCATTTTATATGGATGTAAGATATAGCTCCTTATCTGGCTTCCCCACTCAATTTTCTTTTTATTTTTTTCTAGTTTATCTATTTCCTCTTGTTTTTTTCTTAATTCTATTTCATAAAGACGAGATTTGAGCATTTGCAAGGCTTTTTCTCTATTTTGTTGTTGAGAGCGTGTTACTTGACATTCTATGACTATCCCCGTAGGAATATGACGCACACGTACTGCAGTTTCTACCTTATTTACATTTTGTCCACCTGGACCAGAACTTCTAAAAGTGTCCCATTCTAAATCTGCTGGATTGATATCAATATCTATCGTTTCATCTATTAATGGAAATGTAAAAACTGATGCAAAAGAGGTATGCCTTCTTTGATTGGAATCAAATGGAGATATACGTACTAGTCTATGAACACCATTTTCACTTTTTAGATATCCATATGCATAGTCTCCATCGATTTCTAAAGTACAAGATTTGATACCTGCTACATCACCTTCTTGCAAATCTAATTCTACAATTTTGAAATTATGCCTTTCTGCCCATCTGATATACATTCTCATAAGCATCTGTGCCCAATCTTGACTTTCAGTACCTCCAGCTCCACTATTTATAGTTATTATAGCACTATTTCTATCTGCTTCATCCTGCATCATCTTGTAAAATTCTAATTCATCTATTGCTTTTTTTACTAACTCATATTGTCTTTGATATTCTTCTTCCGATATTTCTTGGTTTTTAAAAAATTCATCATAAACAGAAAAATCTTCTAATTTTTTTTCTACAGAATCATATTTTTCTACAAAATTTTTTTTGCTACTAATTTCTTTTAATAGCTTTTCTGCTTCCTTAGGATTTTGCCAGAAATCGGAACCTTGTGTCCCAGTTTCTAATAAAATTATATCTTGTTTAATTTTATCAATGTCAAAGATACCTCCTCAGAGATACTAATCTCTCTTTTAGATTATCATACAATTCACTCATCTTTTTTTTAATTGCAAAAATATAAAAACTTATCAATTTTATAATTTATTTTATGACTATATTTTAAGTATTATTCGTGGCATCTTACATAATTTCTACAATTAATTTATGATTATTTTTATTTCGAATAAATCATATACTATTTTTGAAAAAATTAAAATCCATTAAAAAAATTTTTTGCAATTTTGCTAAAAAATTTATGAATAAAACCAAAAAGATACTGATAGCTGTAATTTTTATTGCTTCTATAGGTTTTTTATTTTGGGGAATTAATTTCCTAAAAGGATTGAAAGTCTTTTCTGATAATACTTTGGTATATGTAGATTATAATGAAGCATATGAACTCAACACTAATAGTCCTGTGTTATTAAATGGTCTTACTATTGGTAAAGTAAATAATATTCAATTTATACCTAATAGCTATAGAGTGAGGGTAGAATTATTAATAGATGAAAATTATAAGATACCTAAAGATTCTAAAGCATTCATATCTAGTGGTGCTTTGCTAGAAGGTAAGGTAATCAAAATAGTACCTGGGAATTCCGAAGAATATATAAAAGATAAAGATTTTTTAATTGGTGAAGTAGATCCAAGCATGACTGATGTGATCAGTGCAGAGCTCTTACCCTTAAAAGAAAAAATTATGTCTTTAGTTACTTCCATTGATAGCGTAGTTTCTATCATACAAAATATAGCTAATCCTGAAATGCAAAGAAATTTAACTCTCACAATAGAAAATATTAAAAATACTACAACAAATTTAAATAAATCTATGGCACATATCGAGAGTATTAGCCAAAATATCCAAGAAAATAATAAAAAAATAAATAATATTATTAGTAATATTAATGATATTTCAGACACAATTAAAAATAGTGATCTCAATTTAGTTATTAATAATCTCAATCAAGATATTATAGAATTACAAAAAATTATTAATTCAGTTAATGCACAAGCTGGCACCTTAGGTAAATTAATTTATAATGATAGCTTATATAATTATTTAAATAGTAGCTCTCAAAATTTAAATTTACTTCTAGAAGATTTACGAAAAAATCCTAAAAGGTATATAAACTTAAGTTTAATTTCCTTCGGTTCTAATTCTAAAGAGAATAAAAATAAATAAAATCCAAAAGTATTTAGATTTATACTAAAATCAATTTAAAACAGTATTTTTATATAGATGCAAATAACTATATTGGATTATCAGGCTTGTAATATTTTTAGAAGGCTTAGAAATGATAATTAAATGTAATTTTCTCAATTTTTTATTAAATTTTTTTCTATTTTTTAAAGAGTAATTTTCTTTCATAGGCATTTTTATTATATTAACGTAAACACTTCTAAATTTATTATTTATAATTAATTATATTTTTATTGAAATTTGCTTAGATGAAAAATAAAATTATCGAATTAAATATCTAATTAATAGATATATTATTAATGTTAATGTATCAATAATAATATTTCTTATGATTATAATTTGCTTTAAATGTTTCTGATAAAGAATTTTTTTTCAGCTATAAAAAGAAAAAATCAAATAAAAAATCTACGTTGTGTAAATGATTTGAGCAAAGAATAAATTTTTTAGGGTTATCCTTTTAATACAAAAATTTGATGAGAAAACTATAGTATTAATAAAATGTTTATTTTATTATTTTTTTATAAATTTTTGTAAAAATTAATAATGGATTATAAAAAAAACTAATTATAAGGTGCATAAGCCCTTTATTAAACTTTTTTTGCTTTATAAATTCCACTGCGATAAAATAATTTAATAAACTATACGAATTTCTCCATTTATGTCTGGTAGGAAATAGATTTGTATTAGATTTATATTTTTTCAATATGTAGATCATATCATGTTTGTAGAGTGCTATATTATTATGCATCTGTGAAGGATGACAGCGATAAAGGACTAATGGCTCCTCTAGATATATAAACTCCCCTAATTCCCTCAATCTAATAGCTAAATCAAAATCTGCAGAAGTACTAATATTGGTATCAAACATTCCTGCCTCAAAGAAGCAATTTCTTTTGATGATTGCTGACGATGGAATAGCGGGTGTCATGAGGTTTCTAAATTTTTCCCAGTCATTATAAAATATTTTTTTTATTATCCTACAATTTTTATAGTTTTCACGTTCATCCCATAGAAACATAGAAGAATATACCAAAACACATTGTGATTCATTTATTAATTTTTCAACTTTTTTTCCTAAATTTTCAGGGAGCCAAATATCATCTGCATCTAGGAAGGATAATATCTCGCCCTTAGAAATCATAGCACCTACATTTCTAGTATCAGACACTCCTGTATTATTTTTTTTAATATATGAAATACGACTATCATTGAACTGCTTGACTATTTCTGCTGTATTATCTGTAGATCCATCATCTACAATTATTAATTCCCAATTTTTATAAGTTTGATCTATTACACTTTGGATAGTGTCTGATATATATTTCTCACCATTATACACTGGTATGATTATGCTTACAAGGATATTTTCATTCATTATAGATCTGCTTTAACAAATTAAATTTATTTTCTACTGTGTACTGTTTGACAGATAGAGGAGCATTATTAATTAATTTTTCTCTAATATTTTTATTTTCTAATATTAATTTCATACCATTATATATATCTTTACTGTTTTTATAATCAACAACGATAGCATTTTCTAAGTGTTTAACACATTCATTTGCTATACCGCTGAGAGTACAAACCATAGGTATACCGCCAGCTAGGGACTCTATGTATACTTGGCCAAAAGCTTCAGAATGATTATCTATAGGAGTATGGACGAAAACATCAAAAGTTTTAAAAAGTGCGGGCATATTAGGTTCGAAATTTATTTTTACATAAGAATCAGCAGGTAATTGCATTAATAAGTTATTAATTTCATTTTCATAATCACCAGTAGCATTTGCTAGAACTAATTTGGCATGCGGATATTCATCTAATAATAACTTAAAAGCTGGAATGATATATTGCACACCTTTCCATTCAGTAAATCTGGAGATTACACCTATTACAGGATTATAACCCTCAAAATTATATTTAGTCTTTATCAATTCTATATCTTCATTATTTATATTGCTAAAAAGATTTTCTGGCAATCCATGAGGCACAATTTTTACCTTTTTTTCGGGAACTTTTTCCCAATTTACAAGTATGTCTTTAACTATCGGACTGATAGCAACAATATTTGTAGCCAACTTATTACTGAATTTGTCGTACAATATGCCGTGTTTATGATAAACATGGTGATATGATGAATGATGCCTAGTGTAAATTCTTTTTTTTACTTTAACAAGTTTAGCAGCTGATAAACCGATAATATTGGCTGCTAAAAGATGACAATGTACTATATCTGGTTTAATTTTTTTTAATATTCGATAAACATCTTTGAAAGCTGGTAATAAATCCTTTTGGCTACTATATAGTACTCTATAAACTGGGATGTCATTATTTTTTAAAAAATTTTCTAAATCTGAATCTGCTGGATTGAGCAAAATAAATTGCATATCAAAATATGGCGATAGATAAGTAGCTGCCCATTCAAACTCTAGGGCTTTGTCTATATCTGAAATAATGTAAACTAATTTTTTTGCCATTTTAAAAAATTATTTACTATTGTAACCTTTATAAATATAAGCTGCTAATAAAGCATCAATTATTTTAAAAGTTATAAAATCAAATTTTTTTGATTTAAAAAAATTATTTACAAATGAAATAAAAAAATTCCTTAAAGACCAAATAATTGTTAGAAAGAATTTTTTAAAAATAGAATGTTGTAATAATAAGTCATCATCTCCTAAGTCTACAGCTTGTTTACGAGTATAGGCAGATCGATATTTTCTCTCTAAAAATTTTTTAAGGTCTAAATAATCTTTTTCATTATGATATACATAAATATTAGGCAAAAGATAGATCTCGATATTATTTTTTATTAATTTTTCTTTGAAGTCATTATCTTCATACCCTGCGAATTTAAAATTTTCATTATAACCTTCAATTTGTGAGAATATAGATTGTTTAATAAAAAAAGCACAAGATATAAACATATGAGTTTTAATGTATTCATTATTTTTATCAAAAGTTGTATCTGTCCATGCTTTGCCCTCATATTTATCAAATCCGTAGTAAAGTATATATCTACCAAAAGGCTTTTGAGTTAACTTATCATAAATATTTTGTGGATAAACCCAATTAAAATTAAGTACCATTTTATCATTCAGTTTAGATAAATTGATAAAATATTCATAACCTTTTTTTAGGCTTTCAGATGAGATAAGGATGTCATTATCAAGAAATAATAGTATGTTGCCATTAGCATATTTTGCTCCCATATTTCTAGCAGCAGCTACACCACCGGTATTACAATTAATTAGTTTGAAATCACTAGGCAGAGCAATAGATAATGATTTATCATCATTATTCACAATGATAACTTCATAATCATAATTAAAAAATTGTAATGCTTGGTCTAAAGCTATGACAGTCTCATAGAAAATATTTTCTCTTTGTTTTGTAGGTATAATTATGGAAAGCATAGGCAAAGTTACTAAAAAAGTCAAATTTTAAATGCAACAAACTACATCAAAAATAAATATAAAACACGTAATAATTTAATTAGCAGAGTAGGGTAAATTTTTTTCTTTTAATAACTCATAAAGAGCTTGATAGATAGCATTTATTTTTTCTAATTTATCATTAGCTATTATTTCTGTAATATACTGTTCTTTTAGTAAAAACAAAATTTGTACTCTCAAATTATCACATAAATCCAATGATTCCAGAATAATGTCATTATAGCTATTAGAGTAAATTTTAATAAGAGACAAAGCAATATTTGAGTGTAAAGCATCAACATTATTTCTCAATTGAGTAATCACATTTTTTTGTTGAGCAATAGGTAACTGCCTAGTAAGAGCATAGATATCTTGTACTAACTCCAGACTTTTTTGCCAAATAAGCTGATGCTTAAAATTTTTACTATATACACTCAAAATATTAATATTTTTTAGTTTTTATTAGGTATATTTTTTAAAATTTCCAATAAGAAATCGTAGAATTTTTTGACACTATCAATATTAACACGTTCATCTGGACTATGAGGTGCTACTATAGTAGGACCGAAAGATATCATATCTAGATTAGGGTATTTGCTACCGATGAGACCACATTCTAGACCCGCATGCACGGCTTTTATTTCAGGAATTTTTCCATATTTTTCTTGATATATTTTTTTTGCTAAACCTAAGATTTCACTATTAGGATTTGGTTTCCAGCCTGGATAAGCGCCACTGAGGACTACTTGAGCACCAGCTAGTTCAAAAACACTTTTTATTTTTTGACCTACAGCTTCTTTAGCACTATCTATGCTAGATCTCATCAGACATTGTATTTCTACTTTGTCATCAGATGTCTTCACAGAAGCTAAATTATTAGATGTTTCTACTAAACCTTCTACTTCGGTACTCATCCTCAGAACGCCATTAGGACATCCATAGATTGCTTTAACTATTTTATCAGCAATATCTTTTTTGATATAACTAGATGGTAGTTGACTTTCTTTAATATTAAATTCTAAATTAGGCTCTACATCACCAAATTCATTATGTAAATTTTTATCAAAAGTATTTTTAGCATCCATAAGTGCATTAACTTTATTTTCAGGTACAAGAATAATAGCATTAGCTTCTCGAGGTATAGCATTGCGGAGTGATCCACCGTCAAAAGATACTAATAAACCATCAAGATGATCGATGACATGTTTTATAAATCTATTTAACCCTTTATTAGCATTTAATCTACCTAAATGAATATCTAATCCACTATGACCACCTTTGAGACCTTTTATTTCTACTTGAAAAGCTTTATAGCCAGCAGGGACAGGCTCGCGAGAAATATTAAAAGTGATGCTTGCATCCATACCGCCTGCACATCCTATAAATATTTCTCCTTCATCTTCACTATCGAGGTTTAATAAAATATCCCCTTTTAAAACATTTGGTTTCAGTCCAAAAATTCCGGTCATACCCCGTTCTTCATCAATAGTAATCAATGCTTCTATCATTCCAGTTTTTAAATTTTTATCAGTAAGCACAGCTAATATAGCAGCTAAACCTATTCCATTATCAGCTCCCAGAGTGGTGCCATCAGCTTTTACCCAATCTCCATCTATAATTGTTTGAATAGGATCTTTTTCGAAATCAAAAGTTTTATCCATATTTTTTTGGGGCACCATATCCATATGAGCCTGTAGAGTAACTATTTTGCGATTTTCATAACCTGGACTTGCAGGACGTCTCATTATTACATTACCAATCTCATCTACCATTACTTCTAGATTATTATCTTTAGCTAATTTAACTAAATATTCTCTTACTTTTTCCTCTTTACCTGAGGGACGAGGAATTTGAGTAAGTTCGTGAAAAAATTTCCACACATTTTTGGGTTCTAAATCTAAAATTGTTTTCATAATATTATTTTTTTGTGTTAATATCCTATTAATATCCTAATGTTTTACCTGTCATTTTAGTAATTTTAATAGTAAATACTGCAACATTATCAATAGAAGGTTTATTATATTGGTAGTCGTTTCTCCCAGTATATTTTTTCATAATTTTGTTTAAATAAATTATTTTAGTATCAAAATCTTCAATAAAATTAACAAATCCTTCAACAATAGCACTTTTATATTTCATATAATAACTACAAGCTACATTCTCACTTTGATAACCTAAATTTTCACTATTAGAGAAAGCAATTCTAACAAAAGGATGTTTAGTCATATAGCTAATTTTTTTGCCTTTTTGTCCGCTATGCATATAAATAATGCCATCTTCATAGGCGAAATTCATTGGCACTACATAGGGGTTCCCCTCATCATCAATTGTTGATAAATAAGCTACTTGAGTATTATTAATAATATCTTCTATAATATCATTATTTAAAACTGATTGCACCCTCATATGTTGCAAAAATTATTTGTCAAAGATAAACATAAAAAATGGAATAAAAAAAAGAAAAATATTTTAATTTTTGAAAGGGGAGCGAAAAGTATTTAGAAGGGATAGGAAGAACCTGCTTAAAGCAGGTTCTTCCTATTGAATAAAAATTTTTGTTTTGAAAAAAATATGTTTTTAGTTATAAAAAGTTTATATATTTGCAAAAAATATATAAACTTTATGGATAAAATATTTGAAGAAGAAATCGATGTCTTTGCTCTCACTAAAGAAGAAGCACGCAAGTATTACGACAATTTATATAATAAAATAAAAAATGAAGGCAAAGACATTGTCGATTATCAAGAGCAAAAAGCCATGTCTACAGGCATACTGTGTCCAGATTGCAATAGCAGTCATGTTATTAAAAATGGCTTGCAAAATGGAGTGCAAAACTACATGTGTAAAAATTGTAGTAGGCAATTCCGAGTTACAACTGGTACCTTCATGTATGGCATTCACCACAGAGATAAAATGCTCGAATACATCAAATGCATGTCTGCTGGAATGACTTTGAGAGAATGTGCTAGAAATGTAGGAATATGCTTGCAAACTAGTTTCTTTTGGCGGCATAGAATATTGTGTGCTTTGCAGTCATTTGAAGATAATGTAAATTTCTTTGGAATAGTGGAATTAGAAGAGCTTCTAATGAATTATTCTGAGAAAGGGAAAAAGAAACGTGAAAAGAAAGAATTAAAAAAGCTAAAGAAAAAGAAGCTAACGAAAGTAGCTATATTAGCTGCCACAGATAGAAGTGGAAATATATTGTTTAAAAAATTAGAAGATAAACAAGTACAAGCTGATCACATCTCTGATTTTCTAAAATCACGAATATCTAAAGATTCAGTTGTATGTGGCAGTGATAAAAAAGCTTTCAAGACTGTAACTGCAGAGCACATCAAACACAAAGAGATATCTTCTAAGAAAAAGAAGAAAGATGGTATATACAGTGTATCAACTGTTCATAAGAAGATAACAGATTTTGTAGACTGGATTTATTTCAAGTTTCGTGGAGTGGCAACAAAGTATTTAACAAACTACATAATGTGGTTTGTTGTAAGGGGAAAGTATTTGGCGGAGAAGATAATAGAAGATACTGGGAGGTTACTGAATTTGGCGGCATCGGATAGGCGGGCATGGGAGCGGTATAGTAATTTGATGTCTCAAACATATTTAATTCATAACATTTAAAATTTTTTCATACAAACTACTTTTAACAATTTTTTCGCAAAAAATTGTTAAAACCCTTATTTTACGTCCCTAAACAATTATTAAAACAAATTATTATTTGGCATAGATATTAGCCAACGACTACTAAACATCATTATTAGTAAATATTTTTTTCTTAATACAAAAAGTATATTATACCCCGCAATATGTATGTGGAGAGAGAGCAAGCAATTTATCCTTTATTTCATCATTAACGTTTAGACTTTCTATAAAATTAATAAAATCTTCTTGTTTAAGGCCAGATTTACCTCTTGTAAATTGTTTCAAAGCCTCATAAGGATTTGGGTAGCCATATCTACGTAGTATTGTTTGAATGCCTTCGGCTATGATTTCCCAATGATTGTTGAGATCACCATCTATCGTGGATTTATTAACTTCTAATTTTTTAAGTCCTTTCATCAAAGAATCATAAGCAATTAGAGAATGTGCAAAAGGTACACCAATATTTCTTATCACTGTGGAGTCACTGAGATCTCTCTGTAATCTAGAAATTGGCAATTTATCAGAAAGATGTTCAAGTATATTATTGGCTAGGCCTAGGTTACCCTCAGCATTTTCGAAATCTATTGGGTTCACTTTATGTGGCATGGTAGAACTACCTACTTCATTTTTTACAATTTTCAAGTGAAAATAATCTAACATGATATATAGCCACATATCTCTAGAAAGATCTAGTAAAATATTGTTTATCCTTTTGAGTGCATCAAAAAAAGCTGCAGGGTAATCATAATGTTCTATCTGAGTAGTAAATTGTAGTCGTAAAAGTCCCAAACTGTTTAAAAATTCATTGCTAAACTTTACCCAGTCAATCTCCGGATAAGCAGCTATATGAGCATTGAAATTCCCAACAGCACCACCAAATTTGCCAGCAAAAGGAATAAAATTTATTAAATGTAATTGATTATTTAGTCTTTCGATAAAAACTGCGATTTCTTTTCCTAGCCTTGTAGGAGATGCTAATTGTCCGTGTGTGTGTGCAGGCATTACTATTTGCCACCAATTTTCTGAAAGTTCTTTAAGCAGTTTCAATAAATCATCAATAAATGGATTTAATACTTGTATCCATGCATCACGCATCATCATTGGGAAAGCAGTATTGTTTATATCTTGAGAAGTCAATCCAAAATGTATAAATTCTTTCTCTTTTTGAAATTTCTTTTTATCAAATTGCATTCTAAGCCAGTTTTCAGCTGCTTTCACATCATGGCGTATGTCATTTTCAATAGTTTTTATTTCTTCTGCATCATCAATAGAAAAATTGTCAATTATAGAAATTAACCATTTTTCTCTCTCTTCATTCAAAAAACCGTCTAGCTCTGGTAATGGTAGTTTACATAAAGCTATGAAATATTTTATTTCTACAGTTAATCTATATTTAATAAGGGCGAACTCTGAAAAATAATTTTCTAAAACTTGAGTTTGGCTATGATAGCGTCCATCTATTGGTGATATTTGAAATAATGGATTCATTTTTTATTACAAAATTAAAACAAAAAAATATTTATCCTTCATTAAAAAAAATTCTTATTTTTGCAAAAAAAATGAAAAAGTCTAAAAAGGAGAAAGACGTACAGCTAACCTTTAATAAAAAGAATTACATTTTAATGGTTGCTGGGCTCATACTTATGGGCTTAGGTTATGTCTTGATGATAGGTGGTGGCTCTACAGATCCTAATGTTTTCAGTGAAGAGATTTTTTCTTTTCGCAGAATAACTTTAGCTCCGATATTAATCCTTTTGGGCATAGTAGTAGAAATTTTTGCTATTTTATTAAACTTTGACAAAAAAGAAGAATGACTTGGCTAGAAGCTATAATTTTATCCATTGTAGAAGGACTTACTGAATTTTTACCTATTAGTTCAACAGGTCATTTAATAATTACTAATTATTTATTAGGCATACCAAAAACAGAATTTGTAAATGTTTATATTATTGCTATCCAGTTTGGAGCTATTCTTAGTGTATTAATTCTTTATTTCAAAAGATTTATTGAGAGCTGGCGATTTTATTATTATTTATTAATAGCATTTTTGCCTGCTGCGGTAGTAGGTTTTTTTGTAGAAAGCTATATAGATAAATTATTAAATAGCGAATGGGTAGTCGCCATAGCACTATTCCTCGGTGGTATAGCGTTGATGTATTTCGATAAATGGTTTAAAAATCCTTCTCATGATCAAAATTTAACAGAAAAAAAAGCATTTAAAATTGGTATATTACAAATGTTAGCATTCATTCCTGGTGTATCTCGTTCTGCAGCTACCATTCTAGGCGGATTAGTTGTAGGATTAGATAGGAAAAACGCTACAGAATTTTCATTTTTTTTAGCAGTACCCACTATTTTAGGTGCTGCTGTCTATAAAGTATATAAACACTATGATGTATTATTTCAGGCTAATAATGCATCTCTATTGATTGTAGGTAATGTGATCGCTTTCATAACTGCAGCAGTAGCAATTAAATTCTTTATTAATTATATTGTTAAATATGGTTTTAAAGCTTTTGGAATATATAGAATCATTGTTGGAGGTTTATTAATGTTAGTTTTAGCATACAATCAATTTTTATCTTAAATTTTTAAATTTTATTTAAAAAATGTTATTTGATTTTGATAGAGGAGAAATGTTATTAATTGATAAACCATTAGATTGGACTTCTTTTGATGTAGTTAATTATATTAGAAAAACTATTACTAAATATCTGAATCATAAAATTAAGGTAGGACACGCTGGCACATTAGATCCTAAAGCCACCGGCCTTTTGATAATTTTAACTGGTAAAAAAACCAAACTAATGGAAGAACTTTTAAATTTAAATAAAGAATATCTCGGTACTATGAAATTAGGTGAAACTACTCCCAGCTATGATAGAGAGCTAGAGGTAGACAATACATATCCTTTTGATCACATTAGTGAAAATGATATATATAATTTAGCAAAAAAATTTATCGGTCGTCAAGAGCAGTATCCTCCAGTTTATTCTGCAGTTAAAATTGAAGGCAAAAGAGCTTATGAATATGCTAGAGAAAACCAAGACGTCGTCATTAATCCCAGATTTATAAATATTTATGAATTTGAAATTACTAAAATAGACTTACCATACATTGATTTTCGCATTGTTTGCTCTAGTGGTACTTTTATCAGATCTATTGTGAGAGATTTTGGCTTTTTGCTAGATAGTGGAGCTGTCTTAGAAAATCTTCGTAGAACTAAAATCGGAGACTATTCTGTAACTGATGCTCATGATCCCAGATTGCTCAATGATTTATTAGAGCAATTTCATTGATTTTAATTATATTTGTTCCCCAAATACAATTAATGTAATATTATGAATATTAAAAAAATAATTTTTTGTATAGTAATTATTATTTCACCATTATTACTAATAGCACAAAATAGTTGGATTCAAGACATAATTTTTAGAATAGATACTAATGTGATATCTTATAATAAAGACAAAATAATATATCAAAATAAAGAAGTAGTACCTCTACCCTATCGCATTAATCAAGAAATAGTAGAGATCTCAATAATCCCTGATAATCCTAATTTTATTAAAGAAATTATCCCAGATACTTCTTATCAATTTAATATTATTGAAGAACCAATAAAAACAGAGAATGACATTTTTTATTATTCTATACAATTCATTAATGCTACTAAGTCTAATTTCATAAAACATAAAATATCTGTAATAAATTACAACGATGATACTATCGAGATAGTCATAAATTTGCAACCTATTAGCAAACAACAAATACAAGTTTTCCCATCACAAGATGAGCTCTATGTAGGTGAGGAAGTTATGTGGGAGCTGATTTCTAATATTCCAGAAAATATTTTAACATCTCCTCTATGGATAGAAAAAGATAATTACCGCTATAGAATCATAGAGCAAAACAATAATATTTATTTACAGTTAATACCATTCCAAACTGGTAGGCAACAATTTAACATAGATGTTTCTCTGTATAAACCTATACTAGAAAACAAACAATTCGTTTATAATTATTCTTTCTCCACTCCTTTTTTTAATGTTAAACCTGGTAGGTTAGCGTATCTAAATATTAGCCCTACAGAATTTATACTACAGGATATAATTAATGAAAATAGTTATGAGGTTCAAATTGACAATAATAGAATATTGAAAATGAATAAAACATATAGAATAGAAGACAAAGAAGATAAAGGCACATTGATAGCAGAATTATATACACTAAAATCCATATCTGGGAATAAAATTTTATGCAACCTAAATGTTTATAATATACATTCTATCGATAATGGAGTTTTGTACATTAAAGAAAGCGATGACCCAAAGTTTATAACTAATTTCACTGTTTTGCCAAAAACTATTTTTAAAACTTTGAGCATATCTCAGGATGGTGAAATTTGGACTTCTCAACCTAATGTAAAACCTGGTGATAAGGTAATTGTAAGTATAGAAGGGCAAAGCCTACATAAAACCAATTTAACATTCAAGGGTATAGATCAAACTAATATTGATACAATTTTTATTTCTTCTAATAAAATGGAATATAGATTGGATATACCATATAATATTTATATTCCACGAATAGAAATATTAAATTATAATAATCCTACTGGATTTTATTTGAATGTAATTGAGCATCAAAAGCCAAGGGATTATGATTTTTTAAATATAGACTATGGCGAAGGATTCATTAATCTAAGTGAAATATTGACGCCAATATTTTATAATAAGTCTATCAAAAACATTGTTATTAAAGGCAACCCTTCTATCATAGATGAAGGTATTAATCTATATGGTAAACAATATTTAGAAATCGAAATAAAAATAGTTGGTTTACGTGGAGAAGTTATAGAGCTGACGCCATGGCAGGAGTATACTCTTTGTCCAGATAGCAATTCTATGCGATATCAATTTTATAATAAAAATGATTGCTCCACATTAGAACTTTCTTTAAATGAAATTTTAAATAAAAAAACATATTCTTTAGATCCATGGACTAGAATCATAATAACTATTAGACATAAAGCAGACAAATATCCATATCAAATACCACCAAAGGTAATAGAATTAATTAATGAACGTAGAATGAGTTTTGATATAGAAGTATCATTCCCTGCGGGATTATTGACGATTATACCAAATTCGAATCAAATATCAAATCTAAGTGGTATAAGTATGGCAATGATTGCTCAATTTAGCTTTTATCAGCAACACAGATACGCGAAATTACTACCAGTAAAATTAGGATTTGGTTTTATAGCCCTCAATGCTTTTAATTTTTCTAGTCAAAATATAAATAGAGATATGAGCTTAGTAGCCTTAGTGAGTTTATATCCTACTACTAAAGACCGTAAACTCAATTTTCCACTTTATATGGGTGGAGGATATTTTTTGTCAGAAAATGAATTTTTCTTTTTAGTAGGTCCTGGTATCCAAGTTAGTTTTTGAAAAAAAATTTATCTTTTTCTTATTTTTCTACTTTTAAAACATCTTTAATTATTTCTTCAAGATTATTTTTAGGTAAAGCACCCACGGCCATACGAGGTTGATCATCCAAAGGGATAAATAAAATACTAGGAATACTTTGAATACCAAAAGCATATGAAAGCTCTTGCTCTTCTTCAGTATTATTTTATAAATTTGAATTTTACCATTATACTCAGCATCTATTTCTTCTAAAATAGGTGCAAGCATTTTGCATGGAGAACACCAATCTGCATAAAAATCAATAATAGCAGGTTTATCACCTTTGTATTTCCATTCTTTTTCGTTTACATAATCAAAAACTTTTTCTTTAAAAGTTTCTGCTGTCAAATGTTCAATCATAATTTATTAGAATTTATTGTTTATAAATAACTTGTGAAATCATTTTTTGATATTCTTCTTTTGGATAAGCACCTATAGCTATCACTGGATCACCATTAAGAGGACAAAACATTATTGTAGGAATAGATCTTATTCCAAAAACTCGAGCTAGCTCTTGCTCCTTATCTGTATCTACTTTGTAAAATTGAATATCTTTTGAATATTCTTGAGCTAATTGCTCCATAATAGGAGCAATTCTTTTGCAAGGTCCACACCACTCTGCATAAAAATCTATGATACAATGTACTTTACCTTTGTAATTCCATGCAGTACTATTTCGATAATCAAATACCTTATTAATAAAATCTTCAGTAGTCAAATATTCTACATTTCCAGTAGGTTTATTACTGGTCGAAGAGTTATTAACCTGTATATCATAAGTTTTTTGTGTATTATCATTATGAATAGTTTCAGTATTTTTATCAATATCTTTAGATTGATTATTGTTGGGTGAGCAGAATGTCAACATCCATATCATTGGCAATAATGTAATTATATTCATAATTTTCATGTTATTTTTATTTACAAAATTATAAAAATAAATTAAAAATTAAAGTTTATGTGATAAATATCAGATAAGAATTTTATTTACATTTGTTGATCCATACTTAATTTTATGCTACTTATAAAATCTTAACCTCTGGTTCTAATTTTACATCAAAGATATTTTTAACAGAATCTATAATTTTATTTGCAAGATTTAAAATGTCTTGGCCAGTAGCATTGCCATAATTAACAAGTATCAATGAGTGAGAAGTAGAGACGCCAGCATCACCTTCTCTATATCCTTTCCAACCTGCTTTTTCTATCAACCACGCAGCAGATATTTTAAATTTATCATCTGAATATTTAAAAAAACATATATCAGGGAATTTTTTTGTTAAAATTTCTAATTCATTTTTAGAACAAATGGGATTTTTAAAAAATGAACCTGCATTACCTATTTTATCTGGTTGAGGAATTTTATTGTCTCTTATTTCTAATACAGTATTTCTTATTTCTTGTAGAGAAGGATTTTTATCCTGAAACTTATTTTTTAGATCTTTATATGATAGGTTTGGTTGTGGATTTTTATTTAATAAAATTTCAATTTTAGTAACAAATATTTCGGGCATTTGTTGTAATTTGCTTTTTCTGTAACTAAAAGACAAATCATTAGGAGTAAATATTTCAAATTTATGAGTTTTGAAATTATAGCCATAAATTCTATAAGCTACATCAGCAAATTCTACACCATAAGCACCTATATTTTGAATAGGTGCTACTGCACAACTGGATGGAATGCCTGATAAATTTTCTACTCCCCACCAGTTATTATTAACACAATAATCGACTAAGTCATCCCATTTAGTACCACCACCTGCACATACAATTACTTTATTTAAATCCTCTTCTACTATTTTAATAAAATTAATATTACAATGTATTACGAGTGGTAAAGAATTTTTTGTGATTAAAATATCACTACCTTCTCCGATAAAAAATGCTTTCTGGTAAATTTCAGAAAAATTGCGGTCTAACAGAATCAAATCATCTTCTTCATCTATCTCAATGAAAGTCTCTGCATAACATTCACAATGGAAAGTATGTTTATCACGTAGAGAAACATTATTTTTAATTTTCATTACAAAAATTAGATAGTTAATTAAAAAATTTAGTAGCTAAATGAGTCAATTAAAAATTATTTAGGTCTATATTCTTCGAATTCTTCTGGTAAGAAATTAAAAAAAGTATCACCACGCAGCCCTAGACGAAGAGTTTCTAGAGCTATTACATCTTGGTAAGATACATTACCTAGATTCACATTAGAGCCAAATTCTTTAATAAAAAATATTTGTTGATTTTTTTGTGGTGCTTCGAAAATAATTTTATCGGGGGATAATTCCTTTTTTATTTTATCAATCAATAAAACGCGAGGGTTCCCAGCTTTGGTGTAAATGCCGACATTACCAGCTTCACGTGCTTCACCGATCACATATGATGAGCCAGCTTCTAGCTCCTCTTTCATCTCTTTTATCCAAAGGTTTGGCCTTACAAGTATAGTTTCATCTTTGCTACCAACTTCAGATAGTACTAAGTAATCTTTAGCTAAAATATTAATATATTCGCATTTTTTTTCATGATCTAGCTCTATGCTACCGTCAGATACTTCTACAGTATCAATTTTAAATTTTTTCACCCATTTAATATAATCAGAGAATTGTTTTCTCACTATAAAAGCCTCAAATAATGTGCCACCGAAATAAACTTTAACCCCAGCCTCTTTGTAAATTTGAATTTTTCTTTCAAGATTTTGAGTAACTATAGATGTACCAAATCCTAATTTAACAAAATCAATAAGATCAGAAGCAGATTGCATTAACCCCTCTGCCTCAATAGGTGAAAGACCTTTATCCATAACCATGGTGATACCTGTTTTACGTACTTTTTTGGTACGCTCTGGCAAATACTTTAATATCATAATCTGAAATTTTTTGCTAAAATATAATTTTTTTTACAAATAAATGTAATTAAATAAGATTTAAAAAAAAGTAATATTTCACTTTTTTTAATTAAATAATAAACTTTTTCAAATTAATATAGTCTAATAAATAAAAATAATATGAATACCAAAAAAGAAACTTTTTATTGGCTAATTTATCTTATTTTTATGGGTATTGTAATTACTTTAACAATAATTTTTTTATAAAAAATTTTTTTATCTCAAAAAAAATTACTATTTTTGCAAACCTAAAATAAAAATGAGGTAAATAATATGGCAAGGAAATCAAAAGATGCTAGAGTGCAGGTGATATTAGAATGTACAGAGCAAAAAGGTACTGGTGTGCCAGGCATTTCACGTTATGTAACTACTAAAAATCGTAAAAATACACCAGAAAGATTGGAATTAAAAAAATATAATCCATATTTAAAAAGATATACAATTCATAGAGAAATTAAATAATATTAAATTATGGCAAAGAAAACAGTTGCAGAATATCGTGATATTAAAAATAAGAATGTAACCAAAGTTATTCGTATGGTTAAATCACCTAAAACAGGTTCTTATCAATTTAAAGAAACTATTGTAGATAGTGATAAGGTAAATGAATTTTTATCACAATCTAATAATAAAAAATAAAGAATTTTTTATACTTTTTTAAAAAGATAAACATTAATATGTTTATCTTTTTTGCATTTATATTGGATTTGATTTCTTAGAGCCGAAAGCATTTTATCATTTATTATTAGTATATAATATTTTCCAATTTATTCAAGCTCCAATTTTTATTAAATAACTAAAATTTCAATTTAATAAAATAGAATATTAAAGAAAAGTATAACTGAAAAAATTTGTTAAAAATTCAGCTATTTGATTAAGTCGTTTATCAGTTTATAACCACGACAATTATAAATTTATGAGTCAATTTTCTTAGTTTTTCTATATTTTAAAAATTCTTGTACTATAGCACCTATTAGTAGTAAAATAAACAAAATATTTGCAGTTAGAGTTATAGGTTTAGCTTTATTATAAATTCTAGGAACGAAATGCATCTTAATTTCATGATCACCAGCAGGCAAATATGCAGCACGGATTACATAGTTAGCTTTCATAATTGGCTGTTCGTTACCATCTATTTGCATCTCCCATTCGGGGTAATATACTTCGCTGAAAGCTACTATCTGAGGAGCAGATGAAGAGTATTTATAATTAATCTCATTTGGAGAGAAATTAATAATTTCAATTTTAAAATTAGTATCTAAAGATGAAAGAGCATCATTATATTTTTCGTCCCAATATTTATTTTGAATTACTAAAGTTTTGTTAGGATCTATAGTTGCTAATTCTGTAATTTCTGCATCTGCATTAGGCACTAATTTTACATCACTCACATTCCAGGCATATCCGCATGCATGTGCATTAATTAGTGGCATTTGATCTTTTTGTAAAATAATATATTTAGTATTTAACATATTAATAACATTTAAATTAGCTAGAGCACTATCTATTTTCCCAAGAGTTAGAGCTTGATTATTAAAAACAGCAGCGAATCTTTGAATTTCTGGCATTAAATGATAATCTATTAGCTCTTGATAACGTTTTAGTTTAGCAGCATTATAACCACCAATATCACGATGATAATAAGCAGTAGAGGCATCATTAAACACATTCACAGTCAAGTTTAATACTTTACCTTGTCCATCTTTATTATCAGCTAAAATATACTGATCTGCTGGAGTTAAAGGATAAGGATTTTCATATTTTTTCTTAGAAATAAAATGTGATTCATTTAAATATCTTTTATTAACAGGTATTAAATCTATAGCTACTAGCAACCCTAAAGATATCAAAAAAGCAGATTTAGGAATAGATTTTCTAATATACAAAACTATTACAAGTAAAGTAATTAACATAAAAATCAATGTACGCCATGCATCATTACTTAGTATTTTTGCTCTCACAGCTACTAAAGAAGCTACAAAGTCATTCATTTGATATCCTTGTGCTTGATATTGACTTATAACTTCCTGATCTCTGGGAGATAGAAAATTAGAAAAAGTAGAAGGACTAACAGCGATAAAAAATACTATAGCACAAACAATACCACTAATAATTAATATTTTTTTTAAATTCTTTTTATAAAAATCTGGATTTTTGAAAATATCATATACTTGAAAAGCAAAAAATATAGGAATTATCAATTCTGCAATTATAAGTATCATCGATGGTGTACGAAATTTACTATATAGAGGGACATAATCTATAAAAAAATTAGTTAGGGGCATGAAATTTCTTCCCCAAGCTAGCATTATGGCTAGAATAGTAACTAATATTAAAGGTATACTAATTTTATTTTTCCATATAAAAGCTAAACTAATAAAAAATAAAAGCATAACTACAGCACCAGCATAAACTGGCCCTGAAGTAAAAGGTTGATTGCCCCAGTAGGCTTCCCAGCTACCTACAACATCTTTCCATTGTCTATCAGCAGCTGATAAAGAATTTGGTGCTACAGTAGCAATCCTATCACTTACACCACCTTTGAAATTAGGAATTAATAAAGTCATAGTTTCATCTATTCCATAGCTCCATTGAGTAATATAATCTTTATCTAGACCAGTAGTTTCTTGAGCAGTTGATAATTCAGATTTACCACGTGTAGTTTCTTTGCTAAATTCATTAGTTACGTACATTAAGCTAAAATTGAGTAAGGCACCTAATGCAGCAGTAGCTACCATAATAGAAGTAGCATAACCTATATGTTTCCAATCTTTTTTCTTAATATACACTATTGTGAAATAAATAGCTACAAAAAGAGTAATCATTGCTAAATAATAAGTTACTTGTAAGTGATTACTTCTAATATTCAAAGCTAAAAATAGAGCAGCTAATAAAGCCCCCCACTTATACTTCTTTTGATAAATCAAAATAACAGACGCCAGATAAGGAGCCATATATCCTATAGCATGGAGCTTAGAAGTATGTCCTACTTGTAAAATTATGATAAAATAACTCGATAAAGTAAATGCTAAAGCTGCAATAATAGCAACCCATGTATCTAATTTCATTACTTTCATCAAAAATAAAAAACCAGCAAATAAAAGAAAAATATATCCCATATGAGGATGTAAAAAAAGCATAAAGACCTTATCTAATTTAGAAACTAAAATATCATTATATTGCATAGAAATCAAATAAGTAGGCATACCACTAAACAAACGTGTTGTCCAAAAAGCTTGCTCACCTGTTTGCTGGTAATAATCTTTTGATTCTTTTGACATCCCAGCATGCTGCATTATATCTGGTTGAGCTATTATTTTACCAGAAAGCATGGGACTTAGGAATATTAATAATACAGCAAAAATAACAACTAAAGCCACAGCATAAGGAATAAATTGCTTTTTATCAATTTTCATTTTACTAAATTTTATAGCAAATTTAATAGAAAAAATAAAAACAACAATTAATTTTTAGAGTAAAAATTATTTTAAGGTTATTAATAAAAAACATTTTTTATTTGACATAAATGAAAAAATATATATAATTTACCATTTCATACTCTTTTCTCTCCTATTTTATACTTTCTTTCAATTTTTTTATCAATTTTTTCTGTTCGTTATTTAGTTTCTTTGGAAAATTAACTTTTATTTTTATAAACAAATCCCCATGTTTATTAGGATTCTCATAGTTAGGCATCCCTTTGCCTTTTACTCTTAATATTTCATCAGGTTGTGTACATTCTTTTAATTTCACTTTAACAGGTTTATCTAAAGTATGAACTATTATATCACCACCTAGCAATGCTGAGAATAGATCCATTTCTATTTCTGTATAAAGATCATCGCCTCGCCTTTCAAATTTAGGGTGCTTTGATATGTGGACATTTATTAATAAATCACCGTTTACATTAGGTATATTATGTGATTCTCTTTTGATTCTTAATATTTGTCCTTCCTTAATGCCAGGTTTTATTGGTACTCGTATTTGCTTATTATTTATATTCAATAATTTTTTTGTTCCATGATATGCTTCTTCGAGTGAAATATTGAGATCAGTAGTGTATTCAGTTGGTCTATTTTTTGTTCTATTATGGGTAGTTCTACTGCTTTGCCTATTGCTACCTTGAGTGTATATATTATCAAAATTAAAATCTGAACCGAAAAACATTCTAAAAAAGTCTGAAAATGGACTACTGCCACCTTGTCCAAAAATATCTCCTAGATCAAAAGTACTATATTGATATCCACCTTGTCTTTGTTGATAATTGCTATAGTCGAAATTTTTATATTTATCCCAATTGGCACCTAATTCATCATATTTTTTACGTTTTTCAGGATCACCTAAAACTTCATATGCTTCATTAATTTCTTTAAATTTTTCTTCAGCTTCTTTATTACCAGGATTTTTGTCGGGATGATATTGCAATGCTAGTTTTTTATATGCTTTTTTAATCTCTTCTTCGCTACTATTTTTAGAAACCCCCAATATTTTATAATAATCTTTGTATTCCATATTTAAATAAATGATTTGTTTTTTAATTTTTTTTTTATATCAAAATTTATGCAAAAAAATTTTTTATGTCTAAAAGACAGATTTTTTTATAGATATAATTATATGCTAAATATTAATCCTATTTCTACTGGATTAACATCTGGACCTTTGTTTGGTTTGAAAAGATT
The DNA here is from genome assembly GCA_001513285.1 of Rikenellaceae bacterium DTU049. Taxonomy (GTDB): domain Bacteria; phylum Bacteroidota; class Bacteroidia; order Bacteroidales; family DTU049; genus DTU049. The sequence goes on from LFTI01000069.1 coordinate 38,189, forward strand.
ACTAAAATTATATTGTATCATGCATCCTATATGATTGATATTAATTTTGAATATTAATCCAGTCTTAGATTTATTGAAACTCGACAAATTATATCCTTTGTCATTAATAATTTCGCTAGTTAATTTCAATTTATAATAATTAAACAATTGAAAACCATATACTAGTCCGAAGCTCACATCCATTTTGGGTTTAGATTTGGTTTTTAATTCTAATAGCAGAGGAATTTCTAAGTAAAAAGCAGATAATTTAGTTTGCTCTATGTTTACAGCAATAATAATGTTATCATCTGGCTCTATATGTATACCATCGTCATATTCTACTACATTTCCAGTTGTTTCTAATATGTAATTGACCCATTGTAGGCCTAAACCAGTTACTAATCCCCAATTTTCTTTATTAGATAATGAAAGTGAAATTTGTAAAAAATTAAACTGAAAACCTATAGATTTATTAAAATTTATAGATAAATAATCATAGTTATTAGGTAAAGAAAAAGATAATGGCAACTGACCATAGTTTGTATATAAAACACCAAATGACAGCCAGCTTCCACTAAATTTTTCATTTTTATCTTTTGATTTTTTATTATAGTTATTAAAACCAAACATTATTATATCTTCATCTTGCACTTTTGTTGTTTCAGACCTAACTATTTCATTATTTACTGTATCATTCAATGTCTGATCGTTTATTATTGTAAAATATTTAACTAATTTCAATGAATCATTTTTTACATCTATTTTCTTTTTTGATGAGATTATATCAGATGCAGCAGATTTTTGTATATTTATATTTTTAGGTTTACCAAAATAATTTATTATACTGGTACCTCGAGCTAACAAATTTAATTGATTAACAGCCTTTACATTTATTTTAGCTGCTCTATCTGTAGTAGAGATTAAATTCCACACAGACAGGTCTGCAGCATTTATAAAGCTTGATTCGTTAGCTGTTATTTTTAGATCTTTTACCAATCCTTTGATTATCAAATTACTAGCATTATCAATGTTTATTTCCAATTTATTACAAAATATTAACATTTCGCAGTACGAAGCATTGTCTAAGTTTATATATAAACTATCAGCTTTTAAAGTGTCTATGATTTTAACCTTAGCTCCATTATTTATGTCCATTTCTTTAATATTATTATTTATAAAGATAGTCTTATTTTCATTTTTAAATGTTAGTATATTCTGATTGCTTAGATTTGTAAAATTATAATAAGGATAAATAGAATCTGATACACGCAATATGTATTTGCCATTTTCTAATTGTATTCTATCTATATTTTGACTTATTAAATTATTAATAAAAATTATTAATAACGAAATTATAAAAATACATTTTTCCATATTTTTTCAATATATCAAGAATAATTTGTAAAATTATAAAAAAATGAAATATAAAGATATATTAATTCAAATCTTCTAACAGAATATTGAGATAATTTTTATAACGCAAAGGATTAATTGCTCCACTTTCTACAGCTGATATTACAGCACATTCTGGCTCATTAACATGCGTACAATTATTGTATTTACATTTAGAGATGAAAGGTTTGAATTCTCTAAACCAGTGTCCAAGTTCCCATGTTTCGAACTTTGGTATTCCAAATTCTTTGACACCTGGAGTATCTATGATAGCTCCACCATTATACAAAAAATGCATCTCAGCGAAAGTAGTTGTATGCCTTCCTTTTTTATATTTGTCAGAAAGTTCCTGAGTTTTTATTTGTATAGAGCTATCTAATTTATTTATTAACGAAGACTTTCCTACTCCACTTTGTCCAGCTAATAGGAATGTTTTGTCTTTTATATAATTTTTTAATTCCTCGATACCATTATTTGTTATTATAGATGTCAAAAAAATCTTATATCCTATCTGGTTGTAAATATTATAAAGTGTATTAAAATATTCATCATTTTCATTATATAAATCACATTTATGAAATATTAAATTAACATCAACGTTGTATGCTTCTGCGAGCACAATAAATCTATCAATAAATCCCATAGGAGTGTATGGATGATGTGGAGTTATCATTAGCAAAGCTCCATCTAAATTTGTAGCTATTATTTGATAGGTAGCACCAGATTTAGTTGCTTTTCTTAATATTGCATTTTTTCTATCATAAATATTAGTAATTATGCCTGTTTTTTCTTTTTTATTTACTTCTAAAAATATTTCTACATAATCACCTACTGCTACTGGGTTAGTAGTATTATAATTTTGAAGTCTAAATTTACCTCTTACTCTGCAAGGTATTACTTCTGTAGCGTCATCTAATTTGACATAATACCAACTACCTGTACTTTTAGTGATAATTCCTTTCATTTTATAAAAAAAGTAAAATTACAAAATATTAACTGTTTTAAATTTTATCTGGTGTACCAATACAAGCTACACTAATTTTAACGTTAGGAATATTTTTGAATAATTCTATTAGTGATACAGTAGTAGCCCCAGTAGTAATAACATCATCAACAATTAATAAATGTTTATTAGCAAATTTTTGAGCATTTTTAATAGCAAAGACACCATTCAGATTATCATATCTTTCCCATTTAGATTTTTTAGTTTGAGTTTCAGTAAATTTAGTTCTCAAAACGTCATTAGTATTAATAGGAACATTTAAAACTTGGCTAATACCTTTAGCAATCATTTCTGATTGATTATAACCTCTAATTTTTTCTTTTTTAGGATGTAATGGAATAGGTATAATGACATCAATGTGTGGATTAATATTTATCAATTCATTTCCAATCAATTTGCCAAAATAAATACCTACATCTTTACGATTCTTATATTTAAGAGCATGCAAACAATGTTGTAGAATGCCGCCTCTATAAAAATAACATAATGCAAATGCATATTCGATGTTTGCTTGTCCAATAAATTTATCGTAAAGTGGATTACTAATATAGCTAGCAAAATAAGTAAAACCTAATTGTGAATAACATTCTGTACATAAAATATTTTTATCATTAAAAATAGGTTTATTACATGCTAAACAAAAATTAGGATAAAATAGTTGAAAAAAAGAATCAATAAAACTATTCATTATGAGATAATGAGACAATAAGAATTATTATTCTAATTTCAAACTGCCCTCACCTAATACATAATCATTTGTAAAAACAGAAAAATAATATATTCCAGGGATAAGGTTCAGATTATCTCTAGCATAATCAAGACATATTTTTTGAGCTTTTCCATTGTATTTAATAGTAGTCTTATCAGAATATTGAAGAGTTTTACCTTGATAATCAAAGCTATAGCCACCTTGAGTTAAAATAAGTCCATCTGGTCTAGCAATGCGAATGTATAAAGTATAATCACCTGGAGGTACTAATTTATTTTCACCCACAATGAAGCAAATATTAAATTTATCAGTACGCCTTGCTTTATCAGTAGGAATATCTTTATCACCTCGTACTCTATAGGCGATAGGAGTAACATTATAGGCTACCATATAAGTAGCAGCATTAATAGTTTTAGTTAATGAATCACTAATAGTAGCTAATTGTGTTGATTTAGATATTTCAGTTGTAAGATCTTCTTTGAGTTTTACATTTTCTGCCGTTAAAACTTGATTAACTCTATATAAGCTATCTATTTGCTTGACATAGCTTTGAGTGATATTTCTTAATCTATCGAGTTGCCTTTTTACACGATTATAGTCAGCTTGTGATGCAATTAATTTCTCAATTTCTTTAGCTTGCTGTTGTATTATACTATCTTGATTAATTAATTTAATATTCAAAGAACCATATTCTTCTTTAATATTGTTATATTCTGTCATTATGCTATCCAATTCATTTTTAAGCTCTAAAGATATTTGCATATTCTTTTGATTTTCTACAATAGCTGTTTCAAATTTATTGTATGAGCTGAAATAAAGATAAATGAAAATACCATTTGTGATTAATAGCAAAATAATGATAATAATATAACCAGTTTTTTTATTGCTAGACTTTTGTGTATTAGCACTATCCATGTTTTGATTATTTACATCGTTCATAACGTATATTTTTTACAAAATTAATTAAAATATTTAAAAAAAATAATTTTAAAGAATAAACTTAGTATCCTTTAGAATTTCTTTAATTCCATCTTCTAGAGAAGTCATTGGCCTATTAAGTAATTGCTTCATTTTAGTAATATCTGGCAAACGTCTTTTCATATCCCCTTCTTTGAGGGCAGGCAAAAATACCAATTCAGCATTAGCATTAGTGATTTTATTAATTAAATTAGCCAATTCAAGGACAGTAGTTTCATTATTATTACCGATGTTAAATATTTTAGGATCTAAATTGGGATTTTCTATGCATTGCAATAGATGATTATAAGTAGCGTCTACATTATCATTTATATAACAAAAAGTACGAGTTTGAGAGCCATCACCATAAATAGTAATTTTCTTTTCTTTGAAAGCCTGTCTGATAAATTTGCTAATTACAAAATCAGGATTTTGCTTAGGACCATAAGTATTAAAAAAACGAAATATTGAATATTGTAAGCCAAACTCTTGATTAAAAGTTTTAAGATAAATTTCACTTAAATTTTTAACAGCTGCATAAGGAAGTCGAGCATTAAGAGGTGTAGTATCTTCATTTTGTGGAAATTCTACTGACTCTCCATAAACCTCAGAGCTAGAACTATAAAAAACACGTTTTACTTTAGTATTTTTAGATAGTTTGCAGATGTTTTCTGTCCCATAAATATCTTTTAAAACATTAAAAGGTTGCTCTAAAGTACGTTGCACACCTACTACAGCAGCATAATGAAAGACATAATCTATAGGATAACTAAAAAAAACTGCACTAATATCATTATAATCATTCACATTTAATTTAATGAATCTAAACCTATCAAGATTTTTTTTAGGTAATTTTTCTAAAGAACCTGTGGATAAATTATCTACAGCAATTACAAAAAAATCTGGATTACTAAGTAATTTTTCTACCAAAGAACTACCAATAAATCCTGCACCACCAGTTACTAAAATATGTATCATAATTTAAACTAATTATCTAAAATAGATAACAAATATTTGCCATAACCACTATTTAAAAGAGGAAAAGCTAATTTTTTTAATTGAATTTCATCAATAAATCCCATCCTATAAGCCACCTCTTCGATACAACCAATTTTCAGATTTTGCCTTTGTTCAATTACTTGTACAAATAGCGAAGCTTGCAATAAGCTCTCAAAAGTGCCAGTATCTAACCAAGCAGTACCCCTAGATAAAACTTTAACTTTTAATTTATTAAGTTTTAAATATTCTTTATTAACATCAGTAATTTCGTATTCTCCTCTAGCACTAGGTTTTAAAGATTTTGCAATATTGATAACATTATTATCATAAAAATATAAACCAGGAATAGCGAAATTAGATTTTGGCGTCATAGGTTTCTCCTCAATAGAGATTGCATTAAAATTATCATCAAACTCTACAATACCATAACGCTGAGGATCAGAAACATGATAAGCAAAAATAATAGCTCCATCTGGATCATTACAATTTTGTAATAATTTAGCAAAACCATTAGCAAAAAATAGATTATCGCCGAGTATCAAACAAACCTTATCATCAGCTATAAAAGACTCACCAATTACAAAAGCTTGAGCTAATCCATTAGGGACAAGCTGCTCTGCATATGATAATGAGCAACCCCATTGAGAACCATCTTTTAACAATTTTTGAAAATTAGGTAAATCCTGAGGAGTAGAAATGATTAAAATATCTCTAATACCAGCCATCATAAGAGTAGACAAAGGATAATAAATCATAGGCTTATCATAAACAGGCAAGAGCTGCTTACTAATAGCAAGAGTAATAGGATAAAGCCTAGTACCGGAGCCACCAGCTAAAATTATTCCTTTCATAGAGAAATTATTTTTTACAAAAATAAATAAAAAATAGAAAAATGGTAAATTGGTAGAGAAGAAGTATATTTATGTTAGGATTTCTATTGGTTTATTTCTAAGCTCAATGTATTCGTACCATGCACGCCTATCAGACGCCGCCAAATTCAACATCCTCCCTACATCCTCTATTAATTTATTTAATAAATACTTGTGCTTCACTATATACCACATTATATAACTCTGCAAATATTTAGTAGCTACTCCTCTAAACTTATTATCTATCCACTTCGCAAACCTTACTGTATGCTGTCTCACTGTATTTATGTTGTATGTATCATTCTGATCTTTCACTAGTTCTCTTTTTACTGCTTTACTCTTTAAGTTCTTTGATCTAAATTTCTTAAATTCTTTCCTATCTTCTCCACATATAGTGCTACTTGTAGATACTTTATTCCTCAATATCTTTTCTATTTTCACCTTCTTTATTTTATCAAAGCATATTAGATTGAATAGCATATTGCCACTTCTGTCTTTCATCGCCAGCACTGCTACATTGTGCTGTTTCTTCTCTTGAGCTATCAAATATTCTTCTTTTGTTTTATATCTCCTACCTTTTTCTGAATACTTCATCAGCAACTCTTCGAGTTCCATTATCCCAAAAAAGTTTACATTATCATCGAAGCTCCTCAATGCTGTCAATATTCTATGTCTCCATTCGAAACTTGTCGTTAGATCTATTCCTATTTCTTTAGCACATTGGCGTAAACTTTTTCCTTCTAGCATGCATAGAATGTAGTCCAGCATTAATTCTTTTTTATGTAGATTGTAAACAAAGGTACCGGTTGTAACTCGGAAGTTTTTGCCACATTCTTTACATTGATAGAGCTGCTGACCTTGTTGATGACCATTCTTTATAATGTTAATGCTTTCACATTTAGGACATTGCGGAGATACACTTTCTGCTTTGAGACCTTGGTAGTCTACTACATCTGCATTTTTTTGTTTTAATAAATAAAAGAGACCATCGAGGAAAGCTAAATGTTCTTGTTTGCCCATTGATAAATGTTCTACTAAATTATCAACTAATTGTTTCATAACGTATGATTTTTTACAAAAGTAAATAAAATTTGGAAATTTAATCAAATAAAATTCCAAACAATAAAAAATTTATCGTTACCTTTCCTATCCCATCAAAAACTTCATCACATCTTCTCCATCTGCATAATCTTCTAATTCCGGTTTCTGTGTCTTGCCAAATTGAGTATTACAAAATGAATAATCTCCTACTATACATTGTATGTTTTCTTTATTTTTTATTAAAAAGTCTTCCACTTTTGATATTGTTTGGTAATATTCGAAATTTATCGTTGATATTGGTGCATACATGTCCAATCTTCTTCTTAATAAATAAAAATCACTTATTTCATATTTTTCATTCATTAATGAAAAATATGCTTGGTAGTATGTAAATATTTCTTGATAATATAAATTTTCTTTTATCCAAGAATATTTATTAAAACTATTTTGTAATTTTTCAATAGAATATGTGTGAGGCATTAATATTAATGATACATTTCTACAGCCTAATCCATAGTATAAAAAGATGTCATCAGCTAATTTTATTAAATCTTCTTCTGTAGTGTCAGAATTAATTATAGCCAAACTTTTGCGATCGTGTCTTAATAATGCTTTTTTATTAGAAAAATATTCTGAAAAATATCTATTAGCATTATTACTGCCTGTAGCTATTATTTTGTCTACTTTTACATTATGTATGCTATCTACATATACTATTTTTTCTTCTATTTGTGGATAAATTTTAAATAATTGACGAAATAAATAAGGGACTAGTATATTATCTGAATGTGATAATTTTACATAAACTTTATGATTACTTATTAATCCCATAAATATATCAAAAAAACCTACTGCTGGTATATTACCAGCACATATTATTCCTAAGGTTGATTCTTCTGTCGGTATATTATATTTATTTATCCATTTTTCATATTTATTGGGTTCAATAGCCTCACAAATATTAATGATAGAAGTTTTTACAAATTCAGGAATAAATAGTGGATTTTGTTTTAATATTTTTTCTAATACATTTTCGAAGTCTTGGGAGTTTAAATTATTTAAAATATTTTCTCTCCATTTATTTATTATTTCTATATTTATCATCTTTGATATTTTTATTAAACAAAATTAATAATATCTGGATAATTGGAATTTGTTAAATTTTTTATTTTATTTAGAAAAGAATAAAAAATGTAATTTTGTAAAAAAAATCATGAATGTTGATAGAGATTTTTTAATAGCTGGCATTACTCCTGGTGATATTAATGGTATAGGTTATGAGCTTATTTATAAAGCTTTTGTGAATTCGCAATTATTAGATATTTGCACACCGATTATTTTAGGTAATCCTAGAGCTGCTGCATATCATAGAAAATTACTTAAAGATTGTAATGTTAATCTTTTTTTATTAAAAAATTACAAATCATTAAAACGTGGCACCGCAAATATTTATCCAGTTAGTTCACAAGAATACAAAATTGAATTAGGTAAAGTAACTAAGGTTGGTGGACAGTCTGCTTTAGAATCTCTCGAGCATGCAATACAATGGTTCAAAGAAGGCAAGATTGATTTTTTAGTTACATGTCCTATTAATAAAAAAGCTATTTCTCTGACTGGATCACCATTTAAAGGGCATACAGAGTTTTTAGCAGATGCTTTTAATGTACAAGAATATTTGATGATGTTTATTAATCCTTATCTTAAAATTGGTTTAGTAACTACTCATACTCCTATTAGTGAATTAGCTAATGTTTTAAATAGTCATCTGATTTTGAGCAAATTAAAAGTTTTAGATAATTCTTTGCAACGTGATTTCGGTATTACTAAACCCAAAATTGCTGTGTTAGGTCTAAATCCTCATGCTAGTGATGAAGGATTATTGGGAAATGAAGAAAACGAAATTATTATACCTGCTATTAGAGAAGCAAATGAAATAGGTTTAGAAGTCTATGGTCCATTCCCTTCTGATTCATTCTTTGGTAATTTAAAATATCATGATTTTGATGCAGTATTAGCTATGTATCATGATCAGGGATTAATTCCTTTCAAATTATTAGATAATCAAGAAGCTGTTAATTTTACTGCGGGCTTACCTATTGTGAGGACATCTCCCGTACATGGCACTGCATATGATATTGCTGGGAAAGATAAAGCTAACGAACGTTCTCTAGTTCATGCTATTATTATGGGAGCTGAAATAACGCTGAGACGTAGATTTTACGATGAAAATATTCAAGCACATTTAAATAATGATCACATATCAGGCAATTAATTTAGCTGAAATTATTAATGCAGAATTTTATTCTAAAGTAAATGATATAAATAATGTTTCTATCAATGAATTAGTATTTGATACGCGTCTACCAATAAATAATCCTGCTACAGCTATTTTTTTCGCACTTCAAGGACATCAAGATGGACATTTATTTATTGATGAAGCTTATAATAAAGGTATTAGAAATTTTTGTATTAGTAATAAATCTTTTATTAATAAATTTTTAGATGCAAATTTTTTTATTGTCAATGATACATTAGTAGCTTTACAAAATTGGGCGAAATATCATCGTCAGAAATTTAATATTCCTATTGTTGGCATTACTGGATCTAATGGTAAAACCATTGTAAAAGAATGGTTGTCTACTACATTATCTACTAAATATGTTGTTGTTAAAAATCCAAGGAGTTATAATAGTCAAATTGGATTACCATATTCTGTTTTGCAAATCGAACCTAAACATCAAATTGGCATTTTTGAGGTTGGCATTTCTCAACCTTTGGAAATGGAAAAATTAGCTCCTATCCTACAACCAGATACTGTCATTTTTACTAATATCGGTCCAGCTCATCAGCAGTATTTTAAAGATATTGATGAAAAAATTAATGAAAAACTAAAATTAGCTGTTAAAGCAAATAAATTTATTATTAACTCTGAATATGCCAATGTTTTAAATTTTGTAAATAAATTGCCGTTACAAATTATTAAATGGGGTTACCAAGATGATGATGATATTAAAATAACTAAAAAGAATGCAAATAAATGGATTACTGAAATAGAAATTAAATATAAAAACAAAATATTAAATTTTTCTTTACCATTCATAGATGCTGCATCTATAGAGAATGCTATGAATGTGATAACTTGTAGTTTAATGTTAGGTTTATCACCAAATGAAATACAATCTTCTATTTATCAATGGGAAACTATTTCTATGAGACTTGAGAGCGTACATGGCATTAATGGTAATATCATTATTAATGATTTCTATTCTAATGATATTTTATCGCTCAGTATTTCGCTGCAATACATGAATCAAAAATATTCTAATAAAAAGAAAATAGTTTTTTTATCTGATATATTAGAAAGTGATGAAAATGTAGAAATATTATATAAAAAGATTGCTGATGAATTGACAAAAAATAATGTAAATGAGGTGTATACTATTGGTGATAATATAAATAAATTGTCCGAATATTTTCCTTTTGTGAAAGGTCATTTCACTAATACAGAAGAATGTATTATGATGATAGAACCAGATCAATGGAGTGATAGTGTAATATTATTAAAAGGTGCTAGGAAATTTACTTTTGAAAAATTACTACCTTTTTTAGTAGAGAATAATTCATATGCAGAGTTTAGAGTTTCTCTAAATGCTATTCAGCACAATTATCAATATTTTCGTTCTATTATCTCTCCAAACACTGGCATCATTGCTATGGTAAAAGCTTTTGCCTATGGTTCAGGAGCAGAAGACATTTCATCTTTTTTAGAACAATTAGGTGCTGATTATCTAGGAGTAGCTTTTTCTCATGAAGGATTAGCTCTCAGGAAGGCAAATATTACTTCACCTATTATGGTTATGAGCCCACATTTATCATCTTTAGAAATGTGTATTAAATATAATTTAGAACCTGAAATATACAGTTTTCAAGCTCTCGAGCAGATGATACAAGTGATAGATGAATATTCATTTTTAACAAAATTACCTTTTCCTATACATATAAAACTAGATACAGGCATGCATAGATTAGGATTTATGCCAGAGGATTATGATAAATTATCAAATAGACTAAAACAAGTAAGGAAGCTTCTGAAAGTATCTACAGTTTTTTCACATTTCTCTGCTTCAGATATGCCAGAACATGATGATTTTACGAGGTTACAAGCTAAAAGACTTTTGGACTTCACAGCAAAATTAGAGAATGATTTATCATATAAAATAAAAAAACATATTTGTAATACTCATGGCGTAATACGATTCCCAGAATATCATTTCGATTATGTAAGAATAGGTTTAGGATTATATGGCATTACCAGCATTAATGAAGTAAATAAAAAACTAATGCCAGCAGTAGAATTAACTACATTTGTATCGCAGATTAGAAATATCGATGCTAATGAGTCAGTCGGATATAATAGAAAAAGTTTTGCTGATCATAAAAGAGTAATAGCAACTATTCCAATGGGATATGCCGATGGTATATATAGAGAAATGGGCAATGGTAATGGATATGTAAAAATTAATAATAAATTTGCTCCCATTATTGGCGATATCTGTATGGATATGATGATGGCTGATGTAACTGATATATGGCCCAATATTAGTGAAGGTGATAAAGTTTTAATCTTTGGTGATGATATTTCTATTTTAGATTATGCTAAAATTAATAATACTATTCCTTATCAAGTGATGACTTCTATTTCACCGAGGGTTAAAAGATCTTATATTTATTTCTTTTAAAAATTTTAACGGATAATAATTTATAATTCTGAAATAAAATTTAATTTTTATCAGTAAATTATAATATAGCGACTATGATAAAGCATCTTTATTTTTTTCTGCTTCATTGATGATTTCTTGATATTCGTCAGGAGGGAGACTGAAATATAGATAATTAATAGGATTTACTGGTGTACCTTTATAATGTATTTCATAATGCAAATGAGGTCCTTTGCTACGTCCAGTGCTTCCCATATGTCCAATTATTTGACCACGTTTTACCTTTTCACCAGGTTTTACAAGAATTTCGCTTAGGTGAGCATATAATGTTTGATATCCAAAACCATGATTGATAACAACTACTTTACCGTATCCACTCATAGAAGACTTAGCATAAGGATCTAGTACTAATCCATCTGCAGTAGCATAAATAGGTGTACCGATTCTACCTGCTAAATCTAATCCTTGATGAAAGCGATAACCTCCAGTGAAAGGATCTATTCTCCATCCGAAGCCAGAACGAATAGATATTCTACGTCTGTCTACTGGCATAATAATTGGCATAGCACGCATCAGCAAATCTTTTTGTTGAGATAATCTTAAAATAGTATCATAGGAAGCATTGTAGATTTTTGTAATTTCTAAAGCTTCATAAGATTGCTCATAAACTTGCTTTGCTAGTGCAGGATATGAAAGCAGTTCATATTTTATATTCAAGAAATTATTTGTATCATTATCATTTATTATTAGTGGATTCATACCAAATATATTTCTATAAATATTATTATTTATCTGTGCATATTCAGTATACTCTTTTTGTGATTGTTCTAATTTTCTATTTTCTAAAGCCAATTGCCAATAATATTCTTGTATTCGTTTATTATAGTTCCTACTTCTAGGACTACCATAAATATTAATAAAGCTATAACTAAATACTACAGCTAATGTTATTGAAATAAATATTAATAATAAAATTTTCCCTCTACTAAGTTTTTTTATTTCTTTATCAGAAATAAATATTAAATCTTCTGGATCAAATATTATTCTATTCTTTGCCATGACTTGCAAAATTAAATAAAATATTAAATATTACAAAATATGATTGTATTTAGTAATAATAAAAAAAACTACTTAACTGATACATATTATTTTAACTAAAAATTACAAAAAAATTTATTAAATTTGCATAATTATTGCAAAATGAGTAGAATTATTTCTATAGATTATGGAGCTAAAAGATGTGGAATCGCCGTTACTGATCCTATGCAGATCATTGCATATCCATTAACTACGGTTCATAAACAAGAATTATTAGATTTTATTATTGATTATTGTACAAAAAATGAAGTAGAAACCATAGTAATAGGTAAACCTATGCGTGATAATGGTGATGTAGCACCAATAGAAAATGAAATAAAAGGATTTATAAAAAAATTAGAAAAAAATTTAAACAATATTAAAATAGTTCGCATAGATGAAAGTTATTCATCAAAAAAAGCAGTAAAAGTGATGATAGAGGCAGGAGCTAAGAAAAAACAAAGACAGCAAAAAAGCAATATAGATAAGGTAAGCGCAGCTATCATATTACAAGATTATTTAAAAATTTCAGAATTATGATTTTACCAATATTAGCATATAATCATCCTACATTAAGGAAAAAAGCAGACATAGTAGAAAAAGATTATCCAGATTTACAGCAATTAATTCTAGATATGAAAGAAACTTTAAAAAAAAGTGAAGGCGTAGGATTAGCAGCACCCCAAGTGAATAAATCTATTAGACTTTTTATCGTCGATGCTACATATTATGCCAGTAAATATCCTGAAACTAAAGAATTCACTAAAACATTTATTAATCCACAAATAATAGAAATGTCTGAAAACACTGTCTACATGCCCGAAGGATGTTTAAGCATTCCTGGTATATATGAAGATATCTCGCGTCCAGAAACAATAACAATACAATATTTCGATGAAAACTGGCAAGAGCATACAGAGACGTATTCTACTATAATAGCCAGAATAATACAACATGAGTATGATCATCTAGAAGGTATTTTATTTACTGATAAAGTACCAATGATTAGAAAAGTATTTTTAAAAAAGAAATTAGAAAATATTTACAGTGGTGATATTAGCGTTGATTATCCCATGATTTTTTCAAAGAAAAAAATAAAACAAAAATAGAATATGAGTAAACAAGTTTCCATTATTTTAATCTTAGCTATAGCAATATTAACAAGTCAATGTACATCAAGCAAAAATAAAATGATAGAAAAAATTAATGAATTAGAATCAGAAGTAAATGCAAGTTTCCCTAATCCTAATCCATTAAAAATCAAGGAATTACATAATTTATATATAGATTACGTAAATAAATATGAGAAAGATACACTATCACCACATTTTATATATAAAGCAGCAGAAACAGCTGTAAACACTCAACAATATGAAGAAGCTATAAATAACCTAGATTTACTAATAAATAAATATCCAAATCACAAATTAGTACCATATGCAATATTTTTCAAAGGGTTTATTTATGAAAATTTCCTAAATGATAAAGAGAATGCTGAAAAACAATACAGAATTATTATATCGAAATATAAAGATCATCCATTAGGCAAGCAAGCCATTTTTTCGATAGAATCATTAGACCTGACAGATCAAGAGATTGCAGAGAGAATAAATATGGATTGAGTATGAGTTTCATAAAAAAGGTTGGAATATATTTTAAAAATAATAACAATTATTTTTAAATTTATATTGGATAACTAATTAAAATTTTTTATATATTTGTAAAAAAATATTAGAATTATGAAACAAATAATCGAAGACGTAGACGAGTATATCTCTATGGGCAAGCAAGAGAATCTCGCATTTTTAGATAATTTATACAATTTATTATTGGAGAAAGAAGCTGATGCGGTTGATTATCAAGAGGTAAAAACTCTGAGTGCTGCTCCTCTGTGTCCCAATTGTGAAAGTAGTAATATCATTAAGAACGGCAAACAACAAGAGCAGCAACTTTATATTTGTAAAGATTGTGGTAGAAACTTTAGAGTAACTACTGGCACTTTCGTTTATAAAATTCAAAAACGCGAAAAAATGCTAGACTACATTCGTTGCATGCTTGAAGATAAAACATTACAACAATGTGCTGATGAGGTTGGTATAAGCTTACCAACAAGCTTTGCTTGGCGTCATAGAATATTAGCAGCTCTCAGAAGCTTTGATAATAATGTGAACTTCTTTGGAATTATCGAATTGAAACAATTACTCATGGAATACTCTGAGAAAGGCCGAAGAAAGCGTAATGCAATAGATAAATTGATAGCCAAAATAAGAAGACTTCAAAAAGTAGCTGTGCTAGCTACTCAAGATAGAAGTGGTAATATGCTTTTTAATGTTGTAGGCTTCCAAAAAGTGAGGCAAGCACATATAGAAAAGATATTAACAACAAAAATCTCAAAAAATGGAGTAATATGTAGTGATGACAATGAAGAATTACGAAATATACAAGCCAAAGAACTTAGGAGAAAAGAGGTAATAAAAAATAAAAAGAGTAAAAATGATTTATATGGATTGACAGCTATAGAGAAGCATACAGGCATATTTGTGAATTGGATAAACTATAAATTCAGAGGTGTAGCTACCAAATATCTACAAAGCTACATAATGTGGTATATAATAAAGCACAAATATTTGTTAAAGAAATTGATAGAAGATGTAGGCAGGATGCTGAATTTAGCATCATCAGATCGGCAAGCATGGTATGTGTATATGGAGATTAGATTAAATCCAATATTGATTTTAAAAGATTAATCTTTTACTTTTTCCTCCTACCCGCCCCCCTATTTAAAAATATCTTAAAAACCTGGTAACTCCATTATTATCGGTGGTATTTGTAGCAAAGCTCCCATTATAAATAAAAATATTATGAATTTCCAAATATATTTAACCCATACATTATATTGTATCCTTGCTATTCCCAAAACTCCCATTAGTACTCCACTGACAGGGGTTATCATATTTGTAAAACCATCTCCTAGCTGATAAGCTAAAACTCCTAATTGTTTAGAAATACCTAATATATCGCATAAAGGTGCAATTATAGGCATTGTGAGAGCTGCTTTTGCTGAACCTGATGGCAAAATAAAATTAAATATTGTTTCAAATATGTACATCCCTTGTGCTGCTAAAAATTTTGAATTTTCCGGTATTGCATTCGCAGTTGCATATAGTATTGTATCTAAGATTTTTCCATCTTGCAATATGACTATTATTGCTGAAGCTAATCCAACTATTAATGCTGCTGAAGCAATATCTTTAGCACCTTCTATCATTGTTTTTGCTATATCATTTGCTTTCATCTTTATGCTCATTCCAGTGAATATACCTAATACTAAAAACAATGTAGCTATTTCCTTTATATACCAATGCCATATTAATACACCTAATATCATTGCTATTATTGTGAAAGCAAGTAAATATAATGCATAAATTTCTTTTTTATATTTAATTAGTATATATATTCCTACGATTATATTGAATATTATTAAGCATATTAAAATTATTGCTTGAGTATTCATTTGATTAATAGTAATGATTTGTATTAATTCGTAAATCATAAATAAATTAATAAGTATCCACGTGAGCCATCCTCTCCAATCTGCTCGTTCACTAATAATTTCATCATCTTTCACATTTATATTTCTCCAATATTCATCTGAATCATAAACCAGAGATAGCTTTGGATTTTTATATACTTTTTTAGCATATCTAAGTACAAAAATTATCCCTATTATAGTAAATAAAAACCATAAAAATATTCTGTATTCTATTCCAGAAAATATCGGAACACCTGCTATACTTTGAGCTATTCCAACTGTAAAAGGATTTGTTACTCCTCCGATAAATCCTATCGTAGCTCCCACGAAAACCACACTTACTGCTACTATACTATCATATCCTAATGCTATAAATACTGGTACAAAAAGCACAATAAATGCTATGGTTTCTTCGCTCATCCCAAATGTAGCCCCAAAAATGCTAAATACAACCATAAAGATTATGATAATTAAGTGATTACCTTCTCCGATTAATGGTATTTTCTTTTGTTGCCATCCTTGTGTAATTTTTAATAATTTATTTATGGCTACATCTAAAATTTTCCCTTGATTTATAAGAAAAAAACTAGCACCTACTATGAAAATAAATGCTATAATCTCGATTTTGTCTACAATTCCATCAAAAATCGATGAAAACACTTGCCAAGTTTGTGGATGTTGCTCGATATGATGATAGCTTGTTGCATCTATTACTGTCTTTTGTCCTTCGTTAGTTAATATTGTTATTTGATTAAATTCTCCTGCAGGTATTATCCACGTTAATATTGTAGTTATTATTATAAGAAAAAAAACTATTACATAACTATGAGGAAATTGTCTTTTTTGCATTTTTTTTAGCAAAGATAATAATGTTAATAAAAATTTAGATTCGTAGTTTTAAAAAAATTATTTGCTTGTTCTAAAGCATCAATTGTACCAATATCAAACCAATATGAATTTGTATCTTCATAGTAGCTAACATTATATTTTTCTGTCCAATTCAAAAATAAGTTTACAATACTAAAAGCTCCAGTATAAGGTATATCTTGCAGTAAGTCATATGAAATCAAGCTTATACCCGAAAAGCTGAATTCTGTGGTAGGCATAACAACATTTTTTATTGTTTTTTTCACATTGCTATTGTGATTAACCCAACCTACTAATTTATTAGTACTATCAAATATCACTTTTCTGTCATTTGTTCTATTTTGCACTACTAACAAAACATCAATATTTTTACTATTTTTATATTCTAATAATTCTGAAAAATTTGTACCGCTCAATATATCTACATTGTGTATTAATATTGGTTCATCTTTTATGAATAAATCTTTTGCTTTTAGCAATGCTCCGCCTGTATCTAAGAGCTTTTCACTCTCATCAGAAATTACAATTTCCATATTAGGGTAGGATAATTTTTTTATATAATCAATAATTTTATCTGATAAATAATGAACATTTACTATTACTCTGCTTATACCAAATTTATATAACTTGTCTAAATTTAACTTTAATATAGGTTCATTATTTACCTCAATTAGAGCCTTGGGAATATTATTGGTTAATGGTCTAAGTCTAGTTCCTAATCCAGCACTTAACAATAATGCATTCATTATTTTTTTAGCAAATGTAAATATTTTAGTTTATTTGGCATCATTTTCTTAATTTTGCTAATATTAAAAATCTAAAAAATATGATATTAAAAAATATAATTAATGAAATCGAATCTGTTTATCCTCTGTATATCCAAGAACCATATGATAATTCTGGGCTAATAATAGGAGATAGGAATGCTGACATCACAGGTATACTAATAGCTCTAGATTTAGATTTAGAGGTAATAAATGAGGCTATCTCACAAAACTGTAACCTAATAATAACTCATCATCCTTTTATTTTTCATAATATTAAAAAAATAGTAGCTGGTAATGATGTATATGATCTACTTCAATTAATTATAAAAAATAATTTAAACATATATGCATGTCATACACCGATGGATAAATCATCATATGGATTAAACATAGCTATAGCAGAAAAAATGCATTTACAAAATATAAAAATTTTAAAACCAGAAACTAATCTTTTTTGTAAATTAGTTACTTTTTGTCCACACGACTATACTGACAAAGTTAGAGAAGCACTATTCGAAGCTGGTGCAGGTGTGATAGGCAATTATGATAGCTGTAGCTATAACATTCAAGGGACAGGTACATTCAGAGCAGGAGAAAATACAAATCCATTTGTTGGCGAGAAAAATAAATTACATTATGAACCAGAAACAAGAATAGAAACTATTTTCCCAAAATGGCTCACAAATGACATTATTTCAGCATTAATAAGTAATCACCCATATGAAGAAGTAGCATACGATATTTATCCACTAGAGAATGTACATCCACAAATTGGATTAGGAGCTATAGGTGAATTAAAAAATTCGATGGAATTGGGCGAATTTTTATCTATGATAAAAAAGATTTTTTCATTACCTATAATACGATATAGTCGAACAGATAATAATAAAAAAATTAATACCATTGCAATATGCACTGGATCAGGTATAGAGCTATTGCAAGAAGCTATAAATCTAAATGCTGATGTTTTTTTAACAGCAGATATCAAATATCATGATTTTCAAGCTGCAAATAATAAAATTTTATTAGTAGATATAGACCATTATGAATCTGAAATCATTTTTATAGAAAAAATGTATGATTTTTTATTAAAAAAATTTCATAATTTTGCAATTCAAAAATTTGAAAAATCAAATTCATATATAAAATATTTTTAATATAAGTAATTATGGCAAAAAAACAAGAAAATAAAAAAAGTACCTCTACAACAAAAAAAATAAATAACCCTGAAGAAGGAACTAAAAAAACTGTTGCTGCTAAAAATACTAGTAAAAAAACTACAGAGGGCAAAAAAACTAAAACTACTGCTAGTAAAAACAAAACTCCTAAAAGCGAAGAAAAAAATATAAAAATTACTTCAGAAAAAACTACTAAAGCAAAAAAATCTCCTAAAACTCAATTAAAAACTGAAAAAAATAGTAAAGAAACCAAAGTAAAGTCAAAAATAAAAGCCCAAAAGTCTATTATAGATGAGAATGAAAATATAAAAACCACTTATAATATTAAAGATGAAGAATCAGATAATTTAGAAAATTTGGTTGTAGAAAAATTGAAATCACTATATAAACTTCAATATATTCACACTCAACTAGATAAAATCAGAATAATTCGTGGAGAATTACCAGCAGAAGTTCAAGATATGGAAGACGAAATCGAAGGACTAAAAACAAGAATGGGAAAAATAAACGAAGAAATCGAAAAATCAGAAGAAAATATTAAATACCAAAAAATTAAAATTTCCGAACTTACAGATAACATAAAGCATAGAAAAGAACAACAATACCAAGTACGTAATAACAGAGAATATGAAGCTCTAACTAAAGAAATAGAAAATTTAGAGTTAGATATTCAATTAGCTGAAAGACGAATAAGAGAGACCAGAGATAAAATTGGCATTAAACAAGAACAATTACAAGAAGCTAAAGAACAAATAGATGAAAAAATAGCTATACTTAGCGATAAAAAATCTGAACTAAATGAAATAATTAAAGAAACAGAAGAAGAAGAAAAACGTCTCAATGCCATGCTCAATGAATCTATAAAAAATGTAGAAGAACGATATTTAAAAGCATATACAAGAATTCGTAATGGAGTATCAAACGGATTAGCAGTAGTAGGCATTGTAAGGGATGCATGTGGTGGTTGCTTCAATAATATACCTCCACAACGCCAATTAGAAATAAAACTACATAAAAAAATATTAATTTGCGAATATTGTGGTAGGATTTTAGTAGATGACGATATAATAAAAGCTGTAGAACAAGAATTTGCAAAAAAATAATATTCAAAATAATTTATATTAGTCAGATACAATGTGAGTGGGATAGAGAAAGGGGAGTAAGATAAAATAGTGATTAATATTTGATAATTAATATCGTTAGAGATCAAATAATTTACATTTAGAGAAGTTATATTATGTTTTATGGTTCTTATAACGTTTTGAGTAAGTAAAGATTAAAAAAGTAATCAAAATGAATTTTATTTGTTATTGTTTCCTTTAGTTGCATATAATGGTTTCGGGCTTGGCGTTCGTGCAAAACACCTTATTATCAAGTCAATATATATCTTGATATATATTGTTTTGGATGACGCTAATCCTGTGTTATGCACATGTCAATCATTTTATTCATTAAAAAGTTTGTACTCTTTAAGATAATATTGTACTATAGAATCTCCTTTAATAATTTTAATAAATATATCTTCCCCGTTGTCATTTAAATCTATTTTACCATTATAGTAATCACAAATGTCCGAATCATTCAATGATGATATTACAATGTTATTGATAGAATAAATAGTATCACCAGGTAATATGCCAATTTTATATGCTTCTGAGTTTTTATAAACTGTACCTATTATTAATTGATTTCCAACAAACCCATAATTAATCCCAAAAGTGTTTAGATTATCAGGTATTCTTATTTTTTCCGTTGGAAATAAATAAATATATTTTTCATTCCAGTCAATCGTAACGATAAAATTTTTCATAAAAATATTACCTATAGAACCTTGTTTTCTGGAACTAACATTTTTATATTTACCATATGTTAATGGAACATTTATAAATGTAGTGTCGCCTAACGTAAGATTGCACCTTAAAATACTAAATAAATCGACAGAGTCTGTTTTTCCATATATGTCGCTATAACCTATTCCAAGTGCATCTGCTCTTTTCTTTTCATTAATGCCTTTGTATATTGTGCTATCATTTCTATAATCATTTAATGTAATAAATCCATTAAATCCTGTGTCAAAAACAAGATTCACAGGAATAGTGTCATTAATTAATATTGTAATTATCGGAGTTTTAGTAAAGGGTACTGTATTAAATTTTATCTTTATTGCTTTATCAATGTAACTCAATTTACCTATTTTGTCAGTTAATACTAAGTTCTTCTTATCAAAATCTATTTGCAATATGCCGTTACTTAATACGTTTGAACCAATAATTCCATCTGGCATCTGATTACACCTGGAATTAACCATTCTATTTAAATCAATGTTTATTGCTCCGACTTTTTTATATTTGATTGCTCCGATTTGAACACTATTAATTATACAGAATGTGTTTTGAATTGGACCAGAGTCCTCGTCTTTTGAGAACATTCGTTTTCTAGTTATTTTTAATGAGTCTGCTAACGATGCTGTGATTACTGTTGGAGCTCCAGTATCAAGAAAAAACTTATATTTTTTGTTCTGTCCATTAATGTTAGACATTATTACGATATGACCACTTGTAAATTCAAACGGAATAGTACTGTAATAATCACTATTACAAACTTTTGCTTTACTCATAACTTTACCTATTCGTACTGTTTGAGTAATTTGACAACTCTCAAAAATGAATAAAGAAAAAATAATTATAGAAAAAATAATATATCTCATTTTTTTTAAAATATTAATAAACTATGGAACAAAGATACTAATATTATTTTATTATTTTAAAGTACAAACATTTATTATTGGACAGTTAAATATTAACCACAAAGTTCTCAAAGAAGGAACAAAGAACATAGAGAATGATGGAATTAAATTGTCTGAACCATGATTTTTGGAATTGAATTGCTTATTTGTCAATCTATGAAACGCTTAACTCTTTGCGCCAAAATTTATCAACAACCCTATTTCAATATTGTATGCTTCGAGATTTTTTAATCCCATCATCCCACTAATCTAAGAAATCCAAGTTCAGACATTTTTATCAGGTATGACTAAATAGTAGTTTTATATTTAAAAATACTCTGTGTCTAATCCGCATTGAGAAATGATTTGCACAAAAACTAGCAAGCCGTGTTGGACAGAAGGGTTTACACTGTTTGAGCAAGCTAAAGCTTGCGAGTTTGTAAACCCCAAGAGGTNNCATTTCCCCAGCGGAGACTTTTCTTTTGTTACTTTTCTTTGTGTGGCTGACAAAGAAAAGTTAATTAAATAGAAATTTATTTATTACTTAAATGTCTAATGCAATAATTTATATTAGTCAGACACAATGTGTGTTGGAGAGAGAAAGGGAAGTAAGATAAAATAGTGATTAATAGTTGATAATTTACATTTATAGAAGTTATGTGATTTAAAAGTTGAAATAAAATATTAATAAATGTATAAAACAGTTAATGATATTAATATCATATAAAAATTATTATGTATATTTGCCAAAAATCAATATTTATGAAGACTTTAGTCAATAATATTAATGAACATCTGGCTATGAGTAAG
>LFTI01000011.1 GCA_001513285.1 Rikenellaceae bacterium DTU049
ATTAAAGATTTATTTTTAGTTTCTCTGACTGGAATTGTTGCTTTTACAGTATATTGGACAGTGAATTTGCTGACATTAAAAAAAATTGACAGACTATGATATTGATAATGAAAGAAATACGCCACATAACAAAGGCTAAAATCAAGCGGGCAAATAGTGCTAATTTTAAAGGTATTGCAACTAATAAACTTTATCGCAGGCTGACAGTGACGTGCTCCGAAATGCCCGCCAGCTTTTAGCCTCGCCGTTAGCGGTCAGTGTAAAAAATGACACGAACAACAGTAAAACCAAAAAAAATATGGGACTATTTGACTTTCTAAAACCAAAAAAAACTGAGTTAGACGATAACCTTTCTCAATTACTAAAAGCATTTTTTCCAAAAGGAGAAACAGATATCAATGCGGGTACGAATGAATTGCTTTTAATTTTGAATAACTCAATAGACAAGAATGAAGCGAGAAACATATTTGTTAAATCTGTTTCAATGAGTAGAGTTACTTCAAATTTTGACAAAGAAAGACTTGTTAAGCATTTAAGCGGTTACTGCTTACAGCATTTCAATGAACAACAACTTGACAAATTTTTTAACTATTTAACTGCTTTGACAGTTGCAATGAAGGTTCACGGAAGTAGCCCAGTAGAAATTAAAAGAGATGGAGATGCTTATGTTTGGTAACACGAGTAAAAGTATATTGACATTTCAGTTAGAAGGACGATTAAGTTCTTATCTATCAGACATAGATAATTGTGAAAATTTCAGTTCGGACAACTTGACCAAATTGAATAAAACAATGAAAATGACTGAATGTATTCATTCTTTGCTTGACCACACAAGAATAAACTGCTTAAATGACAACAAAGAGCTCATTGAAAACAGCAACTTGATAGTGGATAGAAATCGAGAGAACCAATTACAATACACATTTAATTGGACACAACTAAACCATACGAAAACAATATCTGGAATAGCAGAAATTAAGTTTTTAATTCATAACATTGATGACTTTAAAATATCAAACTTCAAAACCGACAGTATTGAAAACTTAACCAAACTTATTATCAATTTTATGACACTAACTTTCGTAAAAACAGACAATAGAATTGAAAAGAGTCTGCTTATTATTAAGACCAAAAATTTTGATACCAATAATGACAATTTCACTTCAACACTGAAAACAGAATTGGAAAGTAATTGTAATTCTTTCCAAACTACACCGACATTTTTGTACTTAAAGCACAAGGACAACGTAGGATTTTATCATAAACATTATAGTAATTATGCAGACAAGTAGAAAACACCGAACCGCTAACAGCCGTTTTGCAAAAGCGGGGGTTTCGTGCTTCTATGACAGTGAAGTGCTAAATTTAAGCTTTGTGCATCTAATGAAGTTTAGTGCTAAAAATCCCCGCCTTCGCAAAGCGGCAAAACGTTATGCGAAATGGTTATTCTATAATTAAAAGTAAAAGGTAAAAATTATGTATGAATTAAATAAAGACGAGATAAATGATTTAGAACAAATTAAGAATACCTATTACATGAAACCAATTATCAATAAGTTTACTGAACTTATTGATAATAAAAAATGTGATTGGATAAATTCTCTAAATAAAATATACGAGATATTAATAAACTCTGAAAATGATGTGAGACAACTCATTGAAGATCGCAAAAGAAAAGGTGTTGTTAGTGATATTAGTCAAGCTCTTAAATCAATTGCAGGAAATGCTTTTTCGAATTGTATGGTTTACTTATTTTTAATGAATAAGAGAGAGGAAAATATAAAATCCAATATTTTTATTACATCAAAAAAATCGAGAGTTAAAGATTTTGAAAAAATAGCTACTATAAAAATTGGTGAAGAAACTCAAAAACCTGATGTTGATTTAATTGTATATACAAAAAAAGAGGATGGTTCTTTAGATAAATGTATAATTCTTTCACTAAAAACATCTTTAAGAGAAAGAGCTGGACAAACTTATAAGTGGAAATTATTAATGGAAATAGCAACTACTCAAAATCCTATCAGAGAAAAGTACGATATAAAATATAATATTTTTAAAATGCCAATAATTTGCTTTGCAACCGTTAATTTTTATAATGAAATAAACAACCCACAACACAGAGGTATGTTTAAATTTTTTGATAAAGCTTTTATAGCCAAAGAAATAAATTCTGATTTTATTTCTCCTTTATCTGATTTTATTAATTTTGTGAATGAAAAATTAGGGTAAAGTATGTTAATTAATAAAATAGAAATCAAAAAAGAAAAAAAATTATATACATCGCTTGATTTATATAAATTAGTTGAATCTTCAATTTATTTATATGAGAATGAAGATGAGTATTATTATAAACCAAAAGATTCTAAAGAATGGTATTATGAATGGGATTTCAAAGAATATAATCCAAATATATATTCACATGGTTTTCACCAATATCCAGCCAAATTTATACCACAATTAGTAAGAAAATTATTAAGAGTATTTACAAACGAAAATAGCATAATTCTTGATAATTTTATGGGATCTGGAACTACTTTAATTGAAAGTATGCTTCTAAACAGAAAAAAAGCAATAGGTATTGAATTAAATCCATTTGCTTGTTTCATAGCTAAGGTTAAAACTACGCCTATAAATCCTAATAATTTAACAAAATATTATTTATGTTTAAAAAAAGAGTTTTTTAATTTGAAAAACTTTAATTTATATAAATTTTATAATATTGAATTTTGGTATAAAGAACATCAAATCCGTGATTTATCAAAATTACGTGAAATTATTATGAACATAGATGACGAAAATATTAAAAACTTTTTTTTAATATGTTTTAGTGAAGTTGTGCGAAGAGTATCTTTAACAAATCATAATGGTTTTAAGTTACACCGTGATAAAAATAAATTAAGAGATGATTTTAACCCAAATGTTTTTTGGCATTTTGATAATATTTCTCAAAGAAATATTGCGCTTATGAAAGACTTTTATTACAAAACTATGAATTCAAAAACGGAGATTCAGATTATACATAGCGATTCTCGAATAAAACAGGATATAGAAAATAATAGCGTGGATCTAATAATTACTTCTCCTCCTTACGGCGATTCTAGAACCACAGTAGCTTATGGGCAATTTTCAAGATTATCATGGCAGTGGATAAAAAATGATAATTCAGTATTTAAAATAGATGAAAATCTTTTGGGTGGTAGAATAAAGAAAAATTATGAAAATAATATTTTAGATTATTCAAATACATTAAAAATACAATACAATAGTATAAAAGATAAAGATTCTAAAAGAGCCGACGAAGTATTGTCATTTTATTTAGATCTATACGATGCTCTTAAAAATGCTTATAACTATCTAAAAGAAGATAAATATTTTGTTTTAGTGACAGGTAATAGAACAGTAAAAAATGTTTTTCTTAGAACAGATTTAATAATAAGTGAATTAGCAGGTAAAATTGGATTTAGAACAGAGAAGATCTTATATAGAAATATAATAAATAAAAGAATGCCAAAAAGGAATTCACCAACAAATAGAAAAGGAGAAACATCTACCACTATGTTAAAAGAAAATATAATTTTTTTAAGAAAGAGTTAACCACATCGCCTAACAGCGTGTATATGCCATCGCTTCGCGACTGCACATACACGCAACCGTTACAGGCAAGCGTAAAAAGACAGAGTAAACAACTTAAAATTCGAAAATATGAAAAGACAGATTAGTGATTCTGAAAAACAGATATTATTAGAGAAAAACCGAAAAAAGGATGGTAAAATTTATTGTTTCATTGACAATGAACCGATAGAAGATGAGAAAAATATTCACTTCGATCATATTGACCCATTTGCAAAATCAGAAGATACCTCATTAGATAATATTGCTCCTGTTTGTAAAAATCATAACCTTGCAAAAAAAGATATGTCTTTATCAGAGTATCGTGACAAATTATCAATCGAAAAACTATTTAAAAGCAAGGAAGATAACGGGAAGCAATTAAAATTAAATGATATTTTAGAAGCCAAATTCCAAAATGATTACGGATTTATAGTCAAATACGATTATAATTCCGCAAAAAAATCAATTACAGTCAAGTATTATTTGGATAGTAAACAGACTAAGCTGCCTGACGTTAAAGAATATCCTGTATTTGAATGCCCTATTACCGGACTTAATTTTTTCTATGCACAAGTACCAGTTAACAACATAGTAAATGATGGGAAAGAAGAATCTGAAATTGAATTACAACCACGACCATTAATATTTGACCATTTTTGGAATCTTTACAGGCATTTAAGGGTAAATACTCAACTACAACCTTCGATTTGTAGAATTGACGGTGACAACCCAATCTTTGTTTTTGATGGACAGCACAAAGCAGCTGCAAGAATTTGGGCAGGAGCAAAATCGTTGGATGTAAAAATATTCATAGAGCCAGATGTCATAAAATTGATGAAAACAAATCTTGTAGCACACGACAAGTTAAAACAATTGCGATTTTATTCATCGATACTTGCGGACAAACTTGCTCAAATTTATGGAGTTAATTGGCAAAAATATATTGAAACAGCAGACAAGAAAACTGAAAAAGGTTTCTGCAATTTTGTTAAATACTCAGAAACAAGTACTGACGAAAATCCAGTTAAACAAATTGAAGCTTTTATAGTTGAGTCCATCCTCAAACATAAAGACAATAAGATTTTGCCATATGTAGCGCCTGGAAACAAAACAGGTAAACAATATGCAATAAGTCGAGATTCATTAAAAAAATACTATTTTCGATATTTTGTAACAAAGCCCCCGTTAGATGTTGAAATTGACAGCAAAGATGACTTTAGAAATCAAGAAGTTGAAAACAATGTAAAGTTGCTGAATATTTTGGCTGAAAAAACGCTTATCAATAAGTGGAATCCTGATTCAAATTCTGCTGAGCATAAAAAAGCTGAAAGAATTTACAGAGCAGGGTCAATTATGGCTTGGTTTCCAATGCTAAGGAACGTTATATTTAACAAACTTGATTTGATTAATCCAAATGAAGCCGAAAGAATACTTTTCAGAAATATTTCAAACGAAAAATGGGAATTGATTTCGAAATTTGTTGATAAATTGTTTTCTCATAAAATTTGGATTGATAATGACCCAAACATCGACATAGTAATTGGAAATAAAAAGGCAGAACTGACAAAGAAATTATTTGAAGAACAAGGATTGACAGACAAATGGATACTTGGACTTATAGAATAAAACGCCAGCCTGTAACATGCGGTATGTTTTATTGCCGATACAGTGTGGGTTTCAGCATTTCTGAATCTAATATACTTTCGTCTATTTTGACAGGACAGTGCTTCGAAATCGGTAACAAAAACATATTGTTGTCCGTTAGCGTGCATTGAAAGAACCACTAAAGAACATATGAAAA
>LFTI01000033.1:0-215 GCA_001513285.1 Rikenellaceae bacterium DTU049
ACAGCCCATTTGACAGAATCTAATGAGTAAGCTCTGATATCTTTCAAATATAATAAAGCATAGAACATTGGTGGTACCATAAAAAATCCAGTTACTTTCCATTTATCTATTAATTTTACAAAATCTAATGGATGATATTTGGGCATAATAACTGTACTAACGCCGTATTTAATTGCAATAATTGGGAATAATATTCCTCCAGAATGCGAAAAAGG
>LFTI01000033.1:439-56657 GCA_001513285.1 Rikenellaceae bacterium DTU049
ATATCACGTAAAGTAGGAATATTTTGTTTTAATTCTAATAAATTAAATTTGGCATTTGTGGTAGTGATGATACCTTTTAGCTCGCAATGTTTCCCAATAGAAAACACCTCTTGAGGATTAAAATAGAAATCTATTGGCACTGCTACTAATCCGAGAGAGTAGATAGCATAATAAGAATAAACATATTCTATACAATTTGGTAAATAGATAGCTAATTTGTCTCCCTTTTTATATCCCATATCCAATAAGCTATTAGCTAATCGAAAAACGCTATCTTTTAAATTCATGAAACAATATTCTTGGTCATTATACACATATGCTGTTTTATGACCAAAATTCTCTGCTGCTTCGATAATTAATTGTCTAACATCTTTACGTGTTTCCATATATTTTTATTTTTGGGTATTAATGATTTTTCATAATATAGCTTTCATTTTTATTTACAAACGTATCTAATAAAAAAATATTTTTAAAATATCAACTAATTTTTTATAAAATAAAAAAAAGGGATGGTAACCACCCCTTTTTTTCATTATTTATTATAGTAAATATTATTTTTGGATAATTACAGGAATTATCAACCTATCATTATCAAATAAAATAATTATTTGATAAATACCATCGGAATAATTAGAGACATCTATAGACGTCTCATGAGTAGAAATAACTATATTTCCTAGTATATCTACTAATTGTATTTTTTGAATATGTTGGTCAGATATAATATTTAAATGATCATTAGTAGGGTTAGGGTAGACTGTAATATTGTGATTTGCATATTCACTAATACTAACGCTATTAATAGTGATAGTATTAGAAGGAGATGAAGAACAGCCATCTATAGTAACTATTACATAATAAGTACCATTTGCTGTTACTTCATAGTTCTGTGAAGTAGCTCCAGGGATAGGCCCATTTAGATTAAACCATTGATTGCCTAAGGTAGCACTTGATTGCAAAATTACAGGGGTATTACTTATTTGAGATATCACTGGTGTAGGAGGTAATGGTTTCACTATAGTTGATACTACATTACTTGTAGCATTTCCACAATTATTTGTAATTATAGCTCTGAAATACATTGTTCCTGCTGTGCTAGCATTATAAATATAAGGTGTGCTATTGGCACCAGATATATTATACCAAGAAGAACCATCAGTAGAGAATTGCCATTGTATAGTTGCTAATGGAGTATAACCCGTCAGAGATAATGTAATGTTGCTATTTTGACAAATTGATTGAGGTGAAGCACTAGCAGTACCAGCATTGGGTAATGGATTTACTGTTAAATTAATTATATTGCTATTTTGTGAACCGCAACTATTAGTTACTTGAGCTCTAATGTAGTAAGTACCTGGATTAATAGGAGTATAAACAAAAGTAGCAGTAGTACCACCAGCCATATTAGTCCAAGTAGAACCATCATTGGATTGCTGCCATTGTATAGTAGAATTTTGAGAATAACCTATTAATGATAAAGTAACATTTGAATTTTGACAAATCTCAGAAGCATTTGCACTTGCAGTACCTGAAACTGGAGCAGGATTTATAGTTACTGCTTGAGTGCTACTGTTAGAGCTACCACAATTATTAGTAACTATAGCTCTGAAATGTACAATACCAGCTACTGTAGCTGTATAAATATAAGGAGATGAATTAGCTCCAGGAATATTAGACCAATTTACTCCATCATTAGATTGTTGCCATTGTATTGTTGCTCCAGGAGTATAATTAGATAATGTTAAACTAATATTATTGTTTTCACATACAACCGTTGGATTTACATTAATATTGCCTGCACTTGGTTGAGCTTCGATAATTATAGAAACTGCATTACTATTTGCTGAACCACAAATATTTGATACTGCAGCTCTGAAGTAAATGGTGCCTAATGATGTTGCTGTATAGTTAAATATACTATTGTTGGCAGCAGGAATATTAGTCCAATTTACTCCATCATTAGATTGTTGCCATTGTATTGTAGCAGATGGTGTATATCCTGCCAATGATATATTTACAGATGCCCCCAAGCATACATATTGAGCACTAGCACTTGCAGTGCCGGCAATAGGTGCAGGATTTACTGTTACTATCACAGTATTACTATTAGCAGATCCACAATCATTACTAACAACAGCACGGAATTGTATCGTTCCAATGTTAGAAGCAAGATAACTAAAAGGAGAATACGTTGCTCCGCTAATATCTAACCACGTACTACCACCATCAGTAGATTGCTGCCATTGAATATTGGCAGATGTAGTATAACCACTTAATGAAAGGACTATGGTATTATTTTGACAAATATCAGAAACATTTGCACTGGCAGTACCAGATACAGGTGCAGGATTTACTGTAATAGTTATTACATTAGAAGCTTCATTACACGTACCACTTGTTACCATAGCTCTGAAATGTGTTGTAGTAGTTAAATTAGTAGCTGTATATGTAGATGAAGTGGCTCCACTTATGTTGGACCATGTATTGCCATCAGTAGATTGCTGCCATTGAATAGACCCATAATATCCAGTTAAATTAAACACTACTGATGGAGCAACATCACAAAAGATAGTTGGTCCAGTTACACTTGCTGTACCACTAATAGATGTTAAAACAGTTACTTGTAATACATTTGATTCTACGGGATTACATCCTTGTGAGCTAACTACTGCTTTGAAATATGTAGATTGTGTCAAAACTGGAGTTGTAAAAGGACTAGTAGTTCCACCAGTGATAGGTGTCCAATTAGTACCATCAGTAGATTGCATCCATTGCAAATTACCTGAATATGAGCTTAAAGATAATGTTACTGGGTTATTGTAGCAAATACTTGTTTGAGAAACAGATGCTGTGCCAACAGCAGGTTGTGGAGAAATAATTAATTGAAATGCACTAGTGAAAACATCAGCACATATACCACCACTACCTACTTTTACTCTATAATAATATGTACCTGGAGTTAAAGTAGTCGGTATAGCATAAGAAGTGGTAGTAGCACCAGAAATATCTGACCATGTATTGCCATCAGTAGATTGCTGCCATTGATAACTAGTACCAGTATAACCAGATAATGTGAGCGTGCCAGTATAACCTTGACATAAGTTTGTAGGACCACTTATTGTGCCAGCAGTAGGTGGAGCTTGAATTGTGAATGTTTTACTAGCTACATCAACACAACCATTCCATAATCCACTTAGAGTATATAAACTAGCGTTATATGTATTGGCATTTGTATATGTATATGTATGATTTGGTTGCCATATTAGATTTGATCCATCACCCATATCCCAAGCATAAGTTGAATCATTTGTAGTGAGTCCAAAATATCTCCTAAACGCATCAAAAGCAAAAAATCTAGAAGTTAAAATATTTGTAGGTGTAGAAGTTTGATTAAAACTTATAGGAGTACCTAAACATAGTGTCGTAGCACTAGGTGTATTTGTATAACTAGATGTAATAGAATATGATACTATTGGGCTAAATAATGCGTCAAAATCTTGTCCATAACCAGATTCACAAGAATACCATGCACTATTATAATATGTGTACGATAAACCTTCTCCATAAGTATTACTTTTAGCATTATTAACTATTAAATACAATCTTTTATTAGAAGTGTTATTTTTGACAACAATAGCAAAATTTTGAGTTATAGTGATAGGTGTAGGGAAATTAACAAAATATTCTGTAAGAGTATTACTTGTTACAGAAATAGTTGCAGATGCACCACTTATTTGAGTTGTTGGTTGATAATTAGCATCTACATTATATAGAAAAACTTGCATACTTATAGGAGGTGTATAACCACTAGCTACTTGAGCATATATAGATACTCCTGTTACCTGAATGCTGCTATTAACAATAAAAGCTTGTGAGTGCATCTCTCCATAATCGCAAAATGCATTATAAAAAGTATCTTCTCCTATATACAATAAGGATTCTTTTATTAATCCATAATATAAAGTGTCTACACAGTTTTGAGTTTTAGAATAATCAACATTTGTCAGCAATTTTACTTTTGATTTGATAATATTATCACTTATTGGCGATAGTGATTTTATTTGTGCATTTAATACATTTGTAAGTATTAATGCACTAATTAATAATAAATACTTTCTCATATTATTATATTTTTGAGTTTATTTACGACAAAATTAATATATTTTTTTAAAATACTAAATATTTTTTTAAACATTGTTAAACTAATTCTTTAATATTAATTTTGTAAAAAAATTAAATAATGGTAGAATTGACTGCACCTGTTGGGTCATGGGCTAGTCTAAAAGCTGCAATAGATAATGGTGCTGATAGTGTGTATCTAGGAGTAGGTGATCTCAATATGAGAAGTTCATCAGCATTAAATTTCTCTCTTGATGACTTACCCCGATTAGTACGTATTTGTCATGAAAATAATTTAAAAATTTACATTACCTTAAATACCATTGTGTATGATGATGAGTTAGAAAAAATAAATAATATCTTAGATAAATTACAACAAAATGGTGTAGATGCCGTGATAGCTAGCGATATAGCAGTAATATTAAAAGCTGCAGAGAGAGGTTTACCGGTACATATCTCTACTCAAGCTAATATAACAAACATAGAAGCTATAAAATTTTTTTCTCAATGGGCTACAACTGTTGTACTTGCTAGAGAATTAACTCTCGATAAAATTAAAATTTTATCTGAAAAAATAAAATCAGAAAATATTTTAGGACCTAATAGTAAATTAATACGTATAGAAACTTTCGTACATGGAGCCTTATGTATGGCTGTATCTGGTAAATGCTATATGAGTTTAGATTTAGAAGGTAAATCAGCAAATCGTGGAGAATGTCATCAAATATGTCGCAGAAAATATAAACTTTTTAATGCTGAAACTAATGAAGAAATATTAATAGATAGAGAACATATAATGTCACCTAAAGATTTATGTACTTTGCCTTTCATAGACAAATTGATAGACAGTGGCATATCCGTTTTTAAAATAGAAGGTCGTGGTCGACAACCTGAATATGTGGCTTTGACAACTCGTATCTATCATGAAGCTATTCAGAGTGTCTATGATAATACTTTCTCTCAAACTAAAGTAGCATCGTGGATGGAAGATCTCAAGCGTGTATATAATAGAGGTTTTTGGGATGGTTACTATCTCGGTAGAACTATAGGAGAATGGACTGATAGGGAAGGAAGTTCTGCTAGTGAATTGAAGGAATATATAGGATTTGTTTCAAATTATTTTGCTAAAATTAATGTTGCAGAGGTTTATTTAGATGCTGGACAACTAAACGTAAATGATAGAATATACATAATAGGGCCTAACACTGGAGTTATGGAATTCAAAATAAATGAGCTTCGTGATAATAATGGAAATGTAATACAATTTTCTGATAAAAATATCGTTTCTTTTAAAGTACCTAGTAGAGTAAGAAAAAATGATAAAGTATATTTAATAAAAAATAGAAATAATGATTAGAAATCATAAATTTTTACAATTATTTAATTTATTGATAAAAAAAACATAATTATTTTTTAAAATATAAAAAATATTAATTAACTTTGCAAATAATAAAAAAAATAATATGAAAGCACTTCATTTTGATGTTAATAAGTATTTAGATCAATATTATGCTACTTCAGATGTTTTAGTTTCATTTAAAGGTATGTTAACTGAAAACAAAATTGGTAGATTATTAGATGAATTAGAATCAAACTTAAATAAAAATGAACGTGAATTGCGTTCTTCAATATTGATAGTAGCTAATGAAATGCTCGATAATGTTGTCAAATATACTTCAAATAAGATTTTACCTCAGGTTTTTATCGCTATACGCAAGATGGATACTTTGCAATTGATTACTGCTAATACTATTACACCTATTCAGGTAGATTCGCTAAGAAATGCTGTTTATGATGCTAATAGATTAAGCCAACCAAAAACTAAAATAGACCATAATGAAGCTAAAGAAAAAAATAAAAAATTGGGTCTTATAGATGTTTATCATAAAACTAAAAATCCTATTCAGATGAATTTCTATACTATTAATAATGATGGTAGTATTTTTGCTGAAGTAATTGCTACATTTAAAATTTAAATTCTTTTAAAGCTATTAACCTAAACCTTTATCCCGCACTCGTGGGTCTATTAATAAATATATCAAATCGACGAGTAAAGTCACAAAAATAAATAATAAAGCTATTATAAAAATCCCTGCTTTTAATACAGGTAAATCATAGTTTTGTAAACTCTCTACTATTAAGCTACCCATACCACGCCAATTAAAAACATATTCTACAAATACAGAACCTGCTAATAAAGATGCGAACCATCCACTAGCAGAAGTTATCAATGGATTCATAGCTGCTGGAAAAACATGATGAGAAATAATTCTATTATTTGATAATCCTTTTGCCATAGCTGTCTTTATGTAGTCTGTATTTAGCACATCTAGCATAGAATTTCTGATTAATGGAACAAATACTGCTAATGGCCTTATAGACAAAGTAAATGCGGGCAAAATCAAATTTTTCCAATTTATATATGTGCTGTATGATAACTCATCTACCTCTATTAAATTGCCATGCATAGATAATCCTGTAAAGTCATGAAGTAAATATCCAAATATCCAAGCTATTAATAAAGCTGCAAAAAACGATGGTAATGACATTCCAATAGAACTAAAAACTATAATTAGTTTGTCTATCCAAGTATTAGCTTTGATGGCTGAAATGCTACCTAATAGTATTGAAAGAAATAATGCGATTATCATTGTTACTACAGCTAATATCAAGGTTAGTGGAAAGGCCTCCTTTATCAATACCCATACTGGCTGACCTGTAATATATGACTCGTGTAATACTATTGGTTTAATGCCAAATTTTACATTTTGAAATTTTACTATTGACAAGTTTTTTGATAAATATTTTTCATCATAAAAAAATACATTCTCTTCATTATCAGAAAATAATCCTAATGGACTGATATCATTTAAATATTTAAAATACTGAACATACAATGGTTTATCTAATCCTAATTTTTTGCGAATAGCTTCCTCGGTAGCTACATCACTTCTTTGTCCCATTATTAACCTGACTGGGTCAGAAGGTAACATATTAAAAAGAATAAATAAAAATGTCAATACTCCCCATACTAATAGTATCACGTATCCTATTCTTTTTAATATTAACATTTGATTTTTACAATTAAACAAATCACAAAATAAATAATATTTTATCAATTTAAATGAAATGGTTTTTTAAAAATTTTGGTTCTATAACGTTTCGCATTTATTAAAAGAGAGTAATTTTATAGAAATGAATTTTATTTATTATTGGACAATTGAATATTAACCACAAAGTTCTCAAAGAAGGCACAAAGAACGCAGAGAATAATAAAATTAAAAGGCTTAAAAAGTCACTTTGTGAACTTGGTGTAATATCTTTGTGCCCTTTGTGGTAAAATAATTAATCCACAATAAACGTTATAGAACCAAATTTTTTTAATTTTCTTTAAGAATTTTGTTTTATTTTTGTGTAAATTTTGAAAAAAATAATGAATTCCATTTTTAATAATCAACAGATAATAAAAGAATATTTAGATAATATACAAAAAACAATTAATAGAGGTGATGCTAGAGAAGAGAGTTATTATGAGCATTTAAAAAGTCTAATTAAATCCTGGGCGGAGCAAAATAATTTGAAAAAAGTGGATATAACAATTTTGCCAAAACAAACAGAAGCGGGTAATCCAGATTTTCGTATATGGGATGGCAAAAATCATATAACAGGTTATATAGAAGCCAAAGATCCTAGCATTACTAATTTAGACAGAATTGAAGATTCAGGGCAATTGATAAGGTATATCACGACTTTTCCTAATGTTATTTTAACTAATTTTTATGAATTTCGTCTCTATAGAAATGGTGAAAAATTAAAAACTGTTACTATTGCTAGACCAGTTATTGCACAAAAAATTAAAGTAGCTCCACCAGTAGAAAATGTTGATGAATTTTATAATTTGCTTGATACATTTTTCTCTTTTTCATTACCAAAAGTGAGTAATGCAAAAGAATTAGCAAGAGAATTGGCTAAACGTACTCGCTTTTTAAGAGACGAAGTTATAACAATTGAAATAGCACAAGAGGAGAAAAAAGGTCAACAATCACTTCTAGGTTTTTATGAAGCTTTCAAAAACTTTTTAATAGGAACATTGACTACAAATACCTTTGCCGATCTATATTCGCAAACTTTGACGTATGGTCTTTTCGCAGCACGTACTCGCGCAAATGGCGAATTTAATAGAGAGCTAGCATTCAAATATATACCAAATACAATAGGAATATTGCGAGATATTTTTCGTTACATTTCACTGGAAGACCCTCCAATTCAATTGCAGACTATTGTAGATGATATTTCTGAAGTTTTGAATGTAACTGATGTTAATAAAATCTTACAAGATTTTTATTTTCAGGGAAAAGGGGAAGATCCTATTGTTCATTTTTATGAAACCTTTTTGACAGAATATGATCCCAAAATTAGAGAAAAACGTGGAGTGTATTATACTCCCGAGGCTGTTGTCAGTTATATTGTTAGGTCTATCAATGATATTCTAAAATCTCATTTTTCTATGAATGACGGACTTGCTAGCAGAGAAGTAACTTTATTAGATCCTGCAGCTGGCACTCTAACCTTCCCAGCAGAAGCTGTTAAATTAGCAGTTAAAGAATATACTGATAAATATGGTAGCGGAGGTAAAAATAATTTTATAAAAACACATATTCTTGAGAATTATTTTGCTTTTGAACTTATGATGGCACCCTATGCTATAGGCCATATAAAAATGAGTTTCCTTTTAGAAGAACTTGGTTATAAATTGGCTGATGATGAGCGTTTCAAATTGTACCTTACAAACACCCTCGAAATGGAAGATTTAGCCCAAATATCTATTCCTGGTTTGAGTTCTCTGAGCGAAGAAAGCCATAGTGCTGCTCAAGTTAAACAAGACCCAATATTGGTAATACTCGGAAATCCGCCTTACTCGGGCATATCATCTAATATGACTAAATGGACTGATGAATTATTAAAAACTGATAAAGATGGAGCGCAGAGTTATTATAAAGTTGATGATATGCCACTTGGTGAAAAAAAGTTGTGGTTGCAGGACGATTATGTCAAGTTTTTACGTTTTGCTCAATGGAAGATTCATAAAGCTGGCAAAGGTATTGTCGGTATGATCACTAATCATAGCTATTTAAATAATCCTACTTTTAGAGGTATGCGTCAAAGTCTCATGAATACTTTTAATGAAATTTATATAATTGATTTGCATGGCAATAGTTTAAAAAAAGAAAAAGCTCCTGATGGTAGTAAGGATGAAAATATTTTTGATATACGTCAAGGTGTTGCCATTGGCATTTTTGTGAAACAAGAAAATAAAAAAGGTTGCAAAGTTTATCATAAAGATCTTTGGGGGTTAAGGGAAGAAAAATATAATTGGTTGAAAAACAATGATTTAAATGTAAAAGATTATGTAGAATTAGAGCCAGCTACACCGTGGTATTTTTTCATTCCAAGAAATGTAAAAGACATCGCTTATTATTTAGATTGGATGAAAGTAACTAAAATATTTCCTGAGAATGGAACTGGAGTTATTACTGCTAACGATAAGTTAGCTATTGATTTTTCAAAAGAAAAATTGGAAAGAAAAATAAAGATGTTTAAAAACAAAAATATTGATGATGATACAATTAGACAATTA
This sequence comes from Rikenellaceae bacterium DTU049, assembly GCA_001513285.1. GTDB lineage: Bacteria > Bacteroidota > Bacteroidia > Bacteroidales > DTU049 > DTU049. The sequence goes on from LFTI01000033.1 coordinate 10,197, forward strand.
TATAATGTAAATGATAACTATAGTTGGAAATTATCAAAACAGAGAGAAAAAATTAGAGAAGAAAATGATTATTCAGATTTTTATAAAAAAATATTATATAGACCATTTGATATACGTTATATTTACTACAATGATGCTATAGTTTATAGAACACGATATAGTTTAATGCAACATATGCTAAAAGGCAATCTAGGTTTGATAACAATAAGACGTTCTAGAAAGTCTGGCAATTGGGATTTTGCTTTTATTACTAATAAAATTATATCAGGTTCTACAGCTATTTCATCACTTGATATAAATTATCTTTTCCCACTTTACTTATATACAGATTCAGAACAGAATAAAAAAAGAAATAGACCATTCTACCAAACCATGAGTGTATTTGAAAGTAAAGCAGAATATAGTGCTAAAAAACCAAATATTGACCAGAAACTTTATGATAAATTAAACAAAACCTACAAAAAAAACATCTCACCAGAAGAAATTCTTTACTATATTTATGCTATTCTTTATAGCAATATTTATCGTAAAAAATATGTTGATTTTCTTACAATTGATTTCCCGAGAATACCATTTACTAAAGATTATAAACTTTTTAGCAAAATAAGCGAGTTTGGACATAATCTCACCTCCCTCCACCTTGTAGAAAGTCAAATGCTAAATAAGATTATTTCTAAATATGAAGGTGAATCTACTTCAGACAAAATAGAAAAAATTGTCTATGATGAAATAAATAAAAAAATCTATATAAATAAAGATAAATATTTCTCTAATGTAGAATCAGAAGTATGGAATTATTATATTGGTGGTTATCAAGTTTTACCAAAATATTTAAAGGAAAGAATAGGCAAAACAATGGATAATCCTGAATATTTTTGCAAAGTGATTAGTTCTATTTATTATACTATCGACATTCAGAAAAATATTGATCAAATCTACCTTGATGTAGAAAAAGATTTTATAAAATTTACGTAAACTTATTTTAAATTAGTAAAAGATGGAAAAGAAAGCTGGCAAAATCGGTTTCGGCGAAGGAGTATTAGAAGCTGGTGAAAAATATTCAAATTTAGTGGTTTTAGGAGCAGATATCACAGCATCAGTAGGATTAGATTTGTTTAAATCAAAATATCCTGATAGGTTTTATAGTTTTGGTATTGCAGAGCAAAATATAGCAGCTACCGCTGCAGGAATGGCTCTCTCGGGGTTAATTCCTGTGTTTAGTACCTATGGAGTTTTTGCTGCTTTTAGATGTGCAGATCAAGTGAGGACATCTATTTGTTATAATAATGCAAAAGTGATAATCGGTGGTGCACATGCTGGCATAAGTGTAGGACCAGACGGCGCTACTCATCAAGCATTAGAAGATATGGCTGTGATGAGATCTATACCTAATATGACTGTATTGTCTCCCTGCGATGCTAATCAAGCAAAAAATTTGCTTTTAGCTGCTATAGAACAAGTTAATGGTCCAGTATACATTAGATTTGGTAGAGAACCTATGCCTAATTTTTCAGATAAAAATATTATTCCTCAGATCGGCAGAGCTCAAGTACTGAGAAATGGCAGTGATATTGCAATAATGGCTACAGGATCTTTAGTGTGGGAAAGTTTGAAAGCAGCTAATTTTTTATATAAAAATTATAAAATTGAGTCTGCAGTAGTAAATGTTCATACTATAAAACCCATAGATGTAGAGACGATAAGTTATATTGCAAAACAATGTAAATTAATAGTTACTGCTGAAGAACATCAAAAATTCGGTGGATTATACTCTGCAGTATCAGAGGTGTGCTCTGAATATTATCCAGTACCTATCAGTGCTATAGCTATGAATGATAGATTTGGCGAGAGTGGTAAACCTTCTAAATTAATGAATTATTTTGGATTTACTTCTGAAAATATCGTAAAAACTGCTTTATATATGCTAAAAATATGAAAATAAATAAAAAATTTTTGTTTTTAATTTATTTATTTTTAAAAATTATAAATGTAAATGGACAAATGGAAGAGAAATATTTATTGGGGAAAATAGACCCGCAGAATGATAGTAATTTTGTTTTAGTAGATAAACAATTTACCGAAAATGGCAAGGAAATATATCTGAGAAAAGAAGTTTATGATGCTTTCAAAAAAATGCATGAAGCAGCACAAAATGATGGTGTAACATTAATAATTGTTAGCGGATTTAGAAGCTATGAATATCAAAAAAAATTATGGGAAGATAAATGGTTTGGATACACTCCAGTAAATAATAAAGATTTATATCTCGCTATACCTGATGATTTGGAAAGAACTAAAGAAATATTAAAATATACTGCAATGCCTGGAACATCTAGACATCATTGGGGGACAGATATAGACTTAAACAGTGTAGAACCATCATATTTCAATACTATTGAAGGGAGAAAAATTTATGAATGGTTACAAAAAAATGCTGATAAATATGGATTTTGTGAACCATATACATCCTTTGACAAAGATAGACCTGATGGATATCAACCTGAACCTTGGCATTGGAGCTATTATCCTTTGGCTAGAAAATTGTTAGATGAATATCAAAAAACAATTAAATTTTTTATGATGATAGATTTTGCTGGTTATGAATTTTTTAATAAATTAGAAATAATAAATAAATATGTACTAGGTATAAATCCTAAATGTTTTTAAAATTTATATATATTTTTTTTGAAGTTAAATTAATATAATTTTGCAATATAAAAATAGAAAATATGGCTAAAAATACTAAATATATATTTGTAACTGGCGGAGTAGTTTCTAGTCTTGGCAAAGGTATTATATCAGCTTCTGTAGGTAAACTTTTGCAATCTAGAGGCTATTCTGTTACAATTCAAAAACTAGATCCATATATCAATGTAGACCCAGGAACACTTAATCCTTATGAACATGGTGAATGCTATGTGACAGAGGATGGAGCAGAAACAGATCTAGACCTTGGACATTATGAAAGATTCATAAATATTAATACTTCTCAAGCAAATAATGTAACTGCAGGTAAAATCTATCTGAATGTAATAGAAAAAGAACGTAGAGGAGATTATTTAGGTGAAACTGTACAAGTAATCCCCCATATCACCGATGAGATAAAATATCGCATTAGATTATTAGAATTTAATGGAGATTATGATTTTATAATTACTGAAATAGGCGGCACTGTCGGTGATATAGAATCATTACCATTCATAGAAGCTGTCAGACAGTTAAGGTTAGAATTAGGTAAACGTTCATTAGTTATGCATTTGACTTTGTTACCTTATTTAGCTAATATTGGTGAATTAAAAACTAAACCCACTCAACACTCTGTAAAAAATCTTCAAGAGTTAGGAGTACAACCAGATATTTTGATATGTCGTACACAAGTGCCTATTACAGATTCTATTCGCCAAAAATTAGCTCTTTTTTGTAATGTAGAACCTCGAGCTGTTATAGAAAACATAGATTTAGATACTATCTATAAAGTACCTATAAAAATACTCCATGAGAAATTAGATGAGGTAATATTAGATAAATTTCAAATAGAAAATTTAAATAAATCTGACCTTACTAAATGGATAAATCTCTTAGATAAATTAGAAAATTATAAAAATGTTGTAAAAATAGCTCTAATAGGAAAATATGTAGAACTAAAAGATGCGTATAAATCTATAATGGAATCATTTATTCATGCGGGAGCTTTTTTGGAAACAAAAGTAAATCTAGATTTTATCAGCTCAGAAAATATTAAAGAAGAAAATGTAAATGATTTACTTGCCCAATATCAAGCGATATTAATAGCACCTGGGTTCGGTGAACGCGGATTAGAAGGCAAAATTTTAGCATCTAAATATGCACGAGAAAATAAAGTCCCTTTTCTAGGTATTTGTTTAGGCATGCAAATGGCAGTAGTAGAGTTTGCTCGTAATGTTTTAAATTTACAAGATGCTAATAGTAGAGAGATAGATCCAAGATGCTTAAACCCAGTAATAGATCTAATGGAAAATCAAAAAAAGATATCAGTTAAAGGCGGAACTATGAGATTGGGAGCATATCCTTGTAAAATTACTAAGAATTCAAAACTATATGAATACTATAAAGAAGATTTAGTCTATGAGAGGCATAGACATAGGTACGAGTTTAATAATAAATATTTAGAAATATTCGAATCACACGGAATGAAAGCTGTTGGTATAAATCCGACAGAACAGCTAGTAGAAGCAGTAGAAATAGAAAATCATCCTTTTTATATCGGCGTGCAGTTTCATCCAGAATATAAAAGTCGATTTGAAAAACCACATCCACTATTCATAAGTTTGGTAAAAGCAGCAATCGAGAGATTTAAAGGGGAATAATAGGGGACATAAGAATGAAGATAATTTTTATTATCTTCATTCTTATGTATTGTTTGTATTTTTATGTAAAAGATTTTATATGCTTATTTTTTAAAAATATATTATATTTGCAACAAAATTTTATTAAATATGAAAGACATAGTATCAAACCTCCAAGAGCACCTCTCACAGGGCAAACAACTAAATTTAGAATTCCTCAATAATCTTTACAATAAGATGAAACTCCAAGGCAACGACGTTGTAGATTATCAACATCTGAAAGCTGAAAGCGTCTCTCCACAATGTCCCAATTGCAAAAGCATTCACATTAAGAAAAATGGTCACCAGCAAGGCCAACAAGTGTATAAATGCAAAAATTGTGGTAAAAACTTTCGGGAAACTACTGGCACCTTCGTCTATTACCTACACAAAAAAGAATTAATGCTTGACTACATTCGCCTTATGCTCGAGGGCAAAACCTTACGTCAATGCTCAAAAGAACTTCGTATTTCTCTACCTACTAGCTTCGAATGGCGACATCGTATTCTATCTGCTCTTAGAAGCTTCGAAAATAACGTAAACTTCTTTGGTATTATGGAAATAGATGAGCTAAAATTGAAATATTCAGAGAAAGGTCGCAGATACAAAACTTTAGAAGAATATCTACTGGCTCAAGAACTAAAAACTCATAATGTAGCTGTACTATCTATGATAGATAGAAGTGGCAATATGCTTTGTAAATTGACTGGTCTAGATAATGTAAAACGAGATCAAATAGATAAAATCTTATTAGCTAGAATATCAAAAAATGCTGTGATTTGCTCGCCAGATAATGAAGAATTTAAAAATTTGAAGACACAAAGCATAAAAGATAAAACTATAATTACTAAGAGGACAAAAAAGTATGGGCAGCATGGTTTATCGATAGTGAAGGATAAGGAAAATGATTTTGCTAGATGGATAAATTATACATTTAGAGGAGTGGCTACCAAGTATTTGCAGAGCTACATAATGTGGTATGTGGTGAAGCACAAATATTTATTGAGCAGAGTGATAAATGATGTAGGTAGGATGTTGAATTTAGCAGCGTCAGACTGGGAGGCATGGTATGTATATATGAGGTTGAGATTAAAGCATAGGGAAAAGCTAACATAAATTTTCTTCCATCTCCCACACCTCATTCCATTTTTTTCTTGTATTTTTGTAAAAAATTTATACTAGGGGTATTAGCTCAGCTGGCTAGAGCGCTTGCATGGCATGCAAGAGGTCACCGGTTCGATTCCGGTATACTCCATTCTTGTTAGTTCTCTATTTTTTGCATTTTATATTTATAGATTTTTTTATCTTTGCTTAATAATATTTATTTTTTATAACAATGAGAGATGAATTTTTTCATTTTTTAGCTCAGACTAGTGATGAACCTCTAGCATTAGAATTTGTTTCAGCTGATGGCTGTTGGATGCAAGCTTTAGATGGTAAAAAATATCTTGATTTAATTTCTGGTATTTCTGTGTCTAATTTAGGGCATAATCCTTCATTTGTTGTTGACGCTGTCATATCACAAGCTCAGTCTTATGATCATTTAAATGTTTATGGTGAATATATTCTTTCGCCTCAGGTTAAGCTAGCTACTAGTTTAGCTAATATTTTACCTAAAAATTTATCTAAAGTTTATTTAGTTAATAGTGGGGCTGAGGCTGTAGAAGGTGCCATGAAATTATCTAAAAGGTACACAGGTAGGTATAAAATTATCGGGTTCAATAATGCTTATCATGGTTCTACTCAAGGTGCTTTATCTTTAATGGGTAATGAAGAGTGGAAACGTCATTTTAGACCTCTTATACCTAATATTTTTCATATTGAGATGAATAATTTTGATGATCTTTATATGATAGATAAATATACTGCAGCAGTTTTTATGGAACCTGTTATGGGTGAAGCTGGCATAATACCTGCAGATTATCAATTTATGAAAGCTGTTAGGCAAAAATGTAGTGAAGTAGGCGCTCTTCTTGTTCTCGATGAAATTCAAACTGGTATGGGTCGTACTGGCACTATGTTTGCTTTTGAACAATATGATATTGTGCCAGATATTCTTTTACTTGCTAAGGCTTTTGGAGGAGGATATCCTCTTGGTGCTTTTATTTCTTCTGAAGATATTATGTCTTCTTTATCTTACAATCCACCATTAGGACACATTACAACTTTTGGCGGACATCCAGTCAGTTGTGCAGCAGCATTGGCTTCTCTTAATTATCTTGTTGATTCTAAAATATATATTCAAGTTCCTGAAAAAGAGAAATTTTTTATAGATAAACTCACTAAGGCTATACCAAATTTAATTATCAGACATAAAGGTTTTTTAATTGGTATAGAATTGCAATCGTTTGATATTGTTAAAAAAGTTATTAAAGGTGCTATTAATGAAGGCGTTATAGTAGATTGGTATATGTTTTCGAGTCAAACTATTAGAGTTGCACCTCCTTTAATTATTTCTTATGATGAGTTAGATTTTGCTGCAGATGTTTTAATTAGACAATTAAAAAATATATGAATATAAATGACGACATTTACTTTTTAAAATTAGCAATTGAGCTAGCTAAAGAAAATGTAAAAAATTGTGGTGGTCCCTTTGGAGCAGTTATTGTTAAAGATGGCCAAATCATTGCTAAAGGTACTAATAGAGTTACTTCTCATAATGATCCTACAGCTCATGCCGAAATTGTAGCTATTAGACAAGCTTGTGAAAAATTGAATGATTTTCAATTAACTGACTGTATTATTTATAGTAGTTGTGAACCTTGTCCTATGTGTTTAGGTGCTATTTATTGGGCTAGACCAAAAAAATTGGTTTTCGCTGCTAATAAATTCGATGCTGCCAATGCAGGATTCGATGATTCTTTGATTTATGATGAAATCCATTTACCTTATAGTGATAGACATCTAGAAACTGTTAATTTAAGGGTAGACGAATCACTACAACCATTCGAATTGTGGATGTCTGAGAGTAATAAAAGAACTTATTAAATTTTTCCCTACTATTTACATAGAATGTATTTTATTTAATTTTATGTAATAATTTATTGAAAATTTCTTCGTAAATTTGTAATTAAAAAATGGACGAGCTATACTTGATAAAACAAAGATTTGGGATTATTGGTAATTCACCATTCCTAAATCATGCTATTGAGATTGCTGTACAAGTAGCTCCTACTGATTTAACTGTTTTAATCATTGGTGAGAGTGGTACTGGTAAGGAATTCTTCCCTAAAATTATACATTCATTTAGTGCGAGAAAGCACGGAGCTTATATTGCTGTTAATTGTGGTGCTATACCTGAGGGCACTATTGATAGCGAGCTCTTTGGTCACGAAAAAGGCTCTTTCACTGGAGCTATCGATTCTAGAAAAGGTTATTTCGAAGTAGCTAATGGGGGCACTATTTTCCTCGATGAGGTAGGTGATTTGCCACTTTCTACTCAAGTTCGCCTTTTACGTGTTTTAGAAACAGGTGAGTTTATGCGTGTGGGTTCTAGTAAAGTTATGAAAACAGACGTTCGTGTAGTAGCTGCCACTAATGCTAATCTCCAAGAAGCTATTGCTAAAGGTAAATTTCGTGAAGATCTCTTCTACCGTCTAAGTACTATTCCTATTTATATTAGGCCTCTTAGAGAAAGAAAAGAAGATATTCCACTTTTATTTCAAAAGTTCTCTACTGATATTGCCGAAAAATATCATGTCCCTCCGATTAAATTATCCGATGATGCTATGGATTTGTTAGTAAATTATAAATGGCCTGGCAATATTAGACAATTAAAAAATGTAGCTGAGCAGATGACTATTATTGAAAAAGATAGAGAAATCAATGCTTCTACCCTTCAAAAATATCTCCCCGAGGTTAAACCTAATCTTCCTGTCCTCTTCTCTGATTCATCTTCTTCTGATAATCTTAATGAAAGAGAGCTTATCTATAAGTATTTGATAGACATGCGTAGAGATATTAATGAAATTAAAAAAATAGTTTATCAATTTATTTTAAGTAATAAAAGTCCAGAAGATGCATTATTTACAGAAAATAAAGAATCTCTACCACCTTTACCTATTAAATTTTCTGATCAACAAAGTTTTAATTCTATTCAGGGTGGCAATCCTTTAATATCTAAAAATAAAACTAATGATGATACTGACGTAGTATATGTATTAGAAAATGATAAAAATAATGATCATGAAGAAACACTTTCATTACAGGAAAAAGAAAAAGAATTAATTATTAAAGCTATTCAAAAGCATAATGGTAAAAGAAAATTAGCTGCTGAAGAGTTGGGAATAAGCGAACGAACTCTTTATCGTAAAATCAAAGAATACAATCTAGATGTATGAAATATAAAAGTTTAATATATTGTATTTTGGGCTTGATGATTTTTACTTCTTGCGTTAGATTTACTTTTTCTGGAGCTTCTATACCTGAAGGAGCTAAAACTTTTAGTGTGAATTATTTTGTAAATAATGCTTCTTTGGTAAATCCTAGTCTTAGTCAGCTAATCACTGATAAATTAAGAGACCGAATACAATCTCAAACTAGCCTTATCATGGTTAATGATAATGCAGATCTTGCTTTTGAAGGTGAAATAATTAATTATGTTGTACAACCTGCAGCTTTGCAAGCAAATGATGTAGCTTCTCTCAATCAATTAACTATAACTATTAATGTTAAATATACTAATAAAATTGATGAAAAACAAAGTTTTTCGCAACAATTTTCTCGCTATCAACAGTTTAGTTCTACTGTTACTTTTTCTTCTGTGGAGAATACATTAACAGAACAAATTGTCAATGACCTCGTAGATGACATTTTTAATAGAGCATTTATAAATTGGTAATATATGGACACGATTTCTATTATTAATAAAATTATTGAAGTAAAGCAAAATATTAATTATAGCGATTTATATAAAAATTTTTCGTATTCTTATTTTTTAAATCTTTTTAATCTTATATCGAAAAATATATCTGATGTAGATTATGAAAAACTCCTTTTCAAAACATTTATGTTATCACCTAATAGGAGCTTACTTTATTACATTTTAAAAGATTACTATAATGCAAATGTGGATAAATCTTCAACCCAAACAAAAAAATATCAAGAAATTATTGATAAATTTATTAAAGAAGAACCTAAAATAAAGCTACCATCTAAAGAAGATTTACCAGATGATATTGACGACCTCACAGAGAATATTAAATTAGATGACGAAGATTTCGTTAGTGAGACTTTTGCATTTATTTTTGCTAAACAAAAAAATTTCAATAAAGCTATTGAAATTTATGATAAACTCAAACATCGCCATCCCGAAAAAATTAATTTTTATCAAGAAAAAATTAATGAACTTCTAAAATTGCAAAATAACTAAAATATTGATTGTAATAATTGTTTATATGTGAAGTTTTTTATATTAATGTAAGTTCAAAAATTTTGTTTAGAGAATGTTTATATTAGACAATGATATATTTATTTATGTACATTTTAAAGTGTAGCTATTAAAGAAAATGAATAAAATTTCGATTTTAGAAAATATTTCTCTTGAATGTTCATTAATAAAGATTTTAAGCAATATTAAAAATAGGTTCTAAAACTTTTTGAGTGTGTAATGTTTTAAGGTAATTATTTTACCACAAAGGACACCAAGATATTACACAAAGTTCACAAAGTGCCATTTTTAAGCCTTTTAATTCTGTCATTCTCTGTCTTACTTTGTGCATGCTTTGAGAACTTTGTGGTTAATATCTAACTGTCTAATAATCAATAAGATTATTTATAAAATTTGTATTTATTAATCTTTAACCACTCGAAACTTTTTAGAACCTTTATTATTGATATATTCACAATAATAATTTTGTTATTCATATAACGCTTAATTTATTTTTTTGAAATAGGCGTTTAGATAATAACTAAATTATTACTGGTTCATTCACGGTAACATCTATATNNAATTTACTTTTCTTTGTCAACCACACAAAGAAAAGTAACAAAAGAAAAGTCTCCGCTGGGGAAATGATTTGATAAAACTACGCAATTACCTCTTGGGGTTTACAAACTCGCAAGCTTTAGCTTGCTCAAACAGTGTAAACCCTTCTTCCCATCCCTGCTTGCTTGTTTTAATACAAATCATTTCCCAATGCGGTATTGCTAGAGATTACTAATTATTGTAAAGGTTTTCTTTTAATACAAAATGTTGATAAAAACTTTATTACTTAAACGCCTAATTCAATTATTTTTTTTAATTTTGGAAATATTTTTTAAAAAATCAACATTATGAATTGGAAAAATACTTCGATTATTTTTATTAGTTTGCTTTTAATATTGACAACATCGTGCTCGATTTTTCAAAAGAAAAATACTCCCGAATATGTTTCCAAGCAATTTTTAACAAATTTTCAAAAATTAAATTTCGAAGAAGCATCTAAATATGGCACTGAAAACACGAAAATGATGATAGCTTTTTTCAAAAACATCATGGGCATGATGCCAGCAGATAAACGTGATAGCTTACAGATACCAAAAACTAATGTAGATATCAAAAAATGTCATATCTACGGTAATACAGCTAAATGTATTTATATTGCCAATGATAAATTAGACACTTTAGACTTGTTAAAAGTAGATGGTAAATGGTTAGTAGATTTGAAAAAAGAAAATAAAAATTCTCAAAATTAATTTTGTAGTTATTTGTATTTGATTAAAGCGATGAAACTTTAGAGTAATCTATCTATTTGCTGGCAAATATCATTAAAAACTTCGTTTAAATCTCTATCACCATAAATATCTACAATATTTTTGTTAGTTCTTTTGTAATAATCTATAATAGGCAAAGTATGTTGATAATAATATTGTAATCTATTATTTATAGCTTCATCATTATCATCTGCTCTTTTTTCTTTCTGTGCTCTATATTTTAATCGATTGTTTATTGTCGTTTCAGGGATGTCTAGTTTTATTACTAAATCGATTTTTAGATTATTATTAGCTAATTCTTTATCTAACATTTCTGCTTGATGTACTGTCCTTGGGAAGCCATCAAAAATTATTCCTTTTGCATTTTTATTATTTTTAATAAACTCTTTTACTATCTCTTCGATGAGTTCATCAGATACTAGAGCACCAGAGTTTACAACCATTTCTATATTTTTGCCTAAAGGAGTTTGTTTTTTTATCTCATCTCTCAATAGATCACCTGTAGAGAAATGAATGAAATCGTATTTTTCTTTGATTTTTTGAGATTGTGTGCCTTTGCCACTACCCAGTGGACCGAAAATCACCAAATTGATCATATTTGATTTAATTTGTAAATATCTAATAAATTTCTTCCTAATCCATCATAGTCTAATCCATATCCTACAACAAATTCATTAGAAATATTAAAACCGATATAGTTAATATCTATCTCATTTTTAAATTTATAAACTTCTGGTTTGAAAAGTAAAGTAGCTATATAAATTTTTTCAGGATTATACTTAGATAAAGCATTCAGTAAACTTTTAATTGTTAATCCTGTATCAATAATATCTTCTAGGATAATAATATTCCTATTTGCTAAAGAAGCTTTTATACTATTAGTAGTCAGATTTACATTGCCAGAGCTTGTAGTACCTACATATGAGCTAATTTTTAAAAAATCTACTTCGCAATTATAAGGGAAACGTTTAACTATTTCGCTTGTAAACATAAATGCTCCATTTAATACAGAAATAAATACTGGTTTTGTATCTCCTAGATCATTAACAATCATTTGGCTCAATACATCTATCCTTTTTTCTATTTCTTCTTGAGGAATAAATAATTCAAAAGTTTTATCATGCAATTGCACAGTAATCATATTAAAATTTTAAAATTTTTGATAAAATTAATCATTTTATTAATAATGCAATTAATTCAATTTTAAAAAATATGAATAAAATTGATAAGTATTATTTAATCTTTCAGATAGAATTATTGATTGTTTTGGTTCTATAACGTTTATTGCGGGTTAATTATTTTACCACAAAGGGCACCAAGGTATTACACAAAGTTCACAAAGTGCCATTTATAAGACTTTTAATTCTACTATTCTTTGTGTTCTTTGTGCCTTCTTTGAGAACTTTGTGGTTAATATTTAACAGTACAAAATTAATAAAATTTATTTTTATAAAATTACTTTTTTTAAATCTTTACAATACTCAAAACGTTATAGAACCATTATCTTTTTCTAGCATTAGCTTGCTGTTGTTTAGCTAGTGCCTCCATTCTTTGTTGCCAAGAAGATTTTTTAACTGGTTTTTTCCAATTTTCTATCAATTTAGCTCTTATTTTTTCTTCATTTACGAATAATCTAAAAGCATAAGTTTGTAATATAGATATCACATTAAATAAGAAATAATAGTAGCTAAGAGCTGCAGAATAGTTATTAAATATACCAAGGAATAAAATTGGCATACCATACATCATTAATTTCATACCTGGCATAGTATTGTCTGTAGGAGTCAGTTTATTATTGATATAGGTATACAATAATGTAGAAATAGCCATTAATAGGGCAAATAAACTAACATGATCACCATATAATGGTATATTAACACCTAAATTTAATATAGAATCTGAGGCAGACAAATCATGAGCCCATAGGAAAGCTTGATGTCTTAGCTCAATAGCTGATGGGAAAAATCTAAACATAGCTATAAGAATAGGGAATTGTAATAATATCGGCCAACAGCCACCTGCAGGATTTATTTTAGATTTTTTGTATAATTGCATAGTCTCCTGTTGCTTTTTCAAAGCATCCTCAGGCTTAGGATATTTTTCGTTTATTTTAGTAATTTCTGGCTTTAGAGCTCGCTTTTTTGCACTACTCATATAAGTTTGATAAGTGAATGGTAACAATATGATTTTTAATAATATTGTTAATATTAAAATGATAATACCATAATTTAATCCATATTTTTCTAACCAGTTGAATACTGGGATTACTAAAAATCTATTAACCCATGCTATAGGAGCAAAACCCCACCCCAGTGGTATTTCTCTTTCGAGTCTTAATTTATAATCTCTTAATATATTATATTTTAATGGACCAGTGAAAATTTTGAAATGAATAGGTTTATCACTGCTATGCTCTATGGTCATCCCTACAGACAAATGTCTGAGATATCTAGTGTAATCATCTGGATTAAAAGATTTGGTTTCTAACTGAGCAGCACTGAAGTAATCATCAGCATTTATTAATGTATGAGTAAAAAATTGTTGTTTTAGTCCAATCCACTTAACTCTGAAATTTAATGTTTCTTGTTGGTCTTTAGCTTTCAAATGTGTAACCTTGTCGTCTCCATCCATATAGCAAATAGTAGTATTTGTAGTTTCTATTTTTTTATCCTTTTCTTGCTGTATCATACTGTTTGCCCAAGTAAATGTGAGAATATCTAATGGTAAAACTCCGATATTAGCAGGATTCACAAAAGATAATTTATAATCTAGCATATATTCATCCTTGGGGATGGCATATTCTATTTTTACACCACCTAATATCTCATTAGTAGCTGTATCTATGGCATTTGCTAGGAATGTTACAAAAGTAGTATCACCGATTTTTTTAATATGAGGTTCAAAAAACAAATTTTTAGTTTCTAGAAATCTATCAAATGCTCTGAAAACAAATGAAAACTCATAATTATTAGTATCTAACAATTGTACTGGATTATTCTTATAATCTTTGAAGTTTTTTAATTCTACACTGTGTAGCACAGCACCTTTACATGAAAAAGAAATATCAGCTACATCATTAGATATTAAAATAATACTATCTTCACTTGTGTATGATTTTTGGAAAAATTTATATGCCTCTGGTACTTTTGCAATATTTGTGCTAGTCGTATCAGCTAATTGGTCTTTTTTTAATGTGTCATTAATAATATTTGTAATTGTATCTTGTATGCTTTGATCAGCTAAAATAGCTGAATCTCTTCTGTGTTGCTCTACTAATCTGAGGCTATCTTGAATTTTTCTTTGCTTCTCTAACTCTTCTGTTGAAGGAGAAATGTAAAACATATAACCTACCAAAAGTGCAAAAAGCAGTAAAAATCCAATGACTTGACTTCTCTCCATAAATTCTTTATTCTAATAAATGTTTTTTTGAAATGCAAAAATAAAGGTATTTATTAAAAAGAGCAAATTTTAATTAAAATATTTCAATAAAATGCCCAAGCCGCATATTTCCAAGTTATTGCTTTGCTTAAAGATATAACGAGGTGACAGGGAAGACTGGGTGATGGGGAGAAGAGGGGAAGAGGATTTAATGTTTCCTTATCAATTTATTACCTATAAGCTATTACCTATTACTTCTAAACTCAACAACTCTTCAACTCTTCAACTCTTCAACTTATCAACTCATCAACTCATCAACATTAATATTTGATTTGTGCTCATTTGTTTACATTTGTGTGCATTTGTGGAGAAATAACAAATAACAACGGACGTTTTGATCAACTGCTAAAGCTAACATCAATAGTTCATTCAATAATAAAAATAAAAAAGGGACACAAAAAACTTGTGTCCCTTTTCGATGTTATTTATAGATTATTTTACTATAGTGAGCTCATCTATGAGATTTGTAGCCCCAGCATATTTGTCAATTATAAAAAGTACATATCTAATATCTACGCTTATGCATCTTTGCACACTAGTTTCAAATAAAATATCTCCACTCATACTTTCCCAATTTCCATCAAAAGCTAATCCTATGAGATTGCCTTCAGCATCTATCACACCACTACCACTATTACCACCAGTAATGTCATTGTTAGTTATAAAACAAGTAACTATGTTGCCATTCTTATCAGCATATTGTCCAAAATCTTTATTATTATATAATTCTTTTAATCTATCAGGCACGATGAATTCATCATTGGTTGGATCTTCTTTTTCCATTATACCTGTTAAAGTAGTAACGTAATTATAATGAACCGCATCAGCAGGATAATAATCTTGTACAGTGCCATAGGTCATTCTCATAGTACTATTAGCATCTGGATAGAAAGCTTTATTTGGTATCATTTCTCGTAGACCAGCGATATATTTGCGATATCCTTCGTTTTGTAGATCTTCAGCTTTTGCAATCTCTTGCCATATTGAGCGTAAACTTGAAAGAGTACTAATTGTTAATTGAAATCCAAGGTCTTTTTCTAAAGTTTTTAAATTTGGATTTTGTAGAAAGCTATTAAATCTAGCCTCATCTACTAAAATACTTTTATTATAAATATCGTCTGCCCATTTTTTAATATCACCTTTATATTTTTTTTCTAAAGTAGTGATAGTACTTATTTGTTGATCTTTGGGCACATCATTTATATACATTTCAAACATTGATATGAAAATATCTTTATCTACATTAGCATTATAATCTTTAAAATGTTTTTCAGCTTTTTCGTTTAAATTTTTTGCAATTAATTTAGCATTACCTACTATTTTAGCTTTCTCATCTTTGCTAGCACTTTCCATATTTTTCAATACCGAGTACAATTGTAAAAGGTCGAAACCGAAATAAATAAATTCTGGTCCTTGTAGTAGAGCCTCTTCCAGATAAGTCACCGTTTTATTATATTTCGCTAATAAATTGTAAGAATCCTCAATTTCTTTAAGGCAAGTGCCATATTTTTGTTGTCTAGTAGCATCTTGTTGTACCCAATTCATAAATTGGTTTTCTAGTTCTTTTTTTCTATCATAAACATCCCATCTTTTTAGACCTTTAGTTTGTCCAATGAAATATTTCCAATAGTTAGATGTTTGAGCATATTTAGAGGAATATTGTAGTTTTATTTTAGGATCTTGATCCATATAAGATCTCATAATAGATAATTTTTTATCTCTGATTTTTACAATTAAAGGATTATTTTGATTAATTGCTTGATCTACGCCTTGAGAAGTAATATATCTATGAGTACTACCAGGGAAGCCAAAAATCATAGAGAAGTCATCTTTTTCAACACCTTTAATAGAAACAGGTAAATATTTTTTAGGTTTTAAAGGGATATTTTTATCAGAATATTCAGCTGGAGAGCCATCTGGAGCAGTGTAAATGCGGAAAATTGCAAAGTCTCCAGTATGACGTGGCCACATCCAGTTATCAGTATCGCCACCAAATTTGCCAATTGCACTAGGAGGAGCTCCTACTAATCTGATATCTTTATATGTTTCATAGACATGTAAATAATATTCATTACCTTCAAAGATAGGTTTAACGACTACATCATATTTACCTTTTTCTGATGCTTCATTTTCTATTTCTTTAATTGCTTTGCTTATAGCTTTATCTCTATCACTTAAACTCATAGAATCATTTACATTTTTTAGCACTCTTCCAGTTACATCTTCTATTCTTACCACAAATGACATAGTCATTTCATCTATTGGTATCTCTTCAGATAGCTTGGTAGCCCAGAATCCATTTGTTAAGTAATCATTCTCTAAGGTACTTACTTGCTGTACAGCATTATATCCACAGTGATGATTAGTAAATACTAGTCCTTGAGGAGAAACTACAACTCCAGAGCAGAAAAAACCTAGATTTGGTTTATAATTATTAGTTCCTAGGCCTACAATAGCATCTTTTATACTTGGGTTAGTATTAGAATACACTTCGTCGGCTTTTAATTTTAGTCCTAACCTCACCATGTCTGGATAATTAAGCTCTTCTATCCATACTGGCACCCACATACCTTCATCTGGTTTAGTAGGAGGATTCAATGCAAATACTATCTGTATTGCAAATAATAATGAAATAAGTGAAACAAAAATTCTTTTCATATTTTGTTGTTTTTTGCAAAAATAGTAAATATTATTTTATATAATTGAAAGCATGATTAAGATTTAGATTAATATATGATAAATTTATATCAATAATTATATTATATTGCTAAATAATTATTTATTGCAATGTTTTGAAATTTATTTGTTTTTGTATAATTTAGCTAATTAAAATCGACCTTTTAACTTATTTTATGCAAAAAAATATGTGGAAATCATTAATTTTCCTTGGATTAGTGTTAATAATAATAGGCATTTTAGGTTATTTTTTTGAAAAAATTAATTTTAAATTACCTGGTGATATATTGATAAAAAAAGAAAATTTTACTTTTTATTTTCCTATTGTTACTTGCATAATATTAAGCATAATTTTGACTTTAATATTAAATATTTTCAAAAAATGATGGTTCTATATCGTTTTAAGTGGGTTAATTATTTTACCATAAAGAGCGCCATGATATTACACAAAGTTCACAAAGTGCCATTTTTAACCTTTTTAATTCCAGCTTTCTTTGTGTTCTCTGTGCCTTCTTTGAGAACTCTGTGGTTAATATTCAACATGTTCAATAATAAATTTCATTTTTACAAAGTACTCTTTTTTTAATCATTAACCACCCAAAACGTTATAGAACCAAAAATAGTTTAAATTTTTTTAAGTAAAACAATGCAATATGCTGAAATAGCTTTGCCTTTACCTATGCTATATAATTTTTCATTTGTTTTAGCTTTAATAGAAAATTTGTCTTTTGAAATATTTAAAACATTGCAAAGGTTTTCTTGAATAATTTCAATATGATGTTGCAATTTTGGTTTTTGCAGGATAATGGTGCTATCGATATTAGAAATATTATAATTGAAAGGTTTACAAATTTCAATAGTTTGTTTGAGTAATTCTATAGAATGTTTACAACCGTAAATCACTTATTATCCGATGTTTTAAATAAATATTCTATTCCTAGTTTAAATCCTAAAAATACTCTATCGTCAGGTATATTTTTGTAATCAGGTCTTTGATCATTATGGTCAGGAATCAATTTATAATTAATAAAAGGAGACAAATTTAATAGCCACTTGTTCCCAATTGACTTTGAGAAAGTAGTACCGAGCAAAAAAGTTAAGCCTAATTTCTTATCATTTAACAAGTTATCTTCAATTAATGTTTCTCCGTTCAAATAAAATGATTTAATTTTATAATCTATAATTTGATTAAATGTAAATCCAGTAAGAACACTTGAACTGAATTTCCTATGTGAAAATATTTCAATATTTGTAATAATTGGAAAGTTTAAATAATCTAAATTATGCTCACGTTTTTCGATTAACCAAAATGGGTCTCCTTGAGTATTATAAGATTTAGTTGAATAGTTTATTCCAGAACTCACTTTTACCTTATTAATATATTTTGAGATAAGTATAGAAAATCCATAATTAAAATTATTAGAACTATTGTCCCCAACAAAGTAATAATAATAATTTGCATCAAATTCTGTTGAAAAGTAATCTTTATCTTGACTAAATGTTTTTAATGCCAAGAAGAACAATAAGAGGCAAAATATTATTCTTTTCATATTATGTTGTTTATTACAAAAATAGTTTAATTTTTTTTAAGTAAAACAATACAATATGCTGAAATAGCTTTGCCTTTGCCTATGCTATCTAATTTTTCATTTGTTTTAGCTTTAATAGATAATTTGTCTTTTGAAATATTTAGAACATTGCAAAGGTTTTCTTGAATAATTTCAATATAAGGTTGTAATTTTGGTTTTTGCAGGATGATAGTGCTATCGATATTGTAAATATTATAATTTAAAGGTTTACAAATTTCAATAGTTTGTTTGAGTAATTCTATAGAAGAAATATTTTTGAATTTCATATCATTATCGGGGAAGTGAGAGCCTATATCACCTAGATTGAGAGCGCCGAACATAGCATCTATAAGGGCGTGAATAAGTACATCGCCATCACTATGAGCCATGCATCCATAATTGTATGATATCTCTACACCTCCAAGGAATAGTTTTTTATTTTTTACTAATTTATGAATATCAAATCCAAATCCTATTCTAAGATTTTCATTCACTATTTAGGTTTATTTTGAGGTTTGAAAAAATTGAAAGTCATCGTAAAACGCAACACATTCTCTAGTGGGTGATGTTGCTCGAAAGGTACTAAATAGGAGAAACTTAAGTCGAAAATATTATATTTGACACCTACTCCAAATGTAGCGAATTTACGATTACCCTTAGTTTTATGTTCATTGAAATAGCCAGCTCTGATAAAAAATTGCTCTGAATAGCCATATTCTATTCCACCACTGAAAATAACTTCGCGTAGTTCTTCTTTAAAACCACCTGGAGCATCCCAAAAAGAAGTAAACAGTGCATTTACAACATATCTATCAGGGTCCATTCCTTTAACTATCTCATATTCTTCAGTTATTGAATCAAAGGCATATAATGGAGGAGTAGGAACTAAAAGTTTATTTAAATCAAAAGCTACAGTAATGGCATTAAAATCGTCGATATTGTATGTGAAGCTAGGTCCAATGCGAAGGTTGGTAGGTAAAAAAGCTCTATAGCCCAGCTCACTATAGGTAATGCGAGCCCCTAGATTAGAAATATCCATACCAAAAGCAATACGTGAATCACGTTTATTAATTTTAAAATCATGTTTATAAAAAATAGCTACATCACCAGCTACAGACTGTCCAGGTTTAGTTTCTGCATGACCGGTGCCTACAGTAGCACCACCAGAAAGATTAGAATAAATATATCTGAGAGCTATAGCAAAAGAGAAATTATCACCAAAAATTCTATTATATGCAACATCAATAGAAAACTCAGTAGGAGAAAAAGTTCCTAGATTTTCGTCAGGTGTCATACCTACAAACTGTATTTCTCCTAAAGTAAAATATCGTAATGAGCCAGCTATAGCTTGATTTTTATCAAATTTATAATAACCGCTAACATATGCTAAATTAATATCATTGATAAGCTTTCTCATCCATGGTGTATATGAAATAGTAACACCATAATCTCCATCAATAAAAATATATTTAGCAGGATTCCAGTGCATAGAGTTGATGTCTGGAGGAGTAGCTGCGCCTACTTCTCCCATAGATCCAGATCTAGCATCTGGTGCTATTAATAAAAATGGTACAGCCGTCGTGATAGTATTTAATCTATCGCCTGTTTGTCCTAATATATCTTGATTAGTCTGTGCCTTTAATGTAAACAAATTACAGAATAAGCTTAAAATTAAAATACTAAAACCAATTTTTTGCATATTATTTTTTATAAACAAATTGAAAACAAAATTACGAAAAAAAAATAAATTTATTATATCACTTTTAATTATCAGAAATTACTAAAATTTTACCAGAAGCAATAGAAGTTTTGCCTACATCATTTTCTAACCATCCTTTGAAAATATAAATACCTGGTGCTATAGTACCACCATTGATAGTAGTCCCATCCCATTGTATTTCTGTATTATAATAAGCATCATTGTAGCTTTCGTTTTCTAAAACTGCGATTATATTACCTAAAAGATCATAAATTTCTATTATAATTTTATTATTACAGCAAGCTTGATTATGTTGAATATAGAATGTAGTATTACTAATCATAGGGTTAGGATAAGTGAATATTTTACTAAGCGTAATATTATCATTAGGTATTACATGAAAATTAATACTTGCTTCTGATGAATTATTGAAAACATCCCAAGCTCTCACTGTAATGGAATGTTCACCAGCAGATAAGTCGGATAATGGGTAGATAAGATATCCATCTTTATAAGAATCTAATGAATATCTAAAATAAGAATTCATAATCAATGGATTAGAATAATCATTATCTATCCATGCTACCAAATCGTGTCCAATAGCTTGACCAGTAATATTAATGCCGTGTTCATCATAAATATAAGACAATAAAGTTGGATTTTCATTTACTACATCGCCATTACGGAAATTAGTAGAGTTGAGATAAAGATTAATTTGTGGTCCTTGATTATCCGCTATTGGAGTAGATGAGCCACCAATCAAAAAATTATTTGTATAACCGCTAGCATCAGTTTTACCATTCTCAGCATATAAAGTTATTCTACCGTGATCAATATTATATTGTATATCTATAGGCATATAAAATTGTATAGCAAATACTCCATCGTGTACAGAAGCTGACCCTTTGTATACTATATTAGAAAAGACTTTAAAAGGTACAGGAGAGCTATTTGGATCTGTGCCTAAGGTAGAGAATTCTTGTTTTTTATCATACATAGTTATATAAATAGTACCATCAAAATCATTTAACAAATTTCCATTGAAGTCTTCTAAATGTCCAGTGATAGTTACGAATTCATAAGCAGACAATGTATCGAGGTAATCTATAGATTTATTGTTTATACTATCGATAATAATATTATTAGCTGGGAAAGCAATTTTAGTAGCTGGATCACCTAATAGAATAAAATTTTTCAAAGCATTAGCATTATTTGCAGCATTTTTGGCAATTACAAATACATCGCCAAAAGATGGACTAGATGTTCTAGATAAACCCATCAAAGTATCCATTAATGCATTATTGAGCGTAGCATTATAAGAGCTATAAGCAATTCTAGAAGTAGTCATCATAGCAATAGCTCCGCCATTAGGATTTAGTATCACATATTCACCAGCAGAGGTCCTACCAGGATCATCATATCTACTAAATTCGCAGGTAGCAGTAATCATCAATGGCATAGCACATTTATTTTGCCAGGATTGAATATCAGCAATTTGTAGAATTCTCTCATGAGCCAGACCTTCTTCGCCACCGTGTCCAATATAATTAAACAAAAGAATGCCATCTGCAAAAGCTTTATTAATAGCTGAATTTACATCGGGGGCTCTTTGTCCAGCGGGTGTAGATATCTGTGGGTAAGCATCCAAATAAATTTTTTCAATATTTATTTGAGGAGCTTTATTTTCTACTAAGGTAGCAATATTTTCAGCTTGATTTACATACAAATTTCCATCTTCGTCATCAGCTACTAAAACTATCCTATTTCGCCAATCACTTAATTGCGGCACCAAGCATTCTGATTCATTACAAATAATAATACTGTCATTACGACCTTGTTTTTTATAATAATTTTCTATTTTGTTTACCATTGCCCATGCCTGACTCTCATTAATGACAGGCAGTCTGCCGACACCTATATCTAGAGCTCCATTACATTCATATCCTTCACCATCATCGAGTAAAGCATAGAAATCATCTGAAGCATAGCTAGCCGTTGGACTCACTGAAGCTATTGATTGAAAGGTAGGTATTATATTAGTATTATTATTAATTCGATCTAGGTAATCATAGGATGCATCACCAAAAAGCAATACATATTTGGGTTTCTCATTATCATTAGTTGCTCTATCATAAAACATTTTTATAAAATCTCTAATAGCTGAGATATCTTGTTTGCCACCACTAAACTCATTATAAATAATGTCTGGGGAAACGATTATATAACTCAAGCCTTCATGTTCCAAATGAAGATCACCTAATCTTTTTGCCATCTGATAAAACATATTAGGAGCTATTATAATGTAATCTACTTGTGGTAATGCATGCAAATTTTGATTACTTACTGTCCCTTCGTAGGTAGGAATAATAAAGGTACTAGAAACTGCAATATAATTTTTGATTTTATTAGTGCTATCTACAAATTGATAATTAGATGAGCTATGCGTCCCGATGATTCTAATCGGATGTTCGGGTACACTAACGTCATATAAACAAATATCACTAGGAGCATTAGCAATGGTAAATTTAGCAATCTTATTACTTGGTAATAGTGGATGGCTAAAGCTCAACTGAGAACCATGGAAAGTCAAATAACGCCATGCGATTACTTCTAAATAATCTAACCAGCCTACAGCATTATTACTACCTCCTTGTTGATATTTTAGAGTAATATTAATAGTAGGATTTGATGATTTGTAACTAACATTAGCAATACCTCTTTTAGCATAATCATCTAGGTAGCCAACCACTTGTTGAATAGGAATAGTGTAACTATTACTACCATAAATTAATCTAAAGGATGATGGTAACTCTGATTTACCATATACTATCGCTTTAATATATACATTAGAATCTGCTACTATATTGGGAAAAGAAAAAGAATAATCCCTGCTGAGAGTATATTCAAATTTATCACCTATCCACTGTTTACCACTTTTATTAAAATTATATAATTCATTTTCTGATAAATTATAATCCATAAATGTATTAACAGATAAGTCAATAGTACCAGTAGGGGATATAGCTGTATTTATGCGTTGTGGTGTTCCTACGTCATTTATAGTAACGAAAACATAATTTTTTTCTGAATAAAGATTACGAGAATGAACAAAGGTTTTTGTTGTATGATCAAAATCCCAATAGACAGGTGCCTCTGCATAAAAAATAGCATAATCTCCAGGATCTAGAGTACCATCTCCGCCATCACGTATGTCTATTGATATTTCGTGAAGATCATCATAACGTGGGACATTATTAGCCTCAGGCAGCATACGACTACCATTACAATAAACTCTCAATTTTTCTGACGCTATAGGAGAAGATATTAATCCCCATGACACTAAGTTTTCATAGGTAATCAAATGAAATCCTTTTTGCTTAGTACTGAGCTTTATCCATTGTCCACTTGATAATACAGAGTTAGAAGCATATGTTCTTTTATGAGAAATGTTATTTGATTGAGTAGGAGAAAATATAACTTGAATATTCCAATTTTGTAATACCTCTATTTTATTATCAGAGACTTTACGAAAAGGACAAATGAAAAAAACAATTTGTTTTTTACCATTTACTATTTGCTCTGCATAATGAATATCGAAATTATTAGTCAAATTACTCGAATATTTATCTAATTGCTCTGATGCAATAAAGTATGTGCTATCTATATTCAAATAAAAATCCCAATTACTATTAAGAGGTATTGTATCTGAAGTTTCTATATAATATGGTAATTCTATGTTATTAAAATTTTCGATTACAAATGGTTTATCTAGAAATTTAATTTCTTGAGAAAAAATTATTATAGGTAAAATTAATAATATTAAAAAAGTTAATTTACGCATTAAATATTATTTTTTATATTAACAGAATAAATCAAAAATTATTTTATTAACAAAAATATTGAAATTTTTCGACTTAGCAGTAAAATGTAATAAATATTATAATGGTAAAAAAAAGCAATTTGGTTAACCTAAAACATAATAGTAGAATGTAAAAAAAGCTACATTACGATGTTTACTATTTTGCCTTTTACTACTATAACTCGTTTAGGTTCTTTGCCCTCAAGCCATTTCTGAGATTGAGGATGCTGCAGGACAATATTTTTAATAGTTTCTTCATCTGCTGCTATATCTATATCTAGAGTAAATCTAGTCTTGCCATTGAATGATATAGCATAGGTACAAGTATCATCTCTTGTGTATTTTTCATCATAAATTGGGAAATTAGCCTCATGAATGCTATCAGTATGACCAGCTAGATGCCATAATTCCTCTGTTATAAAGGGAGCAAAAGGAGATAATGCTATCATCAGAGGTTCTAAAATTGCTCGTTTATTACATTGTAAATCTTGCAGATTATTTACTGCTACCATGAAACTGCTAATAGCAGTATTGTATGCATAACGTTCTATGTCTTCTTGAACTTTTTTTAAAGTTTTGTGTAATAATTGCAATTCGTCTTTATTAGGCTCATCATCATTGAGATAGAAATTATCTTGAGCATCAAAAAATAATCGCCAGAATTTTCGAAGAAATCTATGTACACCTTCTATACCTGCTACATCCCATGGTTTACTTTGTTCTACTGGCCCGAGAAACATTTCGTATAGTCGCAGAGTATCAGCTCCATATTCATTCACTACATCATCAGGATTTTGCACATTATACTTAGATTTAGACATTTTTTCTACTTCCCAGCCACAAATATATTTATTTTCCTCTAAAACAAAATATGCATTTTCGAATTCTGGTTGCCATTTTTTGAAAGCTTCTATATCTAAAATATCATTTCTCACCAAGCTAATATCTACATGCATAGGATAAGTGTATGCTTCTCTATCTTCAATATTTTTAGAGACAAAAATGGGTGGCAGATATATATCTCTACCTATTATTTTAATTTCTCCATCTTGCAAACTTTTTATTTCATTTACTAGTGTATCTTTTAGATTATTTTCTAGTAAAATATTAGAAATATTGATAATTAAAATTTTATAATTGTTTGTCGCTAGGCTACTAGCGAGATTTTGAGCATTTTCAATATTATCATTTTTAGCTACAAAAATATAAGTTTTATAATCAGCAAGAGAAATAGTAATAATATCATCTTGTAGACTAATTTCATAATCATCTGAGATAGTTGGTAGGATTTTTTTTAATTTATAAATAGCAAAATCTACTGGTTTAGCACGATAGACGAAATTACTACGACCGAGTATCATTCCCTGATTAATCAATTTAGCAAAAGGTTCATCCTCTACAGCTATACCGATATCAAATAGGAATTTATTCCAAAATCTAGCATATATCAAATGACCTGTAGCATGTTCTGATCCACCAATATATAGATCAACATTTCGCCAATATTCGACAGATTTTTTAGATACTAGCTCATTATCATTATTAGGATCCATATATCTGAGGTAATAAGCACTAGAACCTGCGAAGCCTGGCATAGTACAGGTCTCCAGAGGATAACCATCTTCAGTTTTCCAATTTTTTGCTCGTGCTAGAGGCGGTTTGCCATCCTCAGTGGGTAAATAAGAATCTACCGGAGGTAATTCTAATGGCAGTTTAGATTCATCTAATGGATAAGGAATGTCATCTTTATAATAAATAGGAAAAGGCTCGCCCCAATATCTCTGACGGCTAAAAATAGCATCACGAAGGCGATAATTAATTTTTCTACTTCCAAACTTACGTTCCTCAGCTACTTCAATAACTTTTTGAATAGCATCAGTAGGTTTCAACCCATTGATAAAATCACTATTTATGCACTCTCCTTCTAAATCTTCATAAGCCTCTTTTGAAATATCTCCACCTTTAATAACTTCCTTAATAGGTAATCCAAATTGTTTAGCAAAAGCATAATCTCTGCTATCATGAGCAGGCACTGCCATCACTGCACCAGTACCATATGAAGCCAACACATAATCAGCTATCCAAATAGGAATTTCTTCTCCAGTAAAAGGATTAATAACATAAGAACCAGTGAAAACACCAGTCTTTTTATCAATATCAGTCAAACGTTCTCTTTCACTCTTATTTAGACTTTTTTTAACATAATCTTCCACTTTATCTTTTTCAGGGTCTTTTATTAACAAAGGGACAAGCTCAGATTCTGGAGCTACACATACATAAGTAACCCCAAAAATAGTGTCTGGACGAGTAGTAAATATCTCAATATATTTGTTTGGGACACCTTTTATAGGGAATCTAATAACAGCTCCTTCGGAGCGACCAATCCAATTGCGTTGTATCTCTTTGATATTCTCTGGCCAATCAATTTTTTCTAAACCTGCTAATAATCGTTCTGAATAAGCCGTAATGCGTAAGAGCCATTGTTTCATTTTTTTTCGCTCTACCGGATATCCGCCACGTATACTATACCCATCAGCAACCTCATCATTAGCTAGTACTGTTCCCAGAGCTGGACACCAATTCACAAAAGTTTCTGATAAATATGCTAAACGATAATTCATTAAGATATCTTGCTGTTCCTTTTCATTATAACTAACCCAGTCTTTATCAGAAAATATTTTTATTTGTGTAGTAGCAGCATTTACATTTGCATTACCTTCTCGCTCGAATATTTTAATTAATTCATCAATAGGGCGAGCTTTTTCTATACTTTTATCATACCAAGATTTGAAAAGCTTAATAAAAGTCCATTGAGTCCATTTATAATACTTCGGATCGCAAGTGATAACCTCTCTAGACCAATCAAAAGAAAATCCTAAAAGATCTAATTGCTCTCTATATCTACTAATATTTTTTTCTGTAGTAATAGCTGGATGTTGCCCAGTCTGAATGGCATATTGCTCTGCAGGTAAACCAAAAGCATCGAAGCCCATAGGATGTAACACATTAAAACCTTGTAATTTTTTGTACCTAGCATAAATATCAGAAGCAATATAACCTAATGGATGGCCTACATGTAACCCTGCACCACTCGGATACGGGAACATGTCTAATACATAATATTTTTGTTTATTGTAATCAATATCGACTTTATAAATTTTAAATTTTTTCCAATCAGTTCTCCATTTTTTCTCAATTTCTTTAAAATTATATTCCATAATAAGTAATTAATTTGAATTGCAAAATTACTGAAATTAATATAAAAATATGAAGAAAGAGTTTACAAAAATTATGATGTTTAATTCAAATGTAATATTAATAAGCTAGTTGCAAAAAAAGGGAAATAAAAGGGGATTTATTTTTATAAAAAGTTTAATGAGAGGGGTAAGAGTTGTTTAAAATGGAAATTGGTAAAATATTTAAATGTTATAGATTAAATATGTTGATGACATCAGATCACTATACCGCTCCCATGCCCGCCTATCCGACGCCGCCAAATTCAACAACCTCCCAGTGTCTTCTATAATCTTATCCGCCAAATATTTCACATTAACCACAAACGTTAACAGTGATATGATCTGTTCCCAACAGGTCATATCACTCCTTTACTAATCCCTCCTCATAATTTTTTATAAAAAATTTTAAATTATACATCTATTTATTTTAAAATTCAGTTAACATTTATTAATAAAATTTTATAATTGATTTAATAATTGAATAATATGTGTATTGCAATTTTGCAATACAGAAACAACAAAAAACAAAAATTATGAAAAAAACAAGTATTATCTTATTTCTAATGGTCATATTAGTGCCATTAGTTAGTTATTCTCAACCAAGTATTAATGATCCTTTTTTCGATCAAGTAAGTTATAGAGGAGCTTTCGATGATCAAGATGATTGGACAAGTGGCTGGGCTAATTGGGATCCTCAAAATACAAATTATCCAGTTACTACGCAAACTATTAGTGGTGAAATTACTAGTAATACAACTTGGACTAATGACAATGTTTATTTATTGCAAGGATTTGTATATGTAGTTAATGGTGTTACTCTAACTATACAACCTGGTACTATTATTCGTGGTGACAAAAATAGCAAAGGTACTTTAATTATAGAACGTGGTGCTAAATTAATAGCTCAAGGTACTGCTAGTGAGCCCATTGTATTTACATCTAATCAGTCTGCTGGCTCTCGAAATTATGGAGATTGGGGTGGAGTGATAATCTGTGGCAATGCAAAAATAAATGTGCCAGGTGGTGAAGCTCAGATAGAAGGTGGGCCTCGTAGTTATTATGGTGGCACAAATGATAACGATAATAGTGGTATTTTAAAATATTTAAGAATAGAATTCCCTGGTATCCCATTCCAACCTGATAAAGAAATCAATGGGTTAACTATGGGTGGTGTAGGCAAAAATACTACTATTGACTATATACAGGTATCATATAGTGGTGATGATGCTTACGAATGGTTTGGTGGTTGTGTGAATGCTAAACATTTAATTACTCTTGGTAGCTGGGATGATGATTTTGATACAGATTATGGATTTTCTGGTATGATACAATATGCAGTAGCACTACGTGAACCCAATATAGCAGACGTGAGTGGTTCTAATGCTTTCGAAAGTGATAATGACGCTAGCGGTTCTACTAATACACCTCAAACTTCTGCTGTTTTTTCAAATATATCTATTTTCGGTCCTAAAAAACATGCTTCTACCACAATCAACAGCAATTACAAGCGTGCTATGCATCTTCGCAGAAATACTGGCATTGACATATATAATTCTATTTTTATAGGTTGGCAAGATGGATTAATGATTGATGGGTCTGCATGCGAATCCAATTCAAACAATAGTATTCTAAACATCAAATATGTTACTATGGCTGCTATGGCTGGGAACTATTTCGCTACTGCTAGTGGCTCAACTTTCGACATTCACTCTTGGTTTCTAACTACTTCATTTAATAATGATACTCTTAGTTCTTATGCTCCTCTACTAATAAGAGATCCTTATAATTATTCTAATCCAGATTTTAGACTACATAGTAACAGTCCATTATTAAATAATTCAGGTTTTGTAGGAATTAACGAAAATGACTTTTCAGGTATTAATGTATCTCTATATCCTAATCCTGTAAATGATATTTTAAATATTCATTTTCAGAATAACGTCGATAAAGCATCAGTACAAATATTAGATATTATGGGGCGAATCTTATACAATGAAGTATTATTTGATATTAATAATGATTTAATTATCAACACAGCTAGCTTGCCATCAGGCACTTATATCATTAGAGTTATCAATAGTAATGATTTATTACAAAAATCCTTCATAAAACTATAATTCTTTTTATTTTTATTACAACAAAGATGGGGCGAATTACAAATTCGCTCCATCTCATTATTTTTATTTTGCAAATTGTGATATTTATATTTCTTTATTGAATTAGGCGTTTAAGTAATAATCATTTTATATGGGCAAGGCTTTGCTTGAACCATTTTGTTTAACAGATTATCAAATATATTTATATTCATTAATTGCCGATTAAATCTATTTGTATATTCTTCTATGTAAGCTTGCAAAGGTTCTACATGATTATTTATAGCCCACAACCATCCTTTAAAACCCATTGTTACTCTATGCATCTCTGGAAAAATTTTTCCTTTTTACCTGAATCTACTTGTATATTTGCTTTTCTATCTATAGTTTCTCTTATAAAACTTCCTAATTCTTTTGAATTACTCCTCTCTATAACCTTCCGATATACTCTACTAACTCCCTTATTTCTTCTTTCCTCTACAAAATTTATTGTTACCACTCCTAGAACACACATACCCATTACCCATTTGAGCTGTGATAAATATTCCATGCAGGCTTCATCATCTGGAAATCTCTGCTGAAATTCAAATATCGTTATACTTTCATATTTCTTATTCAGATTTAAATTTTTTATTTCTGCAAATTTACTCTTTTACTCTTATTATCAAATCTCCTAATTTAATAAAAATATTTTGTTTAACAATTTTTTAATATTAGATAATAATTTAAAAATATTAATTTAAAATTAAGGTTACCTTGGTGTTATACTTTTGTAAAAAAATATGAATAAAGCTTTAAATTTTTACCTGCGTTACATTATTATTGCACTTGCAATATTATTTTCTAATTTAGCAATAGGACAAAACCTGAGTGGTTACATTTTAGACAATTCTAGCAAAGAACCTATTCCATTTGTAAATATTAGAATTAATCATAGTAATAAAGGTGGAACTACAGATTTCGATGGTAAATTTTTAATAAATAATTGTAATGTAAATGATACATTATATATATCAGCTATTGGTTATCAATCTTTAGTTATTAAATTTTCAGAAATACCTGCTAATCAAACAAATAATTTCACAATATATTTATCTAAGCAAAATGAGATTTTAGAAACAATAGAAATAAAAAGTACAAAGATTGATAATAATCAAATAGCTTTATTAAATAGCATCAAAAATAATACTATCATTACTACGGGTGTGTCTCAAGAAATAATAGCTAAATACAAAGAGTCCTCAAGTACAGATGTAGTTAAGAGGCTACCAGGCATAACAATGCAAGATCAATTTATTATAGTCAGAGGATTAAGTGCTAGATACAATAATATTTATCTAAATGATGTAAAAGCACCTAGTATGGAAGCTGATCAGAGGAGTTTCTCTTTTGATCTTATTCCTGCTCAATTCATTGATTACATACACATTTATAAATCTCCTTTTTCTGATTTTAGCTCAATATTTGGTGGAGCTTTAGTAGAAATAAAGTTAAGAGAAGAATTCGATAAGAATTCATTTACCTTTTCTCTCGGTCAGTCTATTAATCCATTTACTACATTTAAAGATTTTCAATATTATGGAGAAAATAATACTTTGTTTTTACCTATAAAAAACATTTTTTCCCTTCCTAGCAATTTCCCTCCTTCATTGATTAATAGTACTAATGAGAATAGATTACAATTAGATAAAACCTTAAATAGGTTGTGGTATCCTACGACTACTATAGCACCAACAAATACAAATTTATCTTTAACATATTCTTTGCATAAAAAATTTAAAAAAGTTGACCTTTATAGTAATTTAATGCTATATAGCAATTCTAATTTTGCAAAAACAACTTTTGAGAAAGCTGGTTATAATAGTTACAATACATTTTTAGATAAGCCAGATACTAATTTTTATTTTCTAGATACAACCTATGAATCCAGATATATGAATAGTGCTTTAGCTACTATCAATACCTTGTTTAACAATAATAGCATTAACTTAATTGTATTATTCACAGATATAACTACAGACAAAGTTACTTGGAGAGAAGGTAAAGATTATTATGGAGGCATAAATATTCGAGGTAATGAGATGTTATACAAAAAAAGAAATATTTTATTAAGTGAATTATTTGGAAAACATAAATTAGGTAAAAATACAGATATACATTGGTTTGGAGGAATCACTTCTACGACGATGCTGCAGCCAGACAATAAAAGATTGACTTGGGTCAGAAATGATCAACAAGATAATGATAGCTATGGACAATATGCTCTTAATTTTATGTTTACTGCTAATCCTGCAATGTCTGGAAGATTATTTCAAGAATTACATGAAAATGAATATAGTGCTGGGGCAAAGTTAATTCAATCTATAAACATTAATGATGAAGAAGGTAATATAAACTTCGGATTATTTGCTAGCAAACTTTCTAGAAATTTCGAAGCAAGAAATTTCGGTTATAGAATATCTAATGTGATGCAGTTTGATTGGGATATAACATATTTGCCTGTAGAACAGATATTTACTGATGATTACATCAATGCGTCAAATGGTATTATACTAGATGAAACTACAAATCCTAGCGATTCATATACTGCTGATGAAACAAACTATTCTATTTATATTGCATGGCAGCAAAAGCTACATAGATTTTCATGGTATTTGGGTTTGAGAGCAGAGTATAACACTATGAGACTAAATTCATATACTACAGATGCTACTAATCCTCCAATGGATGAAGATAAAGTAAATTACGAAAATCCTATACTGTTTTTTAGTCCTTCATTTGCAGTAGGCTATGATATTAACGAAAAAATGAAAATCAAATTCAATTTTGGAAGAACATATGATAAACCACAATTTAGAGAAATAGCACCATATGCATATTATGATTACGAAGCCAAAGGAGTGATAATAGGCAATCCTGACTTGAGAAATGCTACAATAAATCATTTCAACCTACGATATGAATATTATTTCTCTATGTATGAAATTTTTTCATTTGATGTTTTTTACAAAACCTTTCAAAATGCTATTGAATATAAAATTATACCAGCAGGCACTGGTTTACAATATTCATATCAAAATGTTCCTAATGCTACTGCAATAGGAATAGAAACAGAAATGCATAAAAAAATATTACCATGGATGTTTGCTATTGCTAATGTTTCTTTTATAAAAAGTAATGTAATGTTTAAAAATGAAAGTATAGAAAACGATAGAATGCTACAAGGCCAATCTCCCTATGTAATAAATGGTGGATTATTTTTTCAATTTGATTCTTTAGACCTACAAGCGAGTATATTATATAATGTTTTTGGCAAACGTATAACTTTTGTAGGAGATCCATATACTAATAACCCAGACATTTATGAACTGCCCTATCATAATCTAAAAATTAATATTTCCAAAACATTTGCTAAAAAATTTATGATTGATTTTCAAATTAATAATATTTTAGGAAGTAGTAAAGAATTCATACAAATAGAAAAATCAAATACTGGCGAAGATGTTATATTGATTACAGAAAAAAGCAATATTCCCAGAATATATAGCTTTAAATTCACCTTAAAAATATAATCTCCTCAAAAAAATATTGGCATAAAATTTTTATATTCATTCCATAATCTAATTACTTTTGTGCTATCTGAAAAAAGAAAACCGAGAGTTGATTTTAGATAGCGAAAGACTAAACAATATCATATTATTAAAAAAGGTGTTAAAAAAAGATCTATTAAATAGAATTAATCTAATATAAAGTTAAGATATGTAAAGGAGAGTTTGTTTTAAATTTTTTTCAAAAACATTTAAATGTTATAGATTAAATATGTTGATGACATCAGATCACTATACCGCTCCCATGCCCGCCTATCCGACGCCGCCAAATTCAACAATCTCCCTGTATCTTCTATAATCTTATCCGCCAGATACTTACCTCTCACAACAAACCACATTATATAGTTTGTTAAATACTTTGTAGCTACTCCTCGAAACTTATAATATATCCAACCAACAAAATCTGTTATCTTCTTATGAATAGTTGATACACTGTATATACCTTTCTTCATCTTATTTTTATTAGTTATTTCTTTGTGTTTTATATGCTCAGCAGTTACAGTCTTAAAAGCTTTTTTATCACTACCGCATACAACTGAATTCTCAGATATCCTATATTTTAGAAAATCTGATATATGTTCTGCCTGCACTCTTTTATCTTCTAATTTTTTGAAAAGTATATTCCCACTTCTATCTGTGGCTGCTATTACTGCCACTTTCATTGGCTTCTTTTTCTTTAGCTTTTTTAATTCTTTCTTGTCACGCTTCTTTTTGCCTTTTTCGGAATAATTCATTAGCAATTCCTCTAATTCTACTATCCCGAAGAAATTTACATTGTCTTCAAAAGATTGCAAAGCACACAATATTCGGTGTCGCCAAAAGAAACTCGTTGTGAGACTTATGCGCGCAATTCTAGCACACTCTCTCAAGCTCATGCCAGCACTCATACATTTGATATATTCTAACATTTTGCCCTTTTCATGAACCCCATACATAAAAGTGCCAGTGGTAACTCTGAATTGTCTTCCACAGTTTTTGCAACGGTAGTTTTGCACTCCGCTTTGCAAACCGTTTTTAATTACATGGCTGCTATTGCAATCTGGACAAAGTACGCCAGTAGACATTGCTTTGATTTCTTGATAATCGACGACATCTTTGCCTTCTTGGATCATCTCATCATAGAGATTATCGTATAATTTACGTGTCCCCTCTTTGGTAAGAGCAAAGACTTCTGTGGGATTTTCAAATAGTTTCTTCATATGCACAAAATTTTTGCAAATATAAAAAGATTTTACAATGTAAACTTTATTTTTAATAACATTTATTACTGTTTCTTCACACCCTCATCATTACAACTTTCCACCTTAATCAGCTATTTCAAATCTCAACATCAATTTGTTAACATTACAATTAATGACTTAAATAAATTTTGTAATTTTGCTTTTTGTTTTAATTATTAAATTAGTGTAAGAATAATGGCGGGCGAAGGGAATTTTATTGATTTTATCAAAATATATTGTCAATCTGGCAAAGGTGGTGCTGGCTCTGTGCATTTTCGTAGAGAAAAATATATACCAAAGGGAGGTCCAGATGGTGGTGATGGTGGTAGAGGTGGGCATGTTATCGTAAAAGGGAATAAAAATTTATGGACTTTGCTTCATCTCAGATATACAAAAGTGGTAAAAGCTGAAGATGGCCAAGCAGGTGTTGGTAAACTCATGACTGGGGCTCAAGGGAAAGATGCTATAATTGAAGTTCCTCTTGGTACAGTGATAAAAAATGCTGACACTGGTCAAATAATTTATGAAATAAACGAGGATGCTCAAGAGTTTATCCTATTGCATGGTGGTAGAGGCGGCAAAGGAAATAATTTTTTTAAAAGTTCTACTAGACAAGCTCCTAAATTTGCTCAACCAGGTGAAGATAATGAGGCTGGTATTTTTATTTTCGAATTAAAATTATTAGCAGATGTAGGTTTAGTGGGATTTCCCAATGCTGGTAAAAGTACGCTACTCTCTGTAATTTCTGCAGCCAAACCTCAAATAGCTGATTATCCTTTTACTACGTTAGTACCTCAGCTTGGTGTAGTGCCTTATAGAGATTTTAGATCTTTTACTATAGCAGATATACCTGGTATAATAGAAGGGGCGAGTGAAGGTAAAGGATTAGGATTAAGGTTTCTAAGGCATATTGAAAGGAATAGTGTTTTGTTATTTATGATACCTATTACCTCTCCAGATCCTCATAGAGAGTATCAAACTTTATTAAATGAACTTGAAAAATATAATCCTGTTTTATTATTGAAAAAACGTATTATAGCTATTACTAAAGTTGATACTGTAGATGAAAATGAACTTTTGGAGGCTAAACAAAAATTTGCTGATTTAAGTCCTATATTTATTTCTTCTATTACTGGATATGGCATTCAAGAGCTTAAAGATAAATTGTGGACTACATTAAATAGTGAATAAACTTAATTTTTATTAAATTTTATTTTAAATTGTGAATCTCAATTTTTAGATTTATTACTTATTTTGCAAAAAAATATTTTATGTCATTAACTCCTATCAGCAATATTGGTGAATTTTCTCTAATAGAAAAAATTGCTAAAGAAATAAAAATTTACAATCGGGAAAAATTAATAAAAGGTATAGGTGATGATGCTGCAGTCATAGAACCTGATAGTGATAAAGTGGTAGTGATTACAAGTGATATGTTAGTAGAGAACATACATTTCGATCTCAGTTGGATGCCTTTAAAACATTTGGGTTATAAATCTGTGGCTGTAAATCTAAGCGATGTAGTAGCCATGAATGCTACACCAGAGCATATCACTGTAACATTAGCTATGTCTAATAGATTTACTGTAGAAGCAGTGGATGAGCTATATGAAGGTATGAGATTAGCTTGTGAAAAATATAAAATAGATATTATTGGTGGCGATATGGTTACTTCTAATCAAGGACTAATTATTTCTATAACTGCTATGGGCAGTGTTAAAAAAAATAATGTTATATATCGTTCTGGTGCTAAAGTTAATGATTTAATCTGTGTCTCTGGTGATTTAGGTACAGCCTATGCTGGATTGTTAATATTACAAAGAGAAAAAAGAACATTTATGGCAAATCCGCACTACCAACCTGATTTAGTAGCTTACGAGTATGCTATAGAGAAACAAATTAAGCCTGAACCTCGTTTAGATATTATCAATAAATTGAAAGAATTAAATATTCGGCCAACAGCTATGATAGATATCAGTGATGGTCTCTCTAGTGAGTTACATCATATATGTAAGCAAAGTCATACTGGCTGTAGAATATATGAAGATCGCATACCTATAGATATTATTGTTTCTAATATTGGTGATGAATTTGATATCTCGCCTCTAACTATGGCTCTTAATGGTGGCGAAGATTATGAGTTGCTGTTTACTATACCTCTCGATAAATATGATTTAGTTAAAAATGACAATGATATATCTGTAATAGGTCATATAACTGATGAAAATGAAGGATTGTTTTTAATAAATAATATCGGAGAAGCAATTGAGTTGAAAGCTCAAGGGTGGGATAGTTTTAATCACAATATTTAATTATTTGACAATATAGTTGAATCAAAAAAAATTTAAAATTATGGACATTTTCACCGCATTAGAAACCAGGCGAAGTATTAGACATTATACTGGTGAGCCAATAGATGAAAATAAAATCATAGAAGCTATCAAATATGCTATGTATGCACCTTCTGCTCATAATAGCAGATCTTGGAGATTTATTTTAACTTCAAACAAAGAACATCTATTGCAATTATCAAAAATGCATCCTTATGCTAAAATGTTACCAGATGCTTCATGGGCAATACTTTTCTGTAATGATTTAAATGCAGAAAAAACAGAAGGTTATGGTGCTCTGAATGTAGCTGCTAGCATTGAAAATTTTTTATTAGCTATCCATGGAATGGGATTTGGTGCTGTATGGCTCGGTATTTATCCTAGAAAAGAACGTATGACTATGATGACAGATTTTTTCGATTTACCTGATTATCTGATGCCTATAGCTCTTTGTTCTGTTGGCGTACCCCTAAATATACCTCCACAACCTAATAGATTTGAGCCAGAGAAAATATTAAAAATTTACAAATAAATTGTTTTCATTTATTTTCTTTATTCCAAATTGTCTTTGACATTACTAAATACAACTTTATAGACGAATTACTATTATTTAAAATTCAATTATCATTCATTAAAATTTCTATGATTTATTTTCATTTTATTTGAATTTTATAATTTTGCTAATTAAGTTTTTATTTAAACATATGAATTCATTTACCTTGATAAATAAAATTTTTAAATCATATTTACAAAATTATTTTAATCTCAACAATGGTGAAGAAGGTAATCAACAATTAATATTTCGAAGATTAATGAAGCTCCTCTCCGAGACCAAATATGGTAAACAGTTTAATATTAATCCAAACATTAGTTATGAAGAATTCAAAAAGATAATACCGATAAATACATATGATGATTTAAAAGAGCATATATATGCCATGATGCATGGAGAAGCCGATGTATTGATACCAGGTAAAGTAGTTAATTTTGCTAAATCTAGTGGTACTACGTCTGATTTTAGTAAGTTCATACCTATCACTGATGCTATGATGAAGGAAAATCATTTCGCTGGTGGTAGTATGATGGTTTATTATTATTTAAATGCTAATCCAAATTCTCAAATGCTGAAAGGGAAACATTTGGTTATTTTCGGTTCATTGGCAAAAGAAAATGATGTAACTAAGGGAGATCTGTCAGCACATATTTCTTTAAATTTACCTTATTTTGCTAAAATCAAACGTATTCCTTCTCCAGATTTGGTATGGGATAGTAAATGGGAGACTAAATTTAGGACTATTTCAAAAATTTCTGCTAATAAAAATGTAACTGCTATGTACGGAGTGCCCTCATGGTGCTTAAAATCTATTGAGCAAGTCTTATTATTGAAAAATGTTAATAATATTCATGATATTTGGCCTGATTTTGAAGTTTATTTTCATGGTGGTGTAAATATTGAACCTTATTTACCGCTATATAAACAAATTTTTAATGATAAACCACCAATTTTATGGGAAACATATAATGCTAGTGAAGGCTTTTTCGCTACTCAGGATACTTTAGTAAATAATGGTATGAGATTGCTAACTTCTATAGGTGTCTTTTATGAATTCATTGATTTTCAGGATTTTATTTCTGATAAAATGAATGCCATAACATTGGACGAAGTAGAACTTAATAAAAACTACGTAATAGTTATATCTGCTCTGAATGGCTTGTGGAGGTATGTTGTTGGTGATGTTGTGCAGTTCACAACTTTGAATCCTTATAGACTAAAAATCGTTGGTCGTACTTCTCAGTATATTAATATTGCTGGTGAGGAAGTGATGATAGATAATATAGAAAAAGCTATTTTGCAAGCTTGCAAAATAGAGCATTGTTCTGTAAACGAATATACAGTTTTTGCTGATGGTCCTGATGAAAATAATAGATTTTTTCATCATTGGATAATAGAATTTAATGAATCTCCTAATGATTTTATCTCTTTCAGAAATACTTTAGATGAACAGTTGCAAAGTATTAACTCAGATTATAATGCTAAAAGATATAAAGACCTTATTCTAGCTCCTATACGCATTACTGTGGCTCCTAATAATACTTTCTATAATTGGCTAAAGAGTAAAGATAGATTAGGCGGTCAAAATAAAATACCTCGTGTAGCTAAAAATTATATGATGATCACTGAATTATTGAATATCATTGGTGATGATTATAAATTAATATGAAATATAAATTTTGGGGATTGTTTTTTTTAATTTTTTCTCCGATTTTCATCTTTTCGCAAGTGAGATTAGAGCTAATAGATAGTGTAAATATCCAAGCTGATATATCTAAAGTTTTACCTATTGATAGTGATTTTTTGATTGGAGTGACCATAGATGGTAGATTATGTAAATGGAAAATCGAAAATAACAATCTATCAATTATTTCTAGTGAATTTATAAATAGCAGTACTGATAATTTGTTTTTTATTTCACCATTTAAAATTGGCATTTTTTTACCCGAAGCAAATAATATTAAAATTTATGATAATAATTTACAATTATTGAGCTTTCTATCTTTGAATAATATTATCAATGCACCTGTGAAAAAAGTATTTGCTGGCAATAATGAAAGTTTTATAATTTGGGATAATAATAATGAACTCACAAATATTTCATATCAAGGAAATAAAATTTGGACTTATGATTTGAAAACATTCGGATTGAATGAAATAATTGATCTGAATGTAGAAATTTTAGGTAATAATATTGCTGTTTTATTACCAGGTAAATTATTAATAATCTTCAGCCCAGATATGGTGCCATTACAGATAATGGAAACAAATTTCTATGCGATTAAATTTATTGCGAATTATTTATTAGCAATAGAAAATCAACGAATTCTAGAGCTATTACGCTTAAAAGATTTTATGCCAGTATATATAACTACCCTTAGTGAATCAACTAAAAGTATAGAATGTAATAAAAATATTGTAACTACTCTGACCGATAATAAGATTTATATTTGGGAATATAAAAATTAAAAGTTTCTCACAAATATTATTTAACCCAACCTCAATATATAAAAATTTTAGTATTGATTCTTTGCTATTATTCTCGTTTAATGAATATTTATAAATGAATTAACAGTAAAAAGAGTAATTTTATTGTCTTAATTAGTAAAACACAGTTTTAAATAGTTTAAATATTTTGCTTATAACTCATCACTTATAACCTTTTCTCACAATCTCCTCGTCACCCAGTCACCTCGTCTCCCCGTCTCCCCATCTCCCAGTCACCCTGTCACCAAGTCTCCTCATCTCTAATCCTCACTTATTACCTATCACTAATCTCTAATTACCTATGTTCCAAAATATTTATTTATTCTATATATGCTCTAAAGTGGCTACCTTCTTTAATATAAGTGCCAGATTTTAGAATTATTTTTTCTTTAGCATGCATATTTACTGTAATGCCAGACTCTACGATGAATTTATTATCAGTAATTATTGGATCAGCAAATGATTTGTCATTTTCAATATGTAAATAATCATATTGTTGTGGTGCAATAGTTAGTGTATCTTTAGCAAAAAAATCCTGATCATACACTATGTGTCTATTATACAATGTAAGATTAAATACTTCTTTTTCCCAATGAGCTTTCACTATTTCAGCTTGTCCTTTTATAGAAAAACCACCATTGAAATATGGCATTTTAGGTATTTGTGAATTTTTTGAAATGTATTTTTGATAAAAATTCAGAACTATGTCATAAACATTAGGTTCTGTAGCAGTGGTATCAGCACCATCATAAATATACAAAGGAATATAATTTAATGCTGCATAATCCAATTTATATTGTGGATAAACTAGATTATCAGTGCCCATTACAGATCTATAAAATCCTCCCTTACCATCATAAATATGCTTAGTAAACATATTCCTCAGTCTTACCATATCATCGAAATCTAATGATGTGTTTGGTAAATATTTATAATAATCCATCAAAAATTCTATAACTGGCACTGCATGACTAATATCCTCGATGTATTTAGTATAACCATCTAAGCTTTTACTACGTATTATACAATAATGATATGGTGTATACCAACCCAAATGATACCACCAGTATGAGTTGTCATTAGTTAAGATAAAAAGGGGGGCCTTATAGTTTTTTAATTTACAATAATCAAAAAATTGAATATTAGATTGTAGTAAATTATCAATAATTTTGGCCTTTGCTATATATGAGCTATCATTAGTACATAATCCCAAATAAAGTAGAGCTCTGCTAAAGCCAGCTTGCATATTGATTTCTGCAGCTTTATTTATATTTGGAGATTTAGTAAATGCGCAATTATCATTCCAGTAACCATTATTTATGTACCAATCGAGCGTTTCTATCAGTTTATCTGTTAACCATTTAGTATATTGTCCAAAAGTATTAAAAACTATGTTAAATTTATTACAATAATTGGATTGTGGAAAATATTTTTCAGCTTTTAATTCATCAAATTGATAAATGGGCTCATTTATAAGACTGGGTTCTTCGAATTCAATAAAATATACAAATCTAGATAATGTAGCTAATATTATGCCATCCAGATAAATCATTGGATCAAAAGACCATCTAGGGGCTTTTGTGCTATCTAAACTATGGTCTGGACGTTCCTCGATGATACATAGTGATTGGAATAAAAATTTATACAAATAAGCTTTATCTTTTGTAGTTTCATACATTGTAATATAACTTTCTAAAATCCTCGCAATACCTTCTCCAAAAGTAGTTATCGTGTTTATATCATTTTTTGTGTGATTAGTATCAAAATCTTTTGTGTAATATTTATTCTGTGGAGAATAGTTATTAACCATTATAGTACTAAATAAATCATACTCTTCTTTTACTCTCAAAGATTGATAATCTTGGGCGATTATATCTGATACAATTATTAATAAAAAAGTAAATAAATATATTTTTTTCATTAATAAATTATTGGTTTTTTATCTTTTCTTTTAACTGTTTATTTTCTTCTTCCAGTAGCTGTATTCTTTTCTCCATCTGCTCTATGTAAAGGTAGAGCTCTTCTATGTTTCTCACTAAACCACTAATAGTTTCTGAAATTTGAAGTCCGTTAGAGTTAATTTCATCTTTAGATGGTATGTAGGGTAAATGTTTTTGTGATTTTATTAATTCTAATCTTGTATTAAATAATTGCAAATTATAATCAGGATTAAATACGAAATCTGGCCATTTATCCAGTGAATCTATTTTTTCAACAATTATTTCTTTAGTTGCTCTAATGCTACCATGCACATCTAGCTTATACTTTGGAGATGTCGTGCTAATGCCCACATTACCATCTGGTGTTATTCTCATCCATTCATTATTATTTGATTTTAAAATGAAAGCTTGTGTGTTTGTAGTACCAATAAAATCTGATGAGCTAGCGATATTACCATTTGTCAACCAGCTCTTAGTCTGTTGAGCAAAACAATTTTGATAATTTACCATCATAAATAATACCAAAATAAAGATAAATTTTTTCGAATTAAACATCATAAATAAAATTTTGAAATAAAAGTAATAAATAGTTTTGAAATAAAAATTTCACTTTAGATAAAAAATTAATAAGAGGTATTATATTTGTTATTACTTAGAAGTAAAAGAACATTCTATCAAAAACGCTGTATTATCAAAGGCTTAATGACATTTTTATTTTCTAATTTTATATTAATATTATAATAACCTTCGGGTAAG
Organism: Rikenellaceae bacterium DTU049; assembly: GCA_001513285.1. Classification (GTDB taxonomy): domain Bacteria; phylum Bacteroidota; class Bacteroidia; order Bacteroidales; family DTU049; genus DTU049. The sequence goes on from LFTI01000033.1 coordinate 52,717, forward strand.
TTGCTAATATTGATTTGTTGAACATTATAATATGTAGCTACAATTCTTCCTATGGCATCACTTATTACAATTTCAGAAATATTTTTGTCAGATTTAATGAAAATAATCTCATCTGCTGGATTAGGATAAATAACCAGATTATCAGTATTATAAAATTGTATACTCACATTATCAATAGTGATGGTATCAGATGGAGCCGACGGACAACCATTTATAGTTACTATTACGAAATAGGAACCATTCTGTGATACAGTATATAATTGATTGGTTGCATTTGGAATAGGCCCATTGAGATTGTACCATTGATTACCAGTTAGAGAGCTAGATTTCAGAACAATATTCGGATAGGTACTAATTTGTGTAATAGTAGGTGTATCAGGTATTGGATAAACAGCTACAGTAACTGTTGCAGTCGCCGAACAATCATTGAGAGTTCCTGTAACAGTATATGTATGAGCTCCCCAGCCAGTAGGAGAAACAGTTATCTGGTTACTTGTAGACACTCCAGTGCTCCATTGATATGTTTGTGCCCCATCAGCAGTCAATACACTACTTCCACTTTCGCAAATTGTATATGGATTGGCTACAACACTCAAATTTGGAGATGGTTTAACTGTAATTGTAATTGCATCTGTACTACTACAGGCGTTTGAAGTGCCTGTTACAGTATATGTAGTTGTACTAGTAGGAGATACTGTAACTTGACTGCTAGGTAGCAAACCACCACTCCACAAATATGTATCTGCTCCAGAGGCCGTCAATGTTACTACATCACCACTACAAATAATAGTAGCACTAGCACTAATATCAACTGGTGGAGCTGGAGAGACAACAATAGTTATGCTATCAGTGTCACTACATCCGATGTCATTATAACCAGTTACTATATATGTAGTTGTACTATCAGGAGATACGCTTATCGTACCAGGTATTATGCCTGTTTGTCCACTACTCCATAAGTAACTAACAGCACCAGAAGCTATCAAAGTAGTACTGCTACCTTCACAAATGCTATCGTTCAATGTAAAAATACTAACGTCTGGCGTAGGTAATACAGTAATAGTAATAGACCTAGTACCAGAGCATCCATTTTTTGTTCCAGTAACATAATATGTAGTAGTAGTAGATGGAGTAACTGTAATACTCGAACTAGTAGCTCCTGTGTTCCATTGGTAGCTATCAGCCCATTCTGCTGTTATAACAGAGCTATCACCCATACACACATTTTGTGGATTTGCTGTAACATTTATAGATAAATGATCATCAATAACAACCGTTATTTCTGCGGAGCTTGTCAATCCATTTTTTGTTCCAGTAACGCTATATGTAGTAGTGGTAGATGGAGTAACTGTAATACTCGAACTAGTAGCACCTGTACTCCATTCATAGCTATCTACACCAGAAGCAGTGAGTATACTGCTAAGTCCTGGACATATTGTATCTGGAGCTGCTTCTACTGCCACAGATGGATAGTTAACTATTACATCTTTATTGCCTACTTGTTCACATCTATTCCATAAACCATACATTGTATATAATTTCACATTATATGTGCCTGAATCAGAATAATTATACGTATGATTGGCTTGCCAAATTAAATTACTACCATCATCCATATCCCAAGAATAAGTAGAATCATTAGTTGTTAAATTAAAATAATCTCTAAATGCTTCATAATTTAATGTATGAGAATTTATAATATATGCGGGAGTTGAATTAGCAGTAAATTCAATATCTTCATCAATTGCTACAATTGGTGGATTAGGATTGGTAATAAAATCGGAATTTACAGAATATGTAATCACAGGCGAAATAAGTGCATCAAAATCTTGCCCATAGGCTACCTCATTGGTATACCAATCTAATCCATTAGATCCATTATAATAAATATATGATAATCCTTCTCCGTATGTAGTAGCAGTAGCATTATTATAACCAATATTTAGTATTTTACCAGAAGTATTATTTTCTATGACTACAGCAAAATTCCCTGAAACTGATACTGGCGTTAAAAAAAGTGCATTGATTCTTTTGAGTGTTCCACCAGTAACTATTGCAATAGTTGGAGTAATAGTACTTATAGCAGTTGTAGGTTTGTTATTATTATCTACCTCATAAATATAAACATTTACATTAATTATATCAAACAAACCACTAGGATTTAAAACATTCCCATAAAAAGTCACCCCACTAATTGTAATCGTACCATTGTTTATATATGCCTGAGATTGTTTTTCTAAATACTCTAATTCTCCAGTATTTATTATACTATTTCCAAGTATATTTTCTTTTAATAAAGGATATAGCAAAGTATCAACTATCTCATCATCACATGGCGATAATGATCTATTAACATTTGCATAATTATTCATATTCAAAGTGAATATATCATCACTTAATTGCTTTGCAACTTTGTTTTGTCCCAAAACACTAATTGCAGCTAATATAACTAAACCGAATAAATAAAATTTTCTCATAACTTTAACTTTTTTGCAAATATATAAAAAATATTTTTATAATCAATAAAAATTTGTTAGTTTTAAAACTTTAATATAATTTTGTACATAATTTTTTAAATATATAATTATGAATATTAAAGAAAATTTAAAGTACGCAAAAACGCACGAATGGGTTAGAGTAGATGGCGATTATGCATATATTGGAATTAGTGATTTTGCACAATCAGAGCTTGGTGATATAGTATATGTAGACGTTCCTACTTTAGGAGAAAAGCTTTCTAGCGGAGATGTATTTGCTACTATTGAAGCTGTGAAAACAGTAAGTGATGCGTATCTACCTATAAGTGGAGAAGTTATAGAATTTAATGAAGCTTTAGCTACTAATCCAGAATTAATAAATAAAGACCCTTATGGAGAGGGTTGGATAGTAAAGGTAAAAATGACTAATCCTGCTGAGCTAGATAATTTATTATCTGCAGATGATTATAAAGCTGCGATAATGTAATTATTTTAAATAGTAACAATTTAATAAAAATTACGTATATATAAAAAACAAAAAGGATTTATTATGGAAACTAAAAAAAATCCAAAAAAAGATTTAAATCGTCAAAGGACATTGTTCTTACAGATAGGTTTAGTTTTTGCTTTAACTGTAGTATTGGTAGCTTTCGAATGGAGAACTTATGAGAAAAGTGAATTTACTTTAGCTAGTAGTGGTCCAGTTCAGATAGATGAAGAAATGGTACAAATCACACAACAAGAACAGCCTCCAGAACCCCCTAAAGCTCCAGAAGTAACAACTATATTAGAAATAGTCGATGATGATGTAGAAGTAGAAGATGAGATTAATGTTGATATAGAAGCAAGAGCTGATCAGGCTGCCCAAGCATATGTGCCTGTAATAACTGAAGATGAACCAGAGCCTATAGAAGAGGAAATTTTTACTTTTGTCGAAGAATATCCAGAATTCCCTGGTGGAGACAGGGCTCTAAGGGAATATGTTTTGAATAATATAAAATATCCAGAAGTAGCACGTACAAGTGGTATTACTGGTACTGTTTATGTACAATTTGTTGTTGAAAAAGATGGTAGTATTAGTGATGTTAAAGTTGTTAGAGGTATTGGTGGTGGCTGTGATGAAGAGGCTGTTAGAGTAGTAAAATCTATGCCTAAATGGAAACCAGGTAAACAAAGAGGACAACCTGTGCGTGTATATTTCACATTACCTATTGAGTTTAAGCTTATGTAACATGTTCTAATATGATAATAAATAATTAATTATAATCTATTCAATATTTTCGAGTTGAAATAGGCGTTTAGATAATAACTAAATTATTATTGGTTTATTCACGGTAATAACTATATTTCTTATTAGTATAATTGATTTTTAAATAAATTTTTACTCAATTTACTTTTCTTTGTCAACCACACAAAGAAAAGTAACAAAAGAAAAGTCTCCGCTGGGGAAATGATTTGATAAAA
>LFTI01000041.1 GCA_001513285.1 Rikenellaceae bacterium DTU049
CTGCTCATGTTTTTCTAACCATTGCTTTGTCTCCTTAATCCGGTAACTATCCCCAGTCATATCGAGGACATAGGACTTGTGCGCCAAGCGATCCACAAGCGCAGCGGTAAGGATCGGGTCATGGAACACCTCATCCCAGCGCTCAAACACTAAATTGGTGGTGACAATGATCGATCCTTTGTCATTACGGCTTGAGAGGAGATTGAAGAGCATCTCGTTTCCTTCTTTGTCAAAGGAGATATAGCCTAGCTCATCGAGGATGACGACATCGTATTTCTCAAATTTTCGCCTGAACGCGCCCATCCGGTTTTGACTCATGGATTCTCGCATCTCGGTCAACAGATTAGGGACATGAGTGAAGAGCACGCGCAGATCCTGCATGCAAGCTTCTATCCCAAGGGCGATCGCCAGATGTGTCTTGCCGACCCCCGGGTTCCCAATAAGGACGAGGTTTTCTTTGTTTTGGATAAATTCGAGGGATTCGAGCGCCTTCATGGTACGTGCAATGGGGGAAGGAAATGCGGTTCGGTCAAAATCCACCAGATACTTCTTGTAAGGGAATCGCGCGTTTGACAAGCGCTTCTTCAATCGATTATTCCGTCTTTGTTCCACTTCCCTTGCTAAGAGGTCATCGAGGAAAGCGTCGTGGGGCATATTGGTATGAGCGGCTTCTTTAAGATGCAAATCGTAGTGACGGGCAATGTAAGAAAGAAGAAGTCTTTGGGCGTTCTCTTGGATCTTCGTGCTCATACTCCCTCCTTCACCGAAAACAAGGAGGTCAAAAGCTGTAGCTGCGCTCGTGCTTGCGCAACGATGTGTGCTTGCAGATGGCTTTCTTGTCCATTGCTAGGACCTACGGTCGCTTCTAAAAGGGACACGAGTTCATGGGTGCTCATTTCGGGGTGGTCTTGTAAGATGGCTATGAACTCACGCTCTTTTCCGATAAAATGAAGGTCGAAGATGGCTTTGAGAGCTTCATTGCTTTTGAGAGCGACCGAATTTTTCAGGGCCCCGGGCTTTCGCCGGAACGTTTCGAGATAGTGGTATAGCTCGACACTCATCTGGCGATCGCCCTTCTTTTTTTTGTGCCGGCAAACTTCATGACCTTCGGCGTAGATGACAATCTTTGTGGGATAGTTTTTGACCTGCACTTTGCGTCCTGTAAGATACTCCGGTACGGAGTAGAAGTTGTTCTCACAGCGGATGAAGCTGTAGCGGTCGACCCGTTGCTCTTGCAATGTGGCAATCTCAAGTGGCGGACAATAAGGTAGCAGACACGGTTTTTCCTCTTCGATCCAAGTTTGCTGATTGATCTTTAGGAGACGTTCGGCCATGTGGTGTTCGGCATCTTCTAGGGTGTCAAAGCAGTAG
>LFTI01000066.1 GCA_001513285.1 Rikenellaceae bacterium DTU049
GGATGTAATATCAAAAATTGAACTGATGAAATATTTAATTTTTTTAATTCATCTTTGAAATTTAATTTAGTACTATCAGCATTAATAATTTCAGTTCTAACATTGAAAATATTTGTTTCTAATGATATATTAGTTTTAGCTAATTCAACAACTTCTGACTGTAACTCTATTCCTATTCCATTTCGTCCTAGTCGTTTACATTCAATTAATGTTGTTCCGCTACCCAAAAATGGGTCTAAAACCCATTCATTTTTTTTAGTGTATCGTTGTAAAAATTGATTTGGTATTTGCGGTATAAAATTGCCCCAATAGCCACCATTATGAGCTCCAGAATTATCTCTTTTATCTAATATCCATAAACTATCCGTAATTATATTATCATATGTTTTCCATTGATTTAAATTAATATCATTTATTTTATTAGTTTTTACTTCTAATGAACTTTTCTTTAGTCTTTTAATATAATAATGAATACGTTCAATAGTTTGAGATTTTAAAATAGTATTTATTTCTTCTAATATGGTACTTTTATTATATGTAATTATATTTCCCTCATTAGTTTTATTTATTATATCATATTTATCATCTTTTGGGTTATTTATTATTTGAATGATATCTAAAAATTCTTTTTTTATCCTATCTATATTATTTATTTGTTCCAAATCATCTAATACTTTGATTAATGTTTCTTTATCAAAATATACTATATCATTTTTTTCCAAATTATCATTTTCATTAAATTCAAATAAATTTAATTCTATTTCATTTTTCATAAGAAAATATTAATTTTAATTATTTCTAGCAAAATTACATTATTTTTATCATTTAATAGGATATATACTTCAAATTTAGCAACTACCAACATTTATTCGCACTTTGTAATATTATTTTTATCTTTGCAAAAATTTTTACTTATGACTATGACTAGCTATGAAATTAGAGAGAACTTTTTAGAATTTTTTAGAAAAAAAGAACATGTGATAGTACCTAGTGCCCCTATTGTTGTTAAAAACGATCCTACTCTAATGTTTACTAATGCGGGGATGAATCAATTCAAAGATATTTTCCTTGATATTCAAAAACCAAAATATAAACGAGTAGCCGATACACAAAAATGTTTGAGAGTTAGTGGTAAACACAATGATTTAGAAGAAGTAGGATTGGATCATTATCATCATACAATGTTTGAAATGCTCGGCAATTGGTCTTTTGGTGATTATTTCAAAAATGAAGCTATTCATTGGGCTTTTGAACTACTCACAGAGGTATATGGCATTGATAAAAATAATTTGTATGCCACTTATTTCGAGGGTGATAATGATGAAAATCTTAATGAAGATTTAGAAGCTAAAGAAGTATGGCTGCAGCTTTTACCTGCTGATCATGTTTTACCTGGCAATAAAAAAGACAATTTCTGGGAAATGGGTAATGTTGGTCCATGTGGTCCATGCTCGGAAATACATATAGATTTACGTGATATTGAAGAAAAAAAGGAAATTCCTGGTTATACACTAGTAAATAAAAGCCATCCGGAGGTTATAGAATTATGGAATTTGGTCTTTATTCAATATAATAGAAATGCTGACGGCTCACTAGCTCTACTGCCGCACAAGCATGTAGATACTGGTATGGGATTAGAAAGATTGACTAGAGTATTACAAAATGTAAAGTCTAACTACGATACAGACCTTTTCCAACCATTAATTAAAAAAATTGAACAATTAGCTGGCATACCATATAAGGTTGATTCACAAAAAGATATTGCTTTTAGAGTAATAGCAGATCATGTGAGAGCAGTTAGCTGTGCTATAGCTGATGGTCAGCTGCCATCAAATATTAAAGCTGGCTATGTGATCAGACGTATTCTAAGGCGTGCTATCAGATATGGATATCAATATTTGAATATTACTGAACCTTTTATTTATAAAATTAGCCAAACTTTTATAGAACATTATCACAAAATATTTCCTGAACTAAAAGATCAAGCAGACCTGATAGTAAAAGTTATTAATCAAGAAGAAATCACCTTCCTCGCTACTCTAGAACGTGGTATTAAACTTTTTGATCAATATATAGAAAATCATAAAAATACGAAAATGATTGATGGAGAGTTTGCTTTTGAACTTTACGATACTTATGGCTTCCCTATCGACTTGACTCAGCTCATGGCAAAAGAAAAAGGATTAGAAGTAGATATTACAAAATTTGAAGAATTTCTTAATCAACAACGCCAACGTAGCCGCCAATCTTCACAAATAGATACTGAAGATTGGATAATAATTAAAGATGGAGAAAGTGAATTTGTAGGTTATGACACATTAGAATGCCCAACACAAATCATTAAATATAGAAAAATTGTCCAAAAAAATAAAACTTTGTATCACTTAGTTTTAGAAAAAACGCCATTTTATGCCGAAAGTGGCGGTCAAGTTGGAGATACGGGAATTATTTATTCTACTAATGAAACCATTACTATTATTAATACTATCAAAGAATATGGCCAGATAATACATATATCTGATAAGATACCTCAAAATTTACAATCTATGTTTATTGCTAAAGTAGATATAGAAAAACGATTATCAACTATGAAAAATCACTCTGCTACCCATCTACTACATTATGCACTTAGACAATTACTAGGACAACATATCGAACAAAAAGGCTCTTTAGTTCATCCCGACTATCTCAGATTTGATTTTTCTCATTATGAAAAAATTCCTCTTGAGCAATTAAATGAAATAGAAAAATTAGTAAATAAATTAATTCAAAATAATTATCCTTTAGAGGAGCATAGAAATTTACCTTACCAGCAAGCAATAAACATGGGGGCTATGGCTCTTTTTGGAGAAAAATATGGCGACCACGTAAGACTAATTAAATTTGGTGATAGTAAAGAACTATGCGGCGGTACTCACGTCAAAGCAACCGGTGATATAGGATGCTTCAAAATTATAAATGAAACTGCTGTGGCCTCAGGCATTAGACGTATAGAAGCTGTTACTGGCATGAAAGCTATTGAAATTTTCCAAGAAACTTTTAATATTATTTCTGAAATAAAAAATATATTAAAAACCAATAACCCTCTGGAAAGTGTGGAAAATTTAATTGAAAAAAATAAAGAATTAACTAAACAAAATGATGACTTGCTAAAAGAAAAATTGAATAATATTGCTCGTAATCTCATAGAAAATGCAGAAAAAATAAATGATTTCTTTTTCATTGGCGAAATTTTAGATTTGTCTCCAGATCAATTGCGACAGTTATCTTTCATTTTAAAAACTTTTAATAAAAATATAGTAGCAGTCATAGCCGCTAATAAATCTGACAAAGCTAATGTATCTTTTGTCATAACTGATGAAGTAATTAAAAAATATAATTTCAATACAAAAGATTTAATAAATATTGCTGCTCCCATTATTCATGGCAAGGGTGGTGGACAACCTAATATGGCTATTATGGGTGGAGAAAATAAAGGAAATTATCAAACTCTAATTAAAGAAGTGAAAACATTCATTATAGAAAAAACAAAAGGATAATAAAGTGTTACTAAAAAAATTTTTTATTTAATTTTGTTTAAATTTTTAACTTATTTTTATGAAAAAGATCAACATTTTATTAATTTTAGGTTTAGTTGCATTAGTGATGTTTTCATGTAGTAATGATAGTAATGACGAAGATGCTACCCCACCAGTAATTACATTGAATGGGCCTAGTGATACTACAATAGCACTTAATACTCAATGGACAGACCCAGGAGCTACAGCTATTGATGATGAAGATGGAAATGTGCCAATAAATGTTAGTGGTGTTGTAAATAAAGATTTAGTAGGTATTTACACTATTACCTACAAAGCTTCAGATGCTGCAGGTAATATCTCTACTAAAACTAGAACAGTAAGAGTGAGAAATATGGCTGATTTATGGGAAGGTGATTATTCTGTTACTGATAATAGTGGTGGGATAGAGTATACTTACACAGATCATATTTCAATTTCACAAACGCAAAATAATTACGTGAATGTTAATAAATTTCGCAATTACATCAATGGTACACTCGAATTTTATTTTACAAATCCAGATTCTCTAAACGCAAGTATTATCGTAAACATTCAAAATATTACGTGTGGAGATCCATACATCAACAGGTCTTTTTATGGTATGGGTCAAATAACTTCTCTCACTAATAAAACATTTGAATTATATGTTAATGAAAATGATGGTACATCGACTAAAACAATTGTAGAGTCATATCAAAAAATTGATTAGTCATACATTCTAGTATGAGTAAAAATATTTTAGATTACATAGGTAATACACCACTAGTAGAAATTAAAAAGTTAAATCCCTATTTCCCAGATATTAGGATATTTGCTAAAATAGAAGGACAGAATCCTGGTGGGTCTATTAAAGATAGACCCGCATTATATATGATAAATGAGGCAGAAAAAAGTGGAATATTAACAAAAGATAAAATAATAATAGAAGCCACTAGTGGTAATACTGGCATTGCTTTAGCAATGATTGCTGCTATTAAAGGATATAAAATTAAACTTTTCATGCCAGAATGTGTTTCTTTAGAAAGAAGAAAAATATTAGAATCTTATGGAGCTGAATTAGTACTCACACCAGCTGCTGAAAATACCGATGGAGCTATAATTAGAGCAAAAAAATTATTAAATGATTATCCTGATGTGTATTTCATGCCAGATCAATTTTCTAATCCAGCCAATCCTCTATCACATTATCAAACTACAGGACCTGAAATTTTGAAACAGACAAATGGTAAAATAGACTATCTAGCAGTAGGATTAGGCTCTAGTGGCAGTCTCATGGGAACAAGTAAATTTTTAAAAGAAAATATTCCCAATATTCAGATTGTAGCTATAGAACCAGTTAAAAAACATAAAATCCAAGGATTAAAAAACATGGAAGAGTCCATTGTCCCTTCAATATTTGACCCATCAATTATCGATATTCATTTATATGTAAATGATGAGGAATCTTTTGAATATGCAAGATTATTATCAATAAAAGAAGGTATATTTGTAGGTATGTCAAGTGGAGCAGCTTTATCAGGAGTTATTAAATTAGCTGAAAAAATAAAAAAAGGGAATATAGTAACAATATTCCCTGATAGAGGAGATAGATATCTAAGTACAAATCTTTTTGCTTCATTTTGTAGCAATTGACCTCCATAAAAATTTTTTTATTTCATAAAAATATGTAATTTTGCAAATGGAGAGATGGCAGAGCGGTCTAATGCGGCGGTCTTGAAAACCGTTGTCCGTTTCGCGGACCGGGGGTTCGAATCCCTCTCTCTCCGCTTTTTTATACTTATTTTCTATTTTTGAAATATTCTCTTACCTTTATCATTATTTTTTTGAGATGAGCGTTTATATCAAATTTTGCTAAATATATTTTTTATTAAAAGAATAACTCCAAAATAAATCCTTGGCTCAAATTATAACCGCATTAGAAATGATTTGTTATAAAACAAGCTAATATTGTAGTTTAATATAGTTTAAATGTAGTTAAAAAATAATATGATTTCGTTTAAAAATAGATTATCGTAGTCTAATATAGTTTAAAATATTCTTAAACATTTAAACCATTAAACTACTCAACTCATTAACTCATCAACTACTCAACTTTTTATAAATCTCAAATATTTTCCCAATAAAAAACTCCATCTTTGAAAATCATAGCATCCATTGCTAAACAGGAATGAACAGGTATTATTGCTAAATGATCTCCGATATTTAAGTTTTTTATATAATTTTTATCCATACTAATAATTCCATGTTCTTGGGACAAACTTTTCACATAAGCACCAGGTATTAATGTTATTTTATCTAAATCCCACGTACCTACTAGCCCATATTTTACGATACCTTCGTCTATTGTACTATCTTTAGATAAATGCACTGCTCCGCCATGAATTATTAATTCAGATCTTTCAGGATGCATAGATATAATAGGTGAATAGAGAAAAGCAGCTATTTCATCTAAGGAACAATTACCATGTAAATATTGCATAGCATCATAAAACACAAAATTACCAGGTCTGATCTCATCTACATTATTCAGTAGCTCTTTATTATAAATCCTCAATGATGGTGTATCTCCTATCGAGAGTACTATAGACCTATCTATCATGCTTTCTATCAATCTTTTAACTTTTGATAATTTGCTTATATTTTCATAATTTAATTCATATAATTGCTCGTCAGTTACTAAATTATAAGCTTGTCCAAAATGAGAAAAAATACCATAAAATTTATCAGTTAGCTTCCTTTGCATTGTCTCTGCCACAATCTCATAAATTTTTTTATCCTGTTCTATATCTATCCCACTACGATTATACCCGCAATCTATTTCTATTGCAAAAAATAATTTTCTATTGTCTAGTAGATACGGGACTAAATGTCTAAATGCTTCTATAGAATCTATACTTACGATGAAACGATCTAAATATTCATCATTTAAAATAAAATCTAATCTATCTAAACTGTAAATATTTATTGGAATAGCCATAAATATATCATTGATTATGTCATTAATATATCTATAAGTCATATCAATAGATGAAGTAGTAATAGTAGAAATGCCAACTTGTTCAAAGATATAAGACACTACTTCAGATTGATGTGTTTTATAATGTGGCCTTAACCTTACATTCCACTCATTAGCTTTGTTTATAATATTTGATATATTTTTTTTAACTTTTTTATTATCTATTATTAACTTTGGTGTATATGGATATAAAAAATGTTGTTCTTTCATCTTTAAGGGTTTCATCAATTACTTTGGAATTCAAAATTAAATAATTCTATTTTTATACTGTTTGAATATTTATAACCGCTCCTTTATTTTGTAAATCATTAATTATATGATTGATAAAAGGATGTGAACTCAAAATATCTACATTACCAACTAAAAATAATAATTCTCTAGCTCTAGTGAGAGAAACATTCAGCTTTCTATCTACGCTATTTTCTGCGTTCATAGATTGTGATAAATCTAAATATTCCATGTTATTAATGGCAAAAGAGTAAATGATAATATCACGTTCAGAGCCTTGATATCTCTCTACTGTGTCTATAGTTATGTCATTAATAAGAGGAGATAGCATAGATTTAATCAATGCTATCTGCGATCTATATGGAGTTATGACCCCGATAGAATAATTAGCAAATTGACTTTTTAAGGATTTAATAAGTTCTACGACGATTTGGGCTTCATATTTATTTGTAGGAGAATAGAACGAAGACATATCTATCGGAGTAGAAATGAACATGACTCTATCAATATGCTCTGTGCCATGATCAATGCTAAAGGGCAACTTAAAAGCTTTAGGTAATGGTGATTTTTGTCTTTCTGTAGAACTAATTAGCTTTTTGTCATAAAAAAGTTCGTTTACATATGTAGCAATATCGTCGTGCATCCTATGATGATACTTTAACATACAATAGCACTCATCCCATCCTTTATTTATAGCATTCTTTTTTAATCTGGTAAACAATGGTTCACTGAAATCATCTAAGTGTATTTGCTTTAGTATATCCATAGAGTTACATTTACCATTTACATTATTAGAACATTTATCTCCACTGTCTGATAATGGACATTGATTATAATTAACATATTTACAGTCAAAAGATAAATCTGCTTTTTGAGATTTATCTTTTTGCAAAACAACAGCAGGCAGTTGATTTTCATCACCTATCAATATCCATCTTTTTGTTTTAGACAAAACTGCTGCCAGCTCATATTCTAATATTTGAGTAGCTTCATCTACTATAAGTGTTTCTGGTTTGATAGCATCTAGTATAGTAATATGAGAATTAATGAATGATAGAGTAGCAACAAATATTTTATTTTCATTTAAAACATTATTTAGCTCGGGCAAAATATTATTAAGTTGATCTATGTCTTTAGCAGATTCTAATTGATTTTTTACTAAATCTTTATTGAGCAATATGTAGGGGATAGATTGATTATCGAGATTATAACAAATCTCATCTACTGCTCTACGAGTATAAGCTACGATTAGAGTTTTCTCTTCAGCAAGAAATAGATTTTTAGCAATAGCAGTGAGAGTTTTAGCAGTTTTACCAGTGCCTGGAGGTCCTTGAATGAGAAAATAATTTTTAGCATTTATAGCTTGCTGTACGGCTAGATTTTGAGAACTATCCAACCCATCTAATTGACAAATTTCTGAATTGTTATCTTCGAAAGTAGGTTTTTGCAGTCCTAGAAATAAATCTGCAAAATGTTCATTCTCATTGGATATCAGATAAAACAAATTGCGAAGACCATAATTATAGTTATGAAACCATCTATCTGCCTCAGCTATCCATTTAGATTTATTAGTAAATATTTTATGGGGAATATATTTATTTGCGATACTCAGCTCTACTTCACTTTCATTCATTCTCACGATATAACCTTTCAATAACTGTTGAGTTAAAGGATTATGATTTTCAGAATTATATGGATACAAAATTATAATATCTTCTTCTCTAAGTCTAGAAATAGATGCGTCTTTATTATCTAATGAAAATATTAAATGATTATCATCAGTGAAAGAATTAAACGTCAATGGACCTAATACTTCAAACTGATTAAATTTTTTATCAATAGTTTTTTTCCAAATATTTGCATAGCCCCATTGAGATTCTTTTATTAAACTTTCCCATGCATCATATACATCAGGATTTCCTATTTTAGCACACATAAGTTCTCGATAGATGAAGCGTACATTACCCCAGAAATATGCATATAACAATTTATTATTAGCAATTTTATTTATAGATTTATGTAATAGATCTATGTCATTATACATAAATGTTTGAGAATCGCTTAACTTGGTTTCATTTTTGCTAAAAATAGAAATAGTAAGTGGTGTAGAATCATCAGAATCTTTGGGTAAACAATTAATGAGTGATGAGAAATCACCATTAGCATAATCTATATGATTTTTCACAATATTATTACGAGCAAAAAGTACCTCTTGTATTAACATTAGCTGACGCTCTTCGGCATTATCACCAAAAGTAATGCTACGTAAATGATGCTCCTCTGCTCCAGGATAAGCCATTTTATAAAATAATTTTTTGTTGGGATAAGTGCTGCGAAATAGTAAATAATAACATATCAATTGAGCATCATGAGATTTGGTATATAAATAACTTTTATTCTTGGGTTTGTGAGATTTCAACTCGTAAATATTAGCACTATTTCCTTTCTCCGTAAATGCTAATGCATCCATCCTGCCTTGTAATCCATAAATATGACTTATGTAAAAGGGCTCTAAATACAATATAGAGCTTTTGTCTCTTTTGATACTTGGTAACATTAATTCTAGGCCAGACAAATATTCTTTTTTGATTATATCTATCAGAAAATCTATATTTCCACCTTCAGAATTATTATACCAAAATAATAATTCAAAAATATTTTTACCAATGAAATCTTTGTAAGCTTCTAGCAAATTAGATTCAGAAACTTTATCATTAGCTATATATACATCAAAAATTTCTCCTAAGATGTTACCAATGAGAATGCTTTGTATTTTCTGAGGATTATCAATATTTACGAAGGTTCTAATGATAGAATAGATGGGAACTAACTTGATAAAATGTGGATATGAATTATTGAAAATATGTACATCACTTACATCCCTCACATCTACGATATAGTCTGGATATAAAACTATTAGTGTATCAGCAGTAGAATAATATTCATTACCTTTCAGAAAAGTACAATTTTGTATGAGAATATCTTGACCAATTTCTAGTATCGATGCATATTTGGTAAGATCTGGATATAATAAATTATTTTTGCTATGATCAAATAAATACACTACTATCTCATCAATAAACAGTCCATCTGAACTAATAGTTTGTAAAGTTAAAATTATTTTTTCGTCCTCATAATTAATATTTTTGATAATTCCTCTCAAATGACACAAATTCTGGTAATTAGTAAAAGGCTTACGCACAATCTGAGGGATAGAATTATCGAGTGTCGGATTTATCATTGAATATAAATATGATTGCTGTGATGCACATGCTCGTATATTGTCAATGATAATTTGAAATTGATTTTTTAGCTTCAATAAATCATCGGGATTTAGTAATCCAGTTTGGTAGAATTTATTTTTTAAATCTTCGTATTGAAAAAATGCTTCCTGGAGAATATGATTCTCTGCAAAAATAGTTGGTAAAGAATCAATAATTTCATCGATATTATAAAATTTTTTATTTTGAGCCACATTAATGATTTTAATGATATTTTTTTCAATATCTTCGATTAGCTGAGCAGTATATTTATCACTCTTCATTAAAATTAAGTTTTTAAAAAAAAATAAAATTAATAATAATTTTTTAAAAATAGTGATAAAATTTCATACAATGATTATAAATTTTGAATAAAAAAATTTCAGAGCTACAGATTCTTAAATACTCGCTTAATAGTCTATTATTTTATATAAAAAGCTAAAATATTCGTTTAAATGTAGTTTAATATAGTTTAATATACTGCTTAAACTAATCAACATATCACTAACCAACTTATCACTTATCACCTATCACCTATCACCTATCACCTATCACTTATCACCTATCCATCCTCACCTCGTCTCCTCGTCACCCCAGTCCCCCCGTCTCCCAGTCTCACCATCAACTTATCAACTCATCACTTATCACCTATCACTTATCACCCATCACCTATCACCTATCACTTATCACCCATCACCTATCACCTATCACTTATCACCCATCACCTATCACTCCTCAACTTCTCACCAATAACTCCCTCATCTTTTATAGTAAAAAAAATATTTAATTTTGCAATTATCAATAAAAAATTAAAAATATGTCATACTTATTTACTTCAGAGAGTGTATCAGAAGGACATCCTGATAAAGTAGCAGATCAGATTAGTGATGCATTGTTAGATGAATTTCTAAGGCAAGATCCAGAGTCAAAAGTAGCTTGTGAAATATTAGTAACTACTGGTTTAGTTATTATTTCTGGTGAAGTAACCACTAATGCTTGGATAGATCATCATAAGTTAGCTAGAGAAATTATTAAAAAAATAGGTTATACAAAAAGTACATATTTTTTTGAGTACAATTCTTGTGGTGTCATATCTACGCTACATGAGCAATCTCCTGATATTAGACTAGGTGTTATTAAGCAGAAACCTGAGGAGCAAGGAGCTGGTGATCAAGGTATGATGTATGGCTATGCTTGTAATGAGATGAAAAATTACATGCCTATATCCATTGAGGTAGCAAACATATTATTACAAGAGTTAGCTAATATCAGAAAAGAAGGAAAGGTAATGCAATATTTGGGACCAGATAGCAAATCGCAAGTAACATTAGAATATGACGATAATGATATTCCTACAAAAATAAATACTATAGTAATATCTACCCAACATGATGATATCTGGGAAACCTCCGAAGAGATGCAAAAATCTATAGAGCAAGACATCAGACAATATCTCATCCCAAGAGTAAAAGCATCTAATGTAGTACCTGAAGAAGTTAGAAAACTTTTCGATCAAAATGATTTCAGACTATTAATAAATCCAACAGGTAAATTCACTATTGGCGGACCTCATGGAGATACTGGATTGACAGGACGTAAAATCATTGTAGATACTTATGGTGGACACGGTGCTCACGGTGGTGGTTCTTTCAGCGGTAAAGATCCTTCTAAAGTAGATCGCTCTGCTGCATATGCTCTACGTTATATTGCTAAAAATGCTGTAGCTGCAGGATTAGCAGATAAAATTTTATTGCAAATATCTTATGCTATTGGCATAGCTAAACCAATTTCTCTTTATGTAAATACGTATGGAACCGCCAAAGTGGCGATGAGCGATAGAGAAATAGCTGATAAACTACTCCATATGTTTGATCTTTCACCTTATGGTATTATCAAAAAATTTGAATTAACAAATCCTATATATCTACCCACTGCATCATATGGACATTTCGGCAGAGATGTTTATGAAAAAGAAATAGAAGTAAGTGAGCTACATAAAGATGCCCAAAAAAGAATTGTCGATGGACAAACAAAATATTATAAAAAGATAACTTTTTTCCCTTGGGAAAAGCTTGACAGTGTAGATCTGATAAAGAATAATTTTAATCTTTAATAAATTTAAAACTGAAATTCACATTATATATTTATTGCAAATATATCGTTAACATCTTTTATAAATATTCAAGATGTTAACGATTATTTAGGTTCTATAACTTTTTGAGTCGGTAAAGATTAAAAAAAGTAATTTTATAGAATGAATTTTATTAGTGTATTGTTGTTAAATATTAACCACAAAGTTCTCAAAGAAGGCACAAAGAACACAGATTAAAATGTCTGAACTGGGATTTTGTGAGATTAAAGGATTTTGGGATAATCGTACAAGAATCTGCGCTTCAGGCTTATTAAAAGATGACTAAATAGTATTTTTATATTTGAAAAACGTTGCTTCCTATCCGCATTGGGAAATGATTTGCAATAAAACAAGCAAGCAGGGATGGCAAGAAGGGTTTACACTGTTTGAGCAAGCCAAAGCTTGCGAGTTTGTAAACCCCAAGAGGTGATTGCGTAGTTTTATCAAATCATTTCCCCTNNCCTGCGGAGACTTTTCTTTTGTTACTTTTCTTTGTGTGGCTGACAAAGAAAAGTAAATTAGTTATATGATATGACTTTTTCAGGGCTAAAGCCCATACTTTTTCTTGGTCATGCCCTGACCTAAAGGTCAGGGTTAATTTTATGCTTATTTGTGTGCATTTGTGGATTAATTTATTACTATTATCTTTCTAAAACTCTTCAACTTATCAACAAATCAACTTTAATTTATAATTGTTGCCCTATGTGATAAAATAATTTACCCACACTATCTGTTATAGAACCATTTTTTAATATGAAATATAGTATCAGCCTTCCAAGAACGATTTCATATCCCTAAATATATTTCCCCCAAAAACCACAATTATCAACTACACAACACATATAAATCGTCTCTTTTGGGAATGCACATTATAGGAATTTGTGCTTTTTTTAGTAAATCTTTTGCATTGGGTCCCAGAATGTAATCTATTGCTCCCCAATATTTATTCACCATAATAAGGTATAAACTTATCTGGTCAATAGTAGCTAATGATATGCTACTCTGCTCAATGGTATAGACTGTGAAATCAGTATCAATGATAGAATAGTTTAAATCCAATTTATCATAAAGCTGTGTTAGACTAGTAAAATTACTCATAATACCAAGTTTGTAATTCTGGTCTTTCACTTTGGGCTTGTAGATAGTTATTTGACTATTAGCAATTCTCGCAAAATAAGAACCCCATAGTATTTTTTCTTTTTCTTCCTTTTCGAAATTCATAGCAAAAGCAATTTTATCTAATGGCAAAATAGTAGCATTATTAGGCACTAGAATTAATGGCACTCTGCTATTGCGAAAAAAATATAGAGTTTGTGAGATAGTGGTTCCCAAGCTAGTTTTATTACCTATAAGACTAACTACAAAAAAAATAGCCTCATATTTAGAACTTGCTTGGATAAGCCATTCTTTCATTGGCATATCTAATTGCAATCCCATTGCTGGAATTTTAAATTCAGTATTTATATAGTTAATAAGTTTTTTTAAAATATCTTTATTGAATTCAGGTGGAGCACAAATGGTTAGCTGTGCTCCGAAACTTTTAGCATAAATAATAGACTGCGCTAAAGCAATTGTGGATGAATAATTTTCATTCACTATTAAAAAAACGTTCCAATTTCTCTCCGTGGGAGGTTCTTTGATATTATAATACCATTCGGGTAATATTATTGGATATATAGCTTGGTCTTCCATTCTTTGTTTTCTGTTTTAATTATTACAAAATATATACCTGATTTTAAGTTTTTTGTAGAAATTGTTTCAAAATTATTAATTAATTTTTTAGTAATTAACAAAGATCCTTTCTCATCAAAAATAAAGAGAATGCCATCATTACCACTATATGCAATATTTACCTCATCAATGGCAGGATTGGGATAAATAATTGGTTGTTGATATGATAGTAAAGAAGGATTATTTACATTATTCAATATACTAATTGCATTTAAATAGTTATTTATCAACTGATTATAATTTTTAGCAAAAACAAAAATAAATGACAATTGCAGAGAGTCTAAATAATTAATGTTTAGTGGACCAGCTTTTACTAAGACAGAAACATCATTACCATAGCTTTGACTACCAGCCGTAGTTCTATCAGTTGTGAGGCATGTTCGCTTTTCTACATCTGTAAAACCATCATAAATATTAATAGATCCATCAGCACCATTATTATCTATAGCATAAATACTATAGGGTAAATTTGTTAATAATCCGATACCAGCGAAATAATTAGAATCTATATCAAAAGTTACTGCTCCACGAATGGCATCTTCACCAATAGCTTTATTCCCTTTCTCTCCTATATCCCAATCTGCAAATATTCCAAAATAAAAATTATCAATATCATCATTGGAATTATTTATAATATTATAATTAACAACAAAAAAATCTTGATTTAGTCCAGAAATGTAATTGTAAGATCTTTGCTTAATATCAATACCAATGGGCAAAAAGCTCAATGAATCATTATAGTTACACACGACATTCCTTGTATTATCAGTGATATTTGTGTAAGAATAAATTTCATTTTTAATTTTAAAACTATTTTTTAATTGATCATTAACACCATAAATATTATCTGAAATTCTGCCATCAGTCGTACCAGCTACTATACCAATGACACTGGATAAAGGATTAGAATTTTTATAACTCACGCCATTACCATATAGATGATATCGCCCGTCATAATATCCTATTCTACCATTATTAGTAAAAGAAGCTAATAAATTATCATTAGCTAAATCAATAATATTTGGAGAATAATCTATATAAATAGGATCTATATTAGTAAAAGAGCTATTAGATAATTTTGCTAAAATTAAAAAAGTAGTTGGATGATAAGTGGTATCATCTATGATAAATCTTGCAGATAAATTTTTAGGTACATTATAGCTAAGGCTATCAAAAATAAAAATACTATCAAGTAAATGAAAATTAGGATTTTTTGATTGCAAATGAATGGCTACGTCATATGAAGAATTTAAAAAACTCTGGATAGAAAATTGTAAAATCAATGTATCGCCAGTAGTAATATCAGTAGGATATGTAGAATAATCTTTTAATCTAATCGAAGGTAAAAAATTATCAGATAATGCCTTGTAAATATTTAATCTGCCAGAGCCCAGTTTATTTTTATAAATTAGATTATCAGAAATAGTGTCAATCACATCAGCAGAAGTCCTTAATAGCTCTATAGCATCTAAGTTATTTAATTGTGGGAAATGACTCAAGACTAAAGCAGCTGCAGCAGATACCATGGGGGCAGCCATTGATGTTCCATTAGAATAAATGAAACCAGCATTAGGCCATGTAGAAAAAATACTATGTCCTGGAGCTGAAATATCAACATCATAATTATAAGATGAATAAGGCCACTTAATATCATATTGATTGGTGGCAGCTACTGACATAACGTAAGGAAATGAAGCGGGGAAATATCGTATTTCATCATTTTGATTGCCAGCAGCAGCTACTATTATAGCTTTTTTTACTAATGTAGCATATTTAATAACTTCTAATGGGAACTGCCCAGGAAATGTTGTACTACCCCAACTGCAATTGATAACTCTGCAACCGTGCTCCACAGCATATATAATTCCTTCGTAAGTATAAATCATTTGGTCATTGTCATTAATGACTTTAATAGGTAAAACTTTACATTTAAAACCAATACCACTCATCCCGAAATTATTATCTGTAGTAGCTCCAGCGATACCAGATATATGAACACCATGAGCATTAGAAAAATATGTGGGGTCATTATCCATCTCACCAAAGTCCCATCCACAATAATTGTCAATGAAACCATCATTATCATTGTCTATGCCATCTATAGTATCGCGGTAATTATATGCCACTGAATTAACAAGATCAGGATGTGAAAAATCAAAACCAGTATCTACGATTCCTATTACAATGTTGCTATCACCTTGTTCTATATCCCAAGCCTCATAGGCTCGTATCAGATTGAGATAATATTGATTATTTTTAAAAGGATCATTTGGCATGTATAAAAGTTGCGGAATATAATAAGGCTCCGCATATTCTACTTTATTGCTAGACATTACTATGCGTGCTATTATATTAGGATCATAATCTGGAGAATATTTTATTCTGTATATTCTAGATAAATCAATATTTAGTTTATCATCGGCATTTTTTTCTGTAATATAAGGGAAAATGGGAGATATAGATATCAGATTTATGCTATCTAAATTTTGATTTATTTTTTGTGTAAGTATACTAGATAGTTCATCTATTTTTACATTTTTTTTAATTTTTACAATTACTTCATCCCTAAGATAATCGTTACTTGTTTGGCCTAAAACAATTATATTAAAAAATAAGAAAACAATGAGAAAAATATTTTTTTTCATTTAAATTTTAGGATTTATTAAGCAAATATAGTAAAAAAGAATTATAATTTTTTTAAAAAAATTTATAAAAATGAATTAATTATTCTAAATTGATATCATAAGGTAATCTAGTCATAATAACTGGACTTTCTAAATTGTTATTAAACAAATAATAATGGTAAAACGAAGTGAAAAACTCTTGAGGTATTAATTCATTTACTGCAGATTCTGGAGTCATCATATCCATTATTTGTTGATAAAGGGTAACAGGAGCGGGATAAGTAACTACGCGATAATCGCTAACTTTAGCTAATTGAGCAGCTTTTTTGATAGCATCATTTGTATTACCGAGACTATCTACAAGCTTTAAATTTAAGCCATCTATGCCAGTCCATACTCTACCCATACCAATTGAATCTATATATGATATTGGTAAATCTCTACCTGCATTAATGCGAGATAAAAATATATCATAAAAGTCTGATACATGCTTTTGTAAAGTACTAATAGCATAATTATTAGGTCTTTTAAGGGTAGCAGTGAAATCGCTATTAGCATTAGTGCCTATGCCATCCTGAGTAATACCTAATTTATCATTTAATAATTTATCTACTAATGGATATAATCCAAAAACTCCTATAGAACCTGTAAGAGTAGTTGGTTCAGCAAATATAAAATTGCCTGCACTAGACAAGTAATAACCACCTGAGGCAGCATATGAACCCATACTAACAACAAGAGGTTTTTTAGCTCTAATGTTCATAAGCTCTTGCCATATGACATCTGATGCTACTGCATCACCACCAGGACTATTTATACGTAATACAACAGCTTTTACATTTTCATCATCAGCTAATTTTCTAAGTATAGGTACCATTTTTTCAGCTGTTATCTTGCCATCTAGAGAGCCTTTCATCATTATTTCACCTTCTGCGAAAACTATTGCTATTTTATTCAAAGTTTTTTTATCAGCTTTAATATTTACCTTATTTTGAGCAATGTACTTACCTATAGTTATTGGCTTGGGAGTAGAACCTATCTTATTTTCCACCATTTTGTCAAATTCTAATAAAGAAACTAAAGTATCTACCATTTTATTATTAAAAGCATAACTAGCATTGAAAGCATATAAACTATCTGCTATCAAATTTAGTTTATCAATAGGAATATTACGAGCATTACTAACGTCTGTAACTATAGTGTTCCACATTTGATTAGCAAAATGTGAATATTGTTCTTTATTCTCAGGGCTCATTTTGTCTTGAATATATGGCTCTACAGCACTTTTGAATTTGCCCTCTCTCAGTACTATCATGTCTACACCAATCTTTTGTAAAAGATTTTTGTAAAAGTTAATTTCTAAATAGATTCCTTTCCATAGTATAGATCCTATCGGATTAAGAGCAATTTTATCTGAAGCAGTAGCCACATAATAGCCTGTTTGAGAATAAGCATTACTAAAAGAATAAACAAATTTGCCACTTTTTTTGAATGAATCCAATGCCATTTTAATAGGTCTAAGAGTCGTAAGGTCTGAACTCACTTCTGAGCAATCTAAAATAATACCATTTACCTTGTCATCATTAATAGCATAGTAAATAGCATTTACTACATCATAAGAGTTTAATTGCTTCTGCATGCTACCATTGCTATACAGATTAAAATTATCTTTTTCATATTCACCTATGTGAGTAGCTAACGAAATTTTCAAAACATTATAATCAGACTGTATCTCAGATGTTTTTTTAATAGATTTTACTGATAGTGATATCATTCCCATAATAAAAAAGAATAACAGAATAAAAAAGACTATAATTGTAATTAAATTACCTAATAAATTAGCTCCTAAATTTTTACCAAATGTTCCCATAAATAAATTTTTTACAAAGTTAAGATTATTTTTTAAATGAAAGGAGAAAATAATTAAAAATTTATTTCTAATTTTGTGAAAAATTTGCCCTGTGGTGTAATTGGCTAACACGTCTGACTCTGGATCAGAAAAGTCCAGGTTCGAGTCCTGGCAGGGCAGTTTTATTTTACTAAAGGTTAAAAATTTTTATTGTCCATAAATAATTCTATATTTTTATAATAAAATGACTGATAACAATAAATATTATCGTATTTCGCAAGTGAGTAAAATGCTAAACATACCTGCTTCCACTTTAAGATACTGGGAAAAGGAATTCAAACAACTAAAACCTCTAAAAAGTAAAAATGGCATTAGATATTACAATGAAAAAGACATAGAATTATTAAAAAAGATAATCTTTATGATAAAAGAAAAAGGTTATACTATTGATGGAGCTAAATTCGCATTAAAAAACATAAATGCCAAAACAGGTGATATAATCACAGAATTAATATCTATAAAAAATGATTTGAAAGAATTGTTAGATTTGATTGATGATAAAAGATAGTAAGAGTATTATTTGAATAAAAAATCGTGGAATTCAATTATTTAGTTTCTTTTCTAACTTTTCTTTAATTAACTCTAGCAAACTCAGTGGTGTAGAAGTGGCTCCGCTTATTCCTATAGATTTTACATCAGAAGGGATATTTATTTCGTCAATATCTGATAATAATGAAACAAAAATCGTATTAGGGTTAGCATTTTTAGCTATATTATATAAATATTTTCCATTAGAGCTTTCCTTGCCACTTACGAAGATTATCAAATCATGCTTTTGAGCAAATTTCTGCAAAGCAGGCGATCTTCCAATTACTATCTTGCACATTGTGGCATAAGACTCGAAATGTATATTACGTTTATTTAATTCAGTTTTGAAATATTCTTCTATTTTTTCGAAACC
This sequence comes from Rikenellaceae bacterium DTU049, assembly GCA_001513285.1. GTDB lineage: Bacteria > Bacteroidota > Bacteroidia > Bacteroidales > DTU049 > DTU049. Next base: position 19,361 of record LFTI01000066.1, read on the forward strand.
TTCTTTATCTTTAGTAGTTTGTGAGAAAAGTGCAATAGGCTTATCTAGTTCAACTTCTTTGGCTTGTTCTATGTTTTCTACAACTATACCTATATTTTTAGTATGTCCCAATAATCCTACAACTTCTGGATGATTTTTTAAGCCATATATAACAATTTGTCCATGCATTTTTATCATTTTCTCAGCAATTGTACTAATCTTTTTTTGTAAGTGCAATACTATAGGGCATGTAAAATCATATATTTTAGCATCTATTTTTTGTAATTTTTCATATGTGTTAGGTGGCTCACCATGAGCTCTGATAATGATTTCATTGCCTTTTAATAAATCAATATCGTTATATGAAATTTCTTTCATACCTAATTTCTTTAATCTATTTAATTCCTCTTCATTATGTACTAGCTCACCTAACACATATATCTTTTCTCTGTTTTTTAAAAGTTCTTCAGTTTTTTTTATTGAATTAGTTACCCCAAAACAAAACCCAGCATTTTGGTCTATTTCTATGAAAACGTTTTTCATTTTTTAATAAAAATTATAAAATATTTTTCAAAATTAGCAATATTTAATAAAAAAACTTTAATTTAGCATAAACAAAAACAATATTATGAAAACATTTAATTTATTTTTAGTAGTTTTATTTGCTAATACATTAATCTATTCGCAAATAATTAGTAAACAGCAATTAGATAGTATTATAAATCTACAATGGAATATTAATGATGCCCAATGGATAAATTTAAATAAAACATCCTATACTTATAATGATAGTGCAAATCTTTTAGAAGAAATTAATTTTTTATGGAATAATAACTGGCAATATAGCACTAAAATAACCTATGAATATGATAATGATACAAATTTAATTAATAAAATCACTTATTTATGGAATAATAGTTCTTGGATTGGGTCTAGTAAAATACATTATACCTATACGCAATTAAATGAGCCTTTAGAAATAGTAACATATAAATGGGTAAATAATGCTTGGAAAGATTCATTAAAAGAAGAATATATCTATAATAACAATTTACTGGCAGAGAGAATTTTTTATGTTTATCAAAATAATACTTGGGTAAATACCTCTAAAATCGAGTATTCTTATGATAATAATGAGAATTTAATTTTAGAAATTTTTTATTATTGGGATAATACAAATTGGATAAATTCTACCAAAACAGAATATACTTATGATACTTTTAATAATTTGATTTCATCAATATATTATGAATATCTTTTTAGCTGGGCACAGAAGACCAAGAGAGAATATACTTATGATAGTTCTAATAATTTGATTACAACTATTACTTATGATTGGATTAGCAATTGGGAAAATTTATGGAAAACAGAATATAGTTACAATAGTTATGGAGATATGGTACAAGATATTAATTACTCTTGGGATAACCAGTCTAATAGCTGGGTACAAGGACGTAAAGTTGTGAGAACTTATGACAATAATTGTGCATTTGTTGATATGATTTTACCTATTTCCATTAATTATGATTTATTTAGTCATAAATTATTGAATGAAATGACTTATCAATGGAATAATAATTTATGGATTAATAATACTAATATTCAATATTATTATTCTGATTTTAATAATCAGGGAATTAGCGAACTTAATACAACTAATTTTAATTTATATCCTAATCCATCTCATGATTTTATCTATATAGATTTAATAAATAGTTATAGCGATGATATTATGTTTAGACTTTTTGATGTATTAGGTAATGAAATTATAGAAACTAAACTAGATAAAAATAATAAAATCGATATAGCTGAGTTAAATACTGGCATTTATATTTATCAAATAATTTATAATAAAAAGATTATTAATGGTAAATTATTAAAATATTAATTTTTTTTAAAAAAAAATATGTATATTTGCAAATACAAACCCTAAAAATATAAAAATATGAGGAGATTATTAAGTTTAATGTTGGCTATCCTAATTTCAGGAGTGGCTTTTGGGCAGATACAACCCAATAAATGTTTCAAAGGTTCTCGATCAATCCAAAGAATCGAAAACAAGTATCACACAATCAAATACTCAAATGGGTAGAGTGCAAAGAGATAATAATACTATTCACTTTGCTGATCCTAATAAAGCTATCACAGGTACTTTTTCACTTTCCCCTACAACTTATATCCCAGGACAAACCATGATTTTGAATTTCAATATTACTTTTTCATCACCAGATTATGAATTTTGTGATGGGATCAGTATTACATTCCCTACTGGCATGACTCCACTAGTGACTGGTACAACTGCTACTATTGATGACGCTACTCTTGTAACCCCTATATCAGGTAATACTGTTGTATGGGGACAAGTATCATCACCTTCTGGATATGGAGATATATATCCAGACTCATATGATTTCCAAGTGGCAGTAGCAATAGATGCAGGTCTAACTGGACAACAATCTATTGTTTGCTATGCTATGGGAGATGGATATGGTTCCACCCCACATGCTATCAATCAAACTATCATAATGACAGAAGCATTAGCACATGATGTAGCAGTAACTGGTCTTTTATTACAGAACATATATAGTACAGGCACCACTATAACTCCTAAAGCTCTTATATTTAATACAGGAACTAATGCTGAGACAGTAAATATGCAATTTGTCATCAATGATGGTACTACAGATGTATATACTAGTACAGTTACAGGACATGCTATTGCTAGTGGCGACATAGATACTATTACTTTTACACCAGACTGGACAGCTAATGTCGTAGGAAGTTATACAGCTACTTGTTATTTCACAACTACGGACGGTAATGCAGCAAATGATACTATAACTAAGGCTTTCTTAGTATCTGATCCTATATGGGGTTTTGCTTGGAATGCTTATGATCCTGATGATATAATACCTGTAGGACCAGTGAAAGTTAATTTATCAACTGGAGATATTATCGCAATAGGTAGCTATACTGGAACAGATTTCATGCCAGGGGCAGACTTTATTGGAGGAGCTTGGTATGCTAGTAGCTATGATGGTACATCATTAGTAACAATTGATACAACTACAGGAAATTTAACTACTATTGCAAATTTAGGTTTGGTAATGAACGGATTAGCTTATGATGCTACTACTGATAAATTATATGGTTGTGCATATGATGGTAGTGCTAATTCTATTTTATATGAAATAAATTACTACACTGGTACTTGTACACAAATAGGCACTATTAGTGCTGGTATTATAATAGGTATGGCTGCTAACTCACATGGTAATCTATATGGGATAAATATTTCTGATGATGCCTTGTATAGCATAGACAAAACAACTGGTACAGGTACCTTAATCGGAGCATTAGGTTATAATCTTAATTATGCACAGGATATAGCTTTTGATAAAGACAATGATAAATTATATGGTACATTATATGCTACAGAAGGGTTACTATGCGAAATAGATACTACATCTGGTGCTGTTACTGTTTATAATACTACTCCTTGTGAGCTTACTGGTTTAGCTTTCCCATATGCATATACTTTAAATAATAATGATATTGCTGTTACTAATATAGATTTACCTGCTTCTGGATGCGATGTATCTGCAACTAATACTATTACTATAACTCTAAAAAATGTAGGTACTATGGATCAATCAAATATCCCTGTCAATATTTCAATCAATAATGGTACACCTATTACTGAAACAGTAGCTGGTCCTATAGTTTCTGGTGCTACTCTAGATTATACATTTTCTCAAAATTTCGATTTTTCGGCTGATGGAGTTTATAATATTACTGTTTATGCATCTCTATCTGGGGACGAAAATCCTAATAATGATACTATGCGTGGAGTAGTAAATAACTATGCTCCCAGTCAAGTCCCTACAACTATAGATTTCGAAGACATAAATCTACTCGATAGATATACAATAGTAGATAATAATAGTGATGGTAATACTATGTTCTATCTTAATGATCCTTCATATGCTCATAGTGGAAACTACGCATTAGCATATCAGTGGAGTGCTGATAACCCAGCAGATGACTATTTCTTTTCAAGCTGTATAGATCTAGAAACTGGACAAAATTATAAATTATCTCTATGGTATAGAGTTAGAAGTGCTAGCTACCCTGAATCTTTTGAAGTTTATTTAGCTTCAGCTCCTTCTGTTGCTGGCGTTATAGGTTCACCTATCATTTCTGTTGCTAATGCCACTAATACAACTTATGCAGAAGCAACAGCAAATAATGTAACTGTTGATAGTGATGGCTCATACTATATTGCTATCAGAGCTACTAGTGATGCTGACATGTATTATCTATTCATAGATGATATAACTATAGATATAAGTGATTATATTAAAGAAAATGAAAATCATTTTAATATCTATCCTAATCCTGCAAATGATGTATTAACAATTAATAGCAATACCACTATGAATCAAATAACTATAATAAATAGCTTAGGGCAAGTGGTGATGAATGTAGAACCCAATACAGATTTTTATCAAATAAATATAAATACTCTCCCTGAGGGCATTTATACTGCTAGAATAACTACTAATAATGGATTATCAACAAAACTAATTGTTGTAGCTCATTAATAATAAAAAATTAATAAATCAAAAGAGGGCTTGATTTTTCGAGCCCTCTTTTTTATTTATAACAATTGAAATTACATTATGTCTATTAATAAAAACAAGCAATATCTATAATTTCATCCACAGATTTACACAAATTAACACTGATAATTTATTTTTTTTTAAGTGCATTTGAGAATTAATTGACAACTAATATCTTGCTAAACTAATCAACTAATCAACTCATCAACTAATCACTTATGACCTCTTCTCCCAGTCTCCTAGTCTCCCCGTCTCCCATCACTCTCATTTTGTGTGTATTTGTGGACAATAAAAACAATTGGATAGATAAATATTAACCACAGAGTTCTCAAAGAAGGCACAAAAAACACAGAGAATAGTAGAATTAAAATGCTAATAAATTGAACTTTGTGAACTTTGTGTAGTTTCTTGGTGTCCTTTGTGGTAAAATAATTTAACCACAATATATGTTATAGAACCATAATATTCATTTATTATAATAATTGAAAAAGATATTTTTTAGCATTTAGAATTCTATATTAAAAATTTTTAGAGTAATTTTGCAAATAGATAAGAAAAAATATGTTTAAACGTAATTATTTATTTATTTTAATAATAATATTGACTACAATTATTGGCTGTCAAAGAAAAGAAAAAATAAATTTCGAGAGATTAACTCCTCATAAATCTTTTTTGTATGTTGATCATAGGAATGATACGACTTTTAAAATTAAAAGAGCCAATAATGATGTGAATGTTTATTTACTAGCAAACAATAATTTTTTTACAAGAGGTACAGTGATATTGCTGCATGGGTGGGATCTATCACCATTATCATGGTGCGATCAGACCAGTTTCTGTAATGAATTATTATCTATGGGATATCATGTTATCATTCCTGATATGGGCAAAAGTGTTTATGCTTCTCAATATTACCCAGAAACTGTAAAAACAATGGCTATGTATCCTCAGTTGCCATTCGTTTTGGATACTTTATTGCCATTTTTACAAGATTCTATACATATTTTGAATAACTCACATAATAATTTTTTAATAGGTTATTCGATGGGAGCTAGAGGTGCTCTAGCAATAGCTGAGAATACAGAAAATATCTTTAGCAGATTAGTACTGATATCTGGTGAATATGATCAAACTCTTATACCAGAAGATAATATTCTAACTATGTATTTTGGTTCATATCAGCAATTCCCTGAAAGATGGGAAGGTAAAGATAATCTTTTGAGAAATATTGATAAATTAAATATTCCTGTTTTAATATTACATGGGCAAAATGACGATGTGATTTCTGCTATTCAGTCAGATACTCTTGCTAAAGTTTTAGAAAATAAAAATAAATTTTACATAAAGACTATTTATAATAACTATGGCCATGATTTTGATTTTGTTCAAAAAACAGTAAAAGACGTAAATGTTTTTTTAAATAAATACTTTTTACCACTAAATTAGCTTAAGTAATTATATCAATGTTTATTCAACATTTTTCTAAAATTTGTAATTTTGTTTAATTAATTTTTTACTATGAAAAAAATAATTTCAATAATAGCTTTATCACTGCTATATTCTATTGTTTATAGTCAAGATACCATTAAAGTGATGACTTATAATTTATTAAATTATGGCAATTACACATCCTATTGTACTACAAGTAATAATAATGTAAGTAATAAAAATGAATATTTAAAAACAATTATTGATTATACCTTACCAGATATATTAGGTGTAGTAGAGATAGCCCCAGAGGACACTTATATTGATGGATTTAGAAATAATGTATTAAATCAAAATGGTAGAAATTATTATGCTAAAACACCTAAATCTAACTATTCTGGTAGCTCCATAATAAATATGCTATATTATGATAGTAGGAAAATGACTCTTTCTTTTTGGACTTCACTGGCTACCACTTATAGAGATATTAATATTTACACTTTTTATTTTGAAAATGATGCATTAGAAAATGGAGATACTGTATATCTCACTTGTATAGTTATGCATTTGAAGGCTGGCAATACAGATACTGACGCCTCTGATAGAACTGCTATGGCACAAACCTTAATGAATTTCTTAAATAATTTTAATGAAAACACAAATTATTTGGTTATGGGTGATTTTAATCTTTATAGTTCTTCAGAAGGAGCATATCAGCAACTGACTAATCATCCCAATGCTAATATTAGATTTTATGATTTTATTAATAAATATGGTGATTGGTCAAATGATGCATATTTCGCTCCATATCATACTCAGTCTACACATACTAATTCAAATTGTTTTATCGGAGGAGGATTAGATGATAGATTCGATTTTATCTTAGGGAATATCAATACTATAACTGGTGCTAAAGGATTTAAATATATTGCTAACTCCTACACAACACTTGGACAAGATGGACAACATTTTAATAAAGGGTTGTTAGATAGTCCTACTAATACTACTGTCCCATCAAATGTTTTAGAAGCTTTGTATTGGAATAGTGATCATTTGCCGATTATTTCTAAATTCATTGTAGATAATACTCTGTCTATAAATGATTATTCTCTTCCTATTAATTACTATATGATTGATAATAAATTATATATAAATTTTATTAATCCTTCAAATGCTGATATGTCTATTAAAGTATTAGATATGCAGGGCAGAGATGTATTTACTGACCAGATACCATCGAATATGCAGCAATATGTATTAGATATGAATAATTATAATAAAGGTGTATATCTCATTGATATATTTAATAATACTAATTTTACTTCATTTAAAATTATAAATTTTTAATAATAAATTTTGTTCTATAACGTTTTATATGGGTAGAGATTAGAAAAGACTAATTTTATAAAAATGAATTTATTTATTATTGGACAGTTAAATATTAACCACAAAGTTCTCAAAGAAGGCACAAAGAACACAGAGAAAAAATGAAAGGAAATGATAAACTTTAATGTTATTTTATTAAAAGATGGAATTAAAAAGCTTAAAAATGGCACTTTGTGAACTTTGTGTAATATCTTGGTGCCCTTTGTGGTAAAATAATTAACCCATAATAAACGTTATAGAATAATAAATATAACTATTAACTTTGTAAAAAATATATTATGAAAAAAACATTTTTAATTTTATTTTTAGTCAGTGCAAGTATTATGAAATTATCTTCTCAAATAGATACGACGTTTATAGAACCTGATTTTGCTATAGAACCGCAATTAAGCTCCAAACCACAAAAGTTTTTTGTCTCTTTCTATCAGAATTTTTGGTTAGATATAGATAAATCTCAAAGAGATAGTATGACTTTGAATGATTTTCAACCATCATTTGCAATTAATTATATTTATCCAATTATGCTGGGCAATAGTCAATTTGCTATAGCTTGTGGTTTAGGTATGAAAGTAGATAATATTAGGTTTCAAAGTGATTTGATTTCCCAAGATACGATTTTTTACTTTAATCCACAAGATACTTATAAAAAGCAAAAATTAGTTTTGCCATATATTTATTTACCTGTAGAGTTTTCATATACCTCAAAAGGAGAAAATACTTTTCGTCTAGCACTAGGTGGATTTTTTGGAATAAAAATTACTGATCATTTAAAGCAAATAAACGCAGATTTTAAACAAAAAATATACAACATCGATAATTTAGAAAAATATTATTATGGTGTATATATGAGGATAGGCTATAAAATAATTAACTTAAGTATTAATTATAATCTATCTTCAGTATTTGTAAGCAATGTACCTAAAAATATGCATACATTATCATTAGGGCTTACATTGTCTTTATTTTAGGAGCTTGTAGCGGAATATGGTTTTATAACGTTTTGAGTGTGTAAAGCTTAGTTTTTTCACTAATTATCTTATAAAAACTTTAATCTATCACTCAATGCTCATTTTTATTAAACTTCTAAACTTATCAACTTATCAATCTTGTTTTTTTTATTTGTGTTCATTTGTGGATTAATAAAGAAAAAACGCAATGTCTATAATATCATCCATAGATTTACACAAATTAGCACTAATGATTTAGTTTTTTGAAATGCATTTGCAAATTAAATTACATCTAATATCTTGTTAAACTAATCAACTCCTCAACTAATCAACATATATCTTTAATTTGTGCATAATTGTGGATTAATAATAATAATTAAACAATTAAATATTAATCTAATTAATTTACCCATATAAAACGTTATTGATCCTTTGATTGTTATTATGCTCTTGGAGGTGGCGTCCAGATACTATTTTTAGTACCTTTAATAACTCTAATCCATCCCATTAATGTTGCTAAATTAGCAAGGTAAAAATGTGTTATAAATCTAAAAAGTTTTAAAATTTTATTGCGTGGATACAGAATATATCTGTCTATTATAGTAATCAAAATACTGAGAACTATAATGCTAGATAGTAAAATATATAACCAATTACCTGTCGTAGCTATAATAATTGAAAATAAAATAATTATTATTAAAAAAAATGGACCAAACCAACGTAAGACTTTATGAGAAAAAAAACAAAAACTTAATGCATTAAATTTCAATAAAATAGAAGAAAAAATAAATAAATTTTGTATAGCACCGGCAGCTATGCGTATTTTTCGATTATACTCTATTTTCATATCCGCGGTGGTTTTTTCATAGACCACAGCATCACGAGCATATATTCCCCAAAAATTATTCTTTAGAATATTTAAGCAAATATAAAGATCGTCCATGATCAACTTATCTTCTGGTATAGGCGAGAATAAATCTTTTCGCATAGCATAGCAACCACCAAATGATCCCATTGTTTTTCCCCAAATGCACCCTTCATATTCTTTGATTTTAGATTCTAGTGAAATATATTTTTGCTCTGGCAATGTGATACCGTCCGTACTTCCATTTATATTTATTATCCTACTATCTACGAAACCTATTTTAAGATTACTAAAGTAAATCACTAACTCTATAATAGTTTTTGGGCTAAAAATAATATTAGCGTCAGTCAAAATAAGAATTTCATTATTAGCTTTTGGAATTAGCTGGTTGAGAATAGCAATTTTGCCTTGTCTTTGGGTGAAAAAATATGGCTTTATAAAAGAGTATTTCTCTGCCCATTCAGATAATATAGCATTAGTATTATCAGTAGAGTTATCTGATCCAATAAGTATTTCTATTTTGTCTAAAGGATAATCTCCTTTTATGATAGAAGTCAATTTGTCCGATATCACTAGCTCTTCGTTGTGAGCAGCAATTATAATTGATACTTTTGGTAAAAAATCAATGTCTGGTTTGCGACATTTGTGATTTTTAGAAAAATAATGTATTATTAATAATATAAAAGGATATAGTAAATAATTGTAAATCAATAAAATAGCACTAATCCAAAATAATATTTTGATTATTAACATTTTACAACATATTATAAAAATTCAACAAATCATCAGTTAATTTTTCTAATGAAAAATGTTCTTTGACTAGATCGCGTGCATTATTTCCTATTTGATGCGTCATATCAGGATTGTTAATTAAAAAATTAATTGCCTCAACGAACTCATTTATTGTATCTGCTATGATAGCATGTTTATTATTTTCTATGGGAATGCCCTCTGCACCTATACTAGTTGTAATAATAGCTTTACCCATGGCCATACCTTCTATTATTTTCACTCTAATGCCACTACCAGAAAAAAGTGGTACTATCAATATACTGTGCGCAGCTAAAAATTCTTTAGATGAGGGCACCTCACCGTAAAAAATAACATTTTTAAATGTTAACATTTTTGATTTCAGCGCATTATCACAATTTCTACCTGCTATATGAAACTCTAAATTTGGATGATTATTTAATACTTTGTGCCATACTTTTGTGAGAAACCACTCTAATCCCTCTTGGTTTGGTAGCCAATCTAATCCTCCGATAAAAGCTAATTTATCTATAACATTTGAATCGTTAGAAAAAGTAAAATAATCAGATAAATCTATGCCAACAGGTAAAATTATTTCTGGTTTTTGCTGCCCAAGCCATTTATGTATTCTAGCATCTGGTTCAGAAATAGAAAGAAGTCCATCATAGGTATTTAAATATTTTTTTAGATAACGTTGCAAACGGTTAGCTAAATTAAAAAAATAAAATTTTTTTAATGGATTAATTTCATTTTTTGCTTTTCTCTTCCATATATAATGCTCTATATTATGTGCTCTATAGACAACTTTAGCCGATGAATGCTGTCGTATCAGAGGTATTAAATGTAGTAAATACAATCCTTCTAGTTGTATTATGTCAAATTCATTAGTCTTTAATATTTCTATTAATTTTTCATTAAATGCATTTGAATAAAAACGCTCTGCTATGTATGGTGTTTTCTTAAAGAAAAAATTTATCAAAACATCTTGAGTACTAATATTAGTATCTACGAAACAAGTTTCAGCGATTATTTTATTTTTTAAATAATCTGGTAAATTATTTTCATCAAATGGATGCTTGGGAGTAGTCATAGTGAATAAATAGATGTCTTGGTGAGCCTTTACAAGTCCTTCTAGCATACTAGCAGTAGCTAATGCACCACCATCATGCGATGGGTATGGAAATTTATTAGCTATGATAAGGATTCGCATGTTTTTTTAAAAAATTTATCAAAGATAATAAGAACTTTTATAATTAATTGGAAGATTTTATTAATATTTGATTGTGATAAATTCTAATAATCAAATACTAAAATTAACTAAATACTTTATAAATTATTTTGATTACAAAATATTTAATTTAATTAGGCGTTTAATTAATAACTAAATTATTACTGGTTCATTCACTGTAATAACTATATATCATATGAGTATAATTTTGCTTTAATAAATTTTTACTTAATTTACTTTTCTTTGTCAACCACACAAAGAAAAGTAACAAAAGAAAAGTCTCCGCAGGGGAAATGATTTGATAAAACTACGCAATCACCTCTTGGGGTTTACAAACTCGCAAGCTTTAGCTTGCTCAAACAGTGTAAACCCTTATGCCTATCCCTGCTTGCTTGTTTTATTACAAATCATTTCCCAATGCGGTATTGCTAGAGCTTAATAATAATTGTAAAGGTATTCTTTAATTTAAATTCTTTGATTAATAACCACCTACAAAAAACTAGTAATTCTCAACAAATAGAAGTTATGCAATATGTTAATTTATTTATATGTTTTAAGAAAATTATTAGTTGTCAATTATTTATTTTTAAAAATAATGATACTTTTAAATAATTTTGACAATACTATATTTTTTAAACGCTTTATTACTCAAATAGCTTGCCAAGATCATCTTCGGTAATAGGTATTCTTTTAGTAGTATCGATTAATTGAGCAAATTTTAATTTTCTATTTTGTAATATTAAAATTTTTTCTTCTATAGAATCTTTTACAATGAATTTATAAGAAATTACATTTTTGTTTTGTCCTATACGATGAGTACGATTAATGGCTTGGTACTCTACGGCAGGATTCCACCACGGATCTAGTAAAAAAACAAAATCTGCTGCTGTTAGATTTAAACCTACACCACCAGCTTTTAGAGACATTAGTATAAGTTTAATATCTTTATTATTTTGAAATTCATTTACTATCTGCATTCTTTCCGCCATAGGAGTACTACCTGTAAGCATTAGAAAAGGAATATTATGAGCTTCTAAATATTCTTTATAAAGATTTAAATGCTTTACAAATTGAGAAAACATTACTAGTTTATTGTCAGAAATGATAATTTTATTAATATTTTCTATTACATCGTTAAATTTCCCACTTTCATCCTTGTAATTTTTATCAATTATAGCTGGATGATTAGCTATCAACCTTAGTCTAGTGATACCTGAGAGTATGGATAAATAAGCTTTATCAAAACCTACTCTTTGTTTAAGGTCTAAAAGATAATTACGTATTTCACTTTTCTTTTCTTCATAATAGCTAAGCTGCTGCTCTGTCATGACAGAATAATAAGTGCGTTCAGTCAATGGCGGCAACTCTTTAGCTACCATATCTTTGGTACGTCTTAGAATAAATGGACTAATGATTTGTTGTAGGCTTTTTTCTGTGCCTTTATGGGCATCTTTCTCAATAGGTATCATAAATTTTTTCCTAAAAGTATTGAGATCGCCTAATAAATTTGGATTTACAAATGTCATTTGAGACCATAAATCTACTATTGTATTTTCTATTGGTGTACCAGTGAGTACAAATTTACGTTTAGCATTTAGTTTAGTAATTACTCTAAAAATCTTACTAGAAGGATTTTTGATAGCTTGGCTTTCATCTAAAAAAATATAATCAAAAGTATGCTTACTCAGTATTTCGTAATCTTTTCTGACTGTCCCATAAGTTGTTAAAATCAAATCATACTTAGCTAGTATATGAGAGTCTATTTTGCGATTAGTACCATAATACACAAAATATGATAAAACAGGAGCAGTAGTTTTGATTTCATTAATCCAATTATATATTAATGAAAGGGGCATCACTATTAAAACTGATAATTTTCGTTCTTTGAAAAGTGTATTTTTCTCAAAATTTTTAGACGATTGTGGTATTAACTTTTGATTTTCATCTTTTTTGTATGCAAGAAAGGCTAATACTTGTATAGTTTTACCTAATCCCATATCATCGCTAAGAATACCACCAAAGCCGTGTTGATCTAAAAAATCGAACCAGTTAACGCCCTTTTGTTGATATGGTCTGAGGGTTTTTCTTACAGACGGTGGCACCTTAACATTAGCTATTTGATCTAGTTTTAATTGTTTAACGTCAATATCTATTTTAGAATTAGGTGTTGGAATATTTCTAAAAAGTTCTATTTGTGATTTAGATACTGATATGCTATTATGTCCATTTTGAGATAATATGGCTACTTCTTTATATTTAGCAAACCATTCCCTCGGCAATAGAGCGATTTTGCCATTTGGCAAAATGTATTCTCTTCTATTTTCTAGAATATTATTCCTCAATAAATAAAATGGCACACTATAATCATCAAAATACACCTCTATTTGCAAATCAAACCAATCAATGCCACTTTTTTTGATTTTCTGTTTTAGCTCTACTTTGCCCAGAAAATATTTATCTTTTAATCTATCTATATCTAACTCTATATTTTTATTAGTAAAAAGCTCTTTGTTTAAGTTAATAAAATTAATATAATCATATAAAGTCTCATTTTCATTAACTTCATTGTCATCTTCATTAGTATCAATTAGGATAAAATTATTATAAAATTTATGTTTTAATCCTATGAAATTTAAATAATTTATTGTTTCGTTTTCAAAATCTTTATTTCTCTTTATTTTAGTAATATTAATTACACCGTTATCATCATTAAATTCAACAAAACAATCTTTTTTGTCACTAAAAGCAATCTCTTCGTCATGATAGCGGAAAAACAAACTAAGTACAGGCTTCAGATCTAATCCTATTTCTAATCTTAAAATAGGTATAGGAGAAATGGATAATTCTTTGACAACAAAATCTCCATTTAGCTCCACAGGCAATTGCTTTTCGAGTAATGGTTTTATAAATTTATTAATATAAGTAATTTCATGAGATTGTGGGATAAAAATCTCTTTTTTTTCTAAAAATGGTTCTATTTTTTTGCCATCTATACCATCATCAGTAGTATATAAAACGCCATTATTTATTACCCAGCATGGCAAATAGTTTAAAATATAGGTATTTTCTTTTGACAAATTTATAATTTTATCATTTACCTTGGTTTTTAAACTATATTTAATGCCTTGATTATTTTTGTTAAAAATAAATATTATATCTAATGGATTAGAACTAAAATGAATTGGCTCCTCGCCAATAATTACACTATCTCGATCTCCTTTGTTATATAGAGGTATTCCATTTTTTTCTAATATTTCAAGAAGTTTATTTGTTTTTTCGCGTAGATAATTGGTAATTATTTTAAAATTTTTTTCATTTAAATTAGCTAATTCATATTCAATATTTAATGTGTCTAAGTGAAAAACATTGGCTATATGTAGATAGGTCATCATAGAGCATAATTCTAGTGCTTTTTTAGTAGGTTCATCTATATCAATTGATACATTTTTTAATGTAACTGGTTTATAAGCAGCACTGAATTGACCATTTTTCAATATATTAACCTCATATGGTACTACCATCCAATCAAAATATTTATCTTTTACAATTGTAAAAATAATTCGCTTATCCACAGTTTTTGTATTCTTTTGCAAATATAATAATTATAGTTTAATTTAAAAAATTTATATAATAAAAAAAGCGATGTAAAGTTTTCATTTACATCGCTTTATGTTTTTTTTGATAAAGATTATATCATCTTGAGAGCTTCTAATGCAGAATTATAATTAGGTTCATTAGTGGCTTCTTTTACATATTCCACATATCTAATTATACCATTAGTATCTATTATTACAACACCTCGAGCTAATAGCATTAATTCTTCTATTAGAAATCCATATTTTTCACCAAATTCTCTATATTTATAATCACTTAATGGTATTACATTTTTAATACCTTCTGCAGCACAGAATCTATTAAGAGCAAAAGGCAAATCCATAGATAAAGTTAGCACTACTGTATTATCATCCATAGAAGTAGCTAATTTATTAAAAGTACGCGTTTGTGTAGCACATACAGGCGTATCAACGGATGGCATAATAGATAAAATTATTTTTTTCCCTTTAAAATCATATAAATTTTTTTCATTTAAATCTTTATCTACAACTTTAAAGTCTGGAGCTTCTAAGCCAACTTTAACTAAATTACCTAATAAGGTTACTGGATTTCCACCAAATGTTATTATTCCTTTATTTCTTTCCATAATTTTTTTGTTTTCTACAAAATTAATCATAAATAGTTTATCCCCATTAATAACTGACAAATATCACGTAAATCATCAAAATTATTAAAAATAAAATAAAAAATACTGATCTTTTGATCTTTAAAAAATTTTAAAAAAATTTTTTTATTAAAAAAAATTATGTAATTTTGCAAACGCAAAAGGGCCCATAGCTCAGTTGGTTAGAGCAACTGACTCATAATCAGTAGGTCCCAGGTTCAAGTCCTGGTGGGCCCACTTATATCAAGTCATATATTCCAAGCTAAAAATTACTATATTTTTCAAAAATAAAATGAATGAAATTTCAATTTTTTTTGAGATAACTCTATAGTAGGCATAGGTGTTTTGATGTATTTAAGTGGATAAAAGATATATTTCCACTTTCCTATATTAGTTTGATTTATAATTTTCCACCAGTCTATATCTATAGATAAATAAAATTGCTTATAAGGAACTAAATCAGACATTACGATGTCTTGCTCATAGGGATTTCCATAAATCATTGCTTCTGCTCCATATCCAAATGAAAACATTAAAAAATCTGGTAAATTATTATCTATTTTGCTGATTGGTATAGATATCCAATAAGTTTGTCCATTGTAATCTTTTAACATTTGTTGCCTAAAATTATTTCCTAATAATTCTGGCCTTTGTTGTGCCCATTTTGTTTGATGAAAAGAAAATTTTAATTGCACATCATCATTTAAAAATGTAGCTGCCATTATACCTGCTACATTTAATAATAAATCACTAATAGAAAATCCCCATCCTTCACTAAAACCATCCATTATTTCTATGCTAGCTAAATATGTAAATGTTATTATAGGTGAAGATATTTTACTTTGAGTACAATTTTCTAATAAGTCATTATTAAGATTTGTTAAAGAATAAGCAGTGAAGAAATGTCCAGCTTTGTCCATTTCAAGCCATTCTCTGCTATCATCAAAAAAATGAAATTTCCCTGAATTATATTGATAATACCAACTATAATAAGTATAAACACTTATACCTGCATAGATACTACTTAAAACTGTAATAGATTTATTTTTGCAATCGTATTCATTAATATTTGATTGTGATAGCAAAAATTTATTATTTGCATACAAAAAAAGAAGAAGAAGTATAATTTTTTTAAAATTGTAAAACATTGTCATTGATATATTCAAAGATAATATAATTTTAAAATAATAGCCTATAAATATTTAAACATTTTTTTAATTTAAAATAAAAACCATCCCTTTCCGCCCCCAATTTTTTATCCCCCTTCCCCTCATATTTTAAATTATTGCTCTTATTCTTGCTTTTCCATTAAAAACTTACTTCCTACAAAATTATTAAAATTAATTCTTTATTCTATACATAAAATTATAGTAATTAATATTAATAAAATAAAACAGCTATATATAATTAAAATTAGAAATAACTAGTAATATTTTTTGAAAAATTGCCATTTTTTTATTTTACCTTTTGATTTATTTTTAGTAAATTTGCAAATAAATATTTACTATATCATGGATGAAGAAAATGAATTAACTCAAGGAGGAGGGCAGATTTTTGATATTAACATAGAAGAGCACATGAAGACTGCCTATATTAACTATTCTATGTCTGTAATAGTTTCTAGAGCTCTGCCAGATGTACGTGATGGACTAAAACCAGTACATAGACGAGTTTTATTTGGTATGTTTGAGTTGGGATTGTATTCTAATAGGCCAACTAAGAAAAGTGCTCGTATTGTAGGTGAAGTATTAGGTAAATATCACCCACATGGTGATTCATCTGTTTATGATGCAATGGTACGTTTGGCTCAACCCTGGTCTATGCGTTATCCATTAGTTGATGGACAAGGTAATTTCGGTTCTATAGATGGAGATAGCCCCGCAGCAATGCGTTATACAGAAGCTAAACTAAGTAAATTAGCTGAAGAAATGCTCGCTGATTTAGATAAAGACACAGTAGATTTTCAAAATAATTTTGATGATTCACTTCGTGAACCTATGGTTTTACCTGCTAAAATTCCTAATTTGCTTCTTAATGGTTCATCAGGTATCGCTGTTGGTATGGCTACAAATATGCCACCTCATAATCTTGGTGAAATTGTAGATGGTATTATAGCTTACATCGATAATAGAGATATAACGGTTGAAGAATTAATGAACTTTATCAAAGGGCCTGATTTCCCAACTGGTGGTTTAATATATGGTATTGATGGAGTAATAGAAGCATATAAAACAGGAAGAGGTAGAGTAGTGGTACGTGGTGAAGCTGAGTTTGTAGAAAATAATAATAAATCCCAAATAATAATCTCTAGCATTCCTTATCAAGTAAATAAAAGTGATCTTGTTCAGAAAATAGCTAATTTAGTAGAATCAAAAAAGATCGATGGTATCACAGATATTCGTGATGAATCTGATAAAGATGGCATCCGTGTAGTTATAGACCTACGTCGTGATGCTAATGCTAATGTTATTCTCAATTCTTTATATAAATTTAGTCCTCTACAATCTTCTTTTAGTATTAATAATATTGCTCTTGTTAATGGAAAGCCAGAAACATTGAATCTCATTCAGCTAATTCACTATTATGTAGAGCATCGCCACGAAGTTATTATTCGTAGATCTAAATATGAACTTAACGAAGCAGAAAAAAGAGCTCATATTTTACAAGGTCTATTAAAAGCTTTAGATTTTATAGATGAGGTTATTGCTATCATCAGAGCTAGTGAAACTGTAGATCTAGCAAAAGCAAATTTGATAGAACGTTTCGACTTTTCTGATATCCAAGCTACTGCTATTGTAGATATGCGTCTACGAACATTGACAGGATTAGAACGAGATAAATTAGAAAGTGAATATGATGAACTAATGAAGAAAATTGCTTATCTACAAGACGTCTTGAGTAATGTAGACCTACAGATGCAAATAATAAAAGATGAGCTTTTAGAAATTAAACAAAAATACAATGACAAACCTCGCACAGAAATCGATGTTCATGGCAAAAATGTTAGAATTGAAGATTTAATAGCTGATGAACCTGTAGTCATTACTATATCACATCTGGGCTATATTAAACGTACAAAACTGAGTGATTATCGTAGCCAAAATAGAGGTGGTAAGGGAAAAATAGCTTCAGATATAAGAAATGAAGATTTTATAGAAAATTTATATATCGCCACTAATCATGATTATTTATTACTTTTTACTAAAAAAGGCAAAGTCTATTGGTTGAGAGTTTTCGAAATACCAGAAGCAGCTCGTAATGCTAAAGGAAAACCTATTCAAAACTTGATTGCTATAGATGCTGATGATAAAATTCAAACAATTATCAATACTAAAAATTTAGAAGATGCAGATGCTATAAAGGATGATTATGTTATTTTCATAACAACTAATGGAATAATTAAAAAGACTAGTTTGACTTTCTATGCTCGTCCACGCAGTAGTGGTATCATAGCTTTAGGTATTCAAGAAGATGACAATCTTTTGCAAGTAGCGCACACACATGGTAATTCTGAAATATTTGTAGCTACTAGTGAGGGCAAAGCTGTTAGATTTGATGAAAAAGAAGTACGTCCTATGGGTAGGACAGCTACTGGTGTGAAAGCACTTTCTCTCAATTCTAGTACTGATAAAGTGATAGGTATGGTAGCATTGGAAAATGAAAATCAACAAATTTTGGTTATTTCCGAGAAAGGTTATGGTAAACGCTCATTATTATCTGCTTATCGCAAAACTCACCGTGGTGCTAAAGGTGTCAAAGCTATGAATATTACTGATAAAACAGGAAATATTGTTAGCATTATTGATGTCGATAACCCAGACGATGATATCATGATTATAACTAAAAACGGCATTGGTATTAGATTAAATATTTCTAATATTCCATTACTAAATAGAGTAACTCAAGGTGTTAGAATAATTAATTTAAATAGTGATGATGCTATCGCTTCTGTAGCTAAGATAGCTCATGATATTGATAATGGTTCCATTAATGAAATAGAAGAAGATAATCTAAATAATGATGAAACTGATGTTACAATCAATCAAGATGCAAATCTAGATGAATTTTAAAAAAATATTTTAAAATTGGTAAAATGGTATTATTTTTGTAGAAAATTTTATTAAAAAATATTTCAATATGAAAACTAAAATTTTGTTTTTAAGTATTATACTTTTAATGAGTATAAGTTCATTTGCACAATCAAATAAAGTATTAGATGCATACAATTATTTAAAAGCTGGTAAATTGGATAAAGCAAAAGCTGCTATAGATGCTGCTGCTTTATATCCAGATACTAAAGATGATCCTAAAACATGGCTCTACAAAGGTAATGTTTATTTAGCCTTAGCTATTAAAGAAAGTGACCCCAAAAATCCTTATAAAGATTTAGCTACTAATCCGTTAGATACTGCTCTAGAAGCTTATAAAAAATGCCTTATTTTGGATCCTAATTTTATCGCACCAAAAGCCAGTCCCAATAGTCCAAGAGTTGGACTTAAATTTGTAGCTGATGAGTATTATAATAAAGGAGCAAATTATTTTAATAATAAAGATTTTAATAATGCTCTTTCATTTTTTGAAAAAACTAGAACTGTTAGAAAAATATATTCTAATACTCCAGATACCTTGGCTGATTTTTATGGTGCCGTGGCTGCTCTGAACCTTAAAGATACTATTACTGCAGAAAAATATTTAAAAGAGTTAACAACATATGCTGAATACAAAAATCCTACTGCTTTTAATTTACTTTTTGATATTTATCTAGCTAAAAAAGATACTACAAATATGCTAAAAACTATTGAATTAGCTAAAAAAAGACTTCCTGATAATAATGACGTCCTCCTGCGTGAAATAAATTATTATTTAATTACAGGGGATATAGAAAAATCTCAAACCTTATTACAGGAAGCAATTGCTAAAGATCCTAATAATCATATGCTTTATTATGTAGTTGGGACTAATTATGATCAACTATCGCAAGACACTACACTTAATCAAGAACGTAGAGATATGTTTTTCGAAGAAGCTAAAAAGTCTTACCAGAAAGCAATTGAACTGAATAATAATTTTTATGAAGCTTATTATAACTATGGTGCATTATTATTTAATAAAGGTGTAGAAATTTTTAATATAGCTAATGCTCTACCACCAACTGCTCAGGCAGAATATGAGAATCTAAAGAAAGTTTATGAGGATTTATGGCATCAAGCATTACCTCTATTAGAAAAAGCTCTATCGTTACAACCCGATGACATTCCAACATTATATACACTTAGAACTATCTATGCTAGATTATCAATGCCAGATAAACTCCAAGAAGTTAACCAAAAAATTGATAGTTTACAAAATAATCAATAATTAAATTCAAGTAAATAATTATTAAAAGAGTTGTCATTTATGACAACTCTTTTTTTTATTTATTAAATCTTTTTTGCAATTTATTATTTGATATTTATCATTTATCTTATTATAATATAATTTTTATGTTAATTTTGCTAAACCAAAAAACAAAATATTATGAAAAGGTTAGAAAACAAAGTAGCAATTATCACTGGTGCTGCAAAAGGCATGGGTAAAGAAGAAGCTATATTATTTGCTAATGAAGGTGCAAAAGTAGTAGTAACTGATATCCTAAAAGATGAAGCCGAGCTAGTAGCTAATGAAATCATTAAAAATGGTGGAGAAGCTATTGCTTACAAGCTAGATGTCTCAAAAGCAAAAGATTGGGAAAAATTAGCTGAAGATATTGAAAAGAAATGGAGTAAAGTAGATGTATTAGTGAATAATGCTGGTATATTGAGTTTAGCAGGAATAGAAGATGCTGACGAAGATGAATGGGACAAAATAATGAATATAAATGCTAAAGGCGTTTTTTTAGGCATAAAATACATTTTGCCACTAATGAAAAAAACTAAAAATGGATCTATAATAAATATTTCATCTATCTTTGGGTTAATAGGTAGTGGAGCTTCAGTAGCATATCATGCTTCTAAAGGAGCAGTGAGACTTTTAACAAAAACTGTAGCTGCTGAATTAGCTAAATACAATATTCGTGTTAATTCCATTCATCCGGGTGTGATTAGAACTCCTATGACTGATGATTTATTAAAAGATCCTGAAGGTTCAAAAGCTTTACTCGGTACAACAGTTTTAGGCAGACCTGCTGAAGCTATAGAAGTAGCTTATGGAGCATTATTTTTAGCTTCAGATGAATCATCTTTTATGACAGGATCTGAGCTAGTAATAGATGGTGGCTATACAGCACTATAAAATTAAAAATTTTTAATAATTTTACAAACCAAAAATAAAAAAACTATGAAAAAGTATGAATGCGAAATTTGTGGATATATTTATGATCCAGCAAAAGGAGACCCCGATTCTGGTATAGCACCAGGAACACCATTTGAAGACCTTCCTGATGATTGGGTTTGTCCTGTATGTGGTGTAGACAAAACAGAATTCAGTGTTTTAGAAGATTAAAATGACACTTTAATTAATATAAAAAGCCCATTCTGATGAATGGGCTTTTTATTGCTCATACTTAATATTAATATTATAGCAAAATTAATGTCAAAACATTAGATTCCCGATAGATTATCTCAAAAATATATCGTATGTGAGTATTACCATACGCTCATTAACCCTGACCTTTAGGTCAGGGTAGAACAAAGAAAAAGGTGTGGACTTTAGCCCTGAAAAATTTAATTTGGAATCAATTATACTTATAAAAAAAGAACGCTAAATTTGTTTCTATTTTTTTAACATTTCAAAAATTTTATATTTGCATATAGTTTTTATTTCCCAAATTATGAAAAAGTTAGTTTTATTAATTTTATCAATTTGCTCCCTGACATTATTTAGTCAGGAATTTAAGCAAGTTAGTCCACAATCAAAATCATTTGCTTTATCATCAGTACAGCAAATACATACTGTGGATGTTTCAAGTATCAATTGGACTCTATTACACAAGGAGGATTCCATTGCTTTGGCAAACAATCTGCCTATTAGAGCTGGTGTATCATTAAGTCATGAAATAGATCCAGCTACTGACGGCGAATGGACTTTATTACCAAATAATAAAGTTGTATGGCCTTGTAAAATTACTGTTCCAGGAGCCACGTCTATAGTCATATCTTTTGATAAATGGAAACTTAGTGATGATGCCGAACTATTTGTTTATAATGACAATGGCTATGTAGTAGGTGCTTATACCGCCAATCATAATGACAAAAATGGTGGTATTAGACAAATGGCTACTACTCCTGTTCCAGGTGAGATTATTACTATTGAATTAGTAGAAAATGCAAAACCTAATACTTTGCCACTGCCTCCTAAAAGTAAAAATGAAACACAAGGCAATATTGCTATTCAGCAATATACTGGGCGAGTAGGACCTGTAGAATTACAAAATTATACTCCTAAATCTATTTTGCATATCTCTGAAATAGCTCTTATATACAATGACCCAATTAATGAGATACCACTTAAAGATTTAGGCGACGCTGATGTCTGTCAGGTAAATATTAATTGTTCACCAGAAGGTGATAACTGGCAAGCACAGAAACGCGGCGTAGCAAGAATATTTTTTAGAGAAGGTGCTTCATGGTATTTATGTAGCGGTTCATTAGTAAATAACACACAGAATAATGGTATACCATATTTTTTGACAGCATATCATTGTGGTGGTGATGCATCTGCTGCAGATAGAAATGTTTGGCAGTTTTATTTTAATTATGAACGTCCTGGTTGCCCTAATACAGGAACACCACCCAATAATGTGATAACAGGTTGTACATATAAAGCTGGTGGTGATATAACTGGTGGTTCTGACTTTCAGTTAGTAGAGCTTTATGATGATCCACCCCTCAGCTGGAGCCCATATTTTAATGGATGGTCCAGATCTGTAACTGCTAGCTCCAGTGGCGTAGGTATTCATCATCCATCAGGTGATGCTAAAAAAATATCTACTTACACTACCACACTTGGAACAGGTACATGGTCTGGTGGCATTTCAAGTGGACATTGGACAGTCAGATGGGCAGCAACTACAAATGGTTGGGGAGTTACAGAAGGTGGTAGTAGCGGCTCTCCTCTTTTTGATAATAATAAAAGAATCATTGGTACTCTCACTGGTGGTAGTTCTACATGCAGTAATCCAACAGCAATGGATCTTTATGGTAAATTCCCTGTCCACTGGACGGCTAATGGTACAACTGCTGATAAACAATTAAAACCATGGCTAGACCCATTAGATTCTGACCCGACAACATTAGATGGCTTCGATCCAAATGCTAGTACTGATCCACCTATTGCTAATTTCTCCGGTACTCCAACTACTATTACTGCTGGTCAAAGTGTACAATTTACAGATATATCTTCTAATTACCCAACTTCCTGGAAATGGACTTTTTCAGGTGGTTATCCAAGTACATCCACTATACGTAATCCTATTATAACTTATTTTACACCAGGAACATATGAAGTAAAATTAGTTGTATATAATCAATATGGTTCTGATTCTATCACAAAAGTCAATTATATTACCGTAAATTCCTACTCGCCACCATCCAGTCCCATTACTATAGGCACTGGTACTTCTCAAGGTGGTGTCTATCCTCTTGGTATTAACACTAGACCTCAAGGTCAAGCAAAATTTGTAAATGATGCTTCCATATATTTAAGTTCAGAGATAGGTGGCTCGTGCATTATTAATGCAATAGCATGGAGACCTAACACAAGTCGAACAGATACACGTAACATAAAGATATATATGAAGCATACCGACCTTACTTCTTTCACAGCGTGTACTACTGATGATTTAATTGCAGATGCTACCCTTGTATATGATGGTACTTTCACACCTGATGTAGTGGGCTGGTTTACAATAAATCTACAAAACCCATTCAAATATATATCTGGTAAAAACTTGATGGTCATTACTAAAGTTAATTCAACCGCTACCAATCTTAATGCCCCAAGTAATTGTTATTACACTACATCACCCAGTAGACATCAGCAATGGAATGGTACTACTGATCCATCCGCTAATAATGGTACTGTAAATAATAATAGGCCAAATATTCAACTAACTGTTCAGGGATATACTGCACCGACAGCTAATTTTGTTGGATTAAATTCAGTGTTTTCTGAAGATTTTGAGAGTACTACCTTCCCCCCTACTAATTGGATTATTGTAGATGGTGATGGTAATGGTAATAAATGGAATCATACTACTGCACAAAATCATACTCTAAATGGAAGTAGATCTGCTTACCATGGCTGGGGTGATGGGTTAACTTATGAAAAAGGGTGGCTTATTACACCTGCAATTGTTTTACCATCAGGTTCTCCTAAATTATCATTTTGGTCGTATAATAGTTACCCTACTTATTATGGAGATAATACTGTACTGATATCTACCACTACTTCAGATACATCTAGTTTTACTCCATTGTGGCAACCTGCAAGCGTAACTGAGCCATGGTCACAAACTATCATTGATTTAACTTATTATGCAGGCCAAACGGTTTATATCGCCTTTAGATATAGAGGTACAGATGCTCATGGCTGGTACCTTGATGATGTTATGATACAGCAAGAGGTATCCGATACTCTTAGGACTTATGAAGGAGATCCTGTTTATTTCATTGATAAATCAACTAATGTACCCATTGCTTGGGATTGGACTTTACAAGGTGCAGTAGATAATCACTTATATGTGCAGAATCCAACTACTATTTATAATGTAGCAGGATTATATGATGTTTCATTAAAAGCTGCTAATCCTGCGGGTGAAAATGTAAAAAATAAAAATGATTTTGTAAAAGTAATAGGACGTGCTCCTATATCACGATTAGAAGGTAAAGGTAATTTGAAAGATTATTATTTACGTCCTTTCATTCCTATAGGGGGTACAGTAAACTTCACAGATAAATCTTTACGCGTACCTACGGGGTGGAACTGGACTTTCGATGGAGGAGTACCTAATACATCTACTGCACAAAATCCCACTAATATTAGATATTCATCTCCTGGATTATATAATGTAACCCTAAATACATATAATGCACATGGTGCAGATACAGTAACTTATCTTGAATACGTTGTGGTCGGTGGCATAGATACTTGCACTAATTTTGTAAGTTCTGATGCCCTTGCTGTATATAGTGCTACTAATGGACTTATTCCTGGCCATTGTGACTTTGGTAGTTCTGATCGTTTATATAGATATGCAGAATATTATACAAATTCTTACCCCGGTAAAATACATGGCTTTGGTATGTATGTTGTTGAAGCACAAGGAACGGGAAAAACTATTAAAGTTACAGTATGGGACGACGATGGGGGGTTCCCTGGTTCTGTTATTTATACTGAAACTAGAGACATTACTTCATTTACTGCAGGCGCTTATAATGAGATTATATTTTCTAGTCCTGTTTCTGTTACTGGTAATTTCTTTATTGGTTATGAGCTAAACTATGATGCTAATCATAATTATACTACTCATCAATTTTGTGGTGCTATGGCAACATTTCGTACTAGTACAGTTGCACCTACAGCCTTTGCTTCTTATGGAACTACATCTCCTGGTACTTGGTATAATTTTAAAGATATTTTTGAGGATGAAAGTTCATTATATTTAGATTTAATATTTGAATATATTTCTACTGGTCCAACGGTTATAGCTACAGCATTACCTGATGCAATATGTAATAGTGAAAGTTCAGTATTAACAGCCAGTGGAGCAGATACTTATAGCTGGTCTCATGGTCTAGGTAGCGGAAGTTCTAAAACTGTAACTCCAAGTACCACAACAACTTACACAGTAACAGGTACAGTAGGAGGTAATACAGAAACAGCGACAGTAACTGTAACGGTAAATCCATTGCCAACAGTAACAGTCTCAGCAGACCCTACAACAATATGTGAAGGTGCAACTTCAGTACTAACAGCAGGTGGTGCTAGTACATATACTTGGTCTCATAGTTTAGGTTCTGTTAGCTCTATAACTGTAACCCCATCTAGCACAACAACATATACAGTAACAGGCACAAGTGCTGCTGGTTGTACAAATACCGCAACAGTTACTGTAACAGTTAATTCTATTCCAACAGTAACAGCATCAGCTTCACCTACATCTATATGTGAAGGTGAAAGTTCTATATTAACAGCAGGTGGTGCTAGTACATATACTTGGTCTCATAGTTTAGGCTCTGGAAGTTCTAAAACTGTTATACCATCTATCACAACGACATATACCGTTACAGGAACGAATGCAGCAGGATGTTCTAATACTGCCATAGTTACAGTAACAGTAAATTCTTTACCGACAGTAACAGCCTCAGCAGACCCTATAACAATATGTGAAGGTGCAACCTCTACACTAACAGCAGGTGGTGCTAGTACATACAGTTGGTCTCATAGTTTAGGTTCTGGTAGCTCTATAACTGTAACTCCATCAAG
>LFTI01000062.1 GCA_001513285.1 Rikenellaceae bacterium DTU049
TTCTTTTTGAATAGCAAAAATAAATTGAGTAAACGGACGATAGCGACCACCAGCTACATATTTCACATCTTCACCAAAATACCCGACAAATGAATCATGAGTGAAAATATCTTTCACACCTTTGAGACCTTGCTGAGTAAATTTATTCTCATGAATCACTAATCCATCATCTAATGCATAATCAAATGTGATGGTTGGCAGATATAAAATAGTTGCAATTAAAAATAAAAAAATAGCTAATTTCTTATTATCAATGTTGCTGATTCTTTCAAATAATGAATATTTATTTTTCACCATAATATTTTACACAAAATTTTTATTGCGAATTTAATAGTATTTTTTTATTTAAAAATATTTCGTAATTTTGCAATAACTAATCCAAAAGAAATTGCTCTGATGGAGAAGAAATTGGGTGCCATACTTATAGTAATTCAAGATCGTTCTGCAGTAAAAAAACTTCAGGAGATTTTGACACAGTATGCTTCGATTATTAAATCACGTCAAGGTATCAATATTCAGGAGGAGGGTTATAATGTTATAACCTTAGTAGTGCAAGGAGATAATGATACATTAAACGCACTTACGGGCAAACTCGGACGGATTAGTGGTTTAAAAGCCAAAATTATTTCATTAAACATTAAAAAAGAGGAAATATGAAATTTAGTCCAGAGAAATATTCATTGCCCGACAATCCAATGGAAGTATTTATTGATCCAAATGAGATATGGGAATATTTAAAAACAGCAAAGGCAGATAAATATGCAGTGCGAGATATTATACAAAAATCTCTTGATAAACAGAGACTAAACCTCAAAGAGACAGCAATTTTATTAAATGCTGAAGATCCAGAACTAATAGAAGAAATTAAAGAAGGTGCTAGAGAATTAAAAAAACGTATCTACGGTAATAGAATCGTACTTTTCGCTCCACTATACATTGGTAATAAATGTATAAATAATTGTCTATATTGCGGATTTAGAGTATCTAATAAAGAATCAATACGACATACTCTTTCTGACCAAGAAATCATTGATCAAGTAGAAGCTCTTGAAGATAATGGACATAAAAGATTAATTCTCGTATATGGTGAGCACCCACTGTACTCTCCTGAATATATTGCACATACAGTTAGATTGGTCTATGGTATTAAAAAAGATAATGGAGAAATTCGCAGAGTAAACATCAATGCAGCACCACTAGATATCGAAGGCTTTAGAACTGTTAAACAAGCTGGCATAGGAACATATCAAATATTTCAAGAAACATACAATCCAGAGGCATATAGCTGGTACCACAAAGGTGGTAAGAAGATGGATTATGCATGGAGGTTAACATCTCTAGATAGAGCTCAAGAAGCTGGTATTGATGATGTAGGATTAGGTGCATTGATTGGTTTATATGATTGGAAATTTGAAGTAATGGGATTAGTGAGACATACTAACCATCTAGAAGCTGTTTATAATGTGGGACCACATACATTATCATTCCCTAGAATTAAAAATGCTTCTGGGTTAGCAATCACAGATAAATATTTTGTGAATGATAGTGATTTTACACGTTTAGTAGCCATACTTAGATTAGCAGTACCATATACTGGTATGATATTAACTGCTAGAGAAAATCCTAAAGTACGTGATGAAGTTATAAAATATGGTATTAGTCAAATAGATGGTGGTACAAAACTAGAGATTGGAGCATATGCTAAAAAATCATTGAATGAGAAGCAAGATTTAAATGCAGAACAATTTGAAATCGAAGATTCTAGATCATTAGAGGAAATTATTGATGAATTGACAGATATGGGATTTATACCATCATTTTGTACATCTTGCTATAGAAAAGGCAGAACAGGTGAACATTTTATGGAGTTTTCTGTTCCAGGTTTCATAAAGAAATTTTGTACACCAAATGCAATATTAACATATGCAGAATATTTATGTGATTATGCTTCTCCAGAATTACAAAAAAAAGGCTGGGCAAAAATCGATGAAGAACTGAAAACACTTGAGATGGATGGCTATAATACGCAAAATTTAATTTCAAGAATAGAGCGAGTAAAACAAGGAGAAAGAGACTTACATTTATAATAGATTATTTTTTCTCTCTCTTTTTTTATGATTTTTATCAAAATATTATTAAATTTAAAATAAAAACTATAATTTTGTAATAAAAAATTATGAAAGAAAATTTATCTGAATCCAATTTTGATGAAATTATCAATAATAGTCCTGTACCAGTAATAGTCGATTTCTGGGCAGAGTGGTGTGGCCCCTGTAAAATGATTGGCCAAGTTTTAGACGAGCTGAATAATGATTATAATGATAAAATATTAATTGGCAAAGTAAATGTAGATGAACAAGGTTCTCTAGCTATGAAATATGGCATTAGAAATATTCCTACTTTACTTTTCTTTAAAAATGGACAGCTAATAGATAAACAAGTTGGTTCTGTACCTAGAAAAGTATTAGAAGAAAAACTGAAATCTATACTTTAATATTTTTCTTCCCCTCTTATTGATTTTTGTAAATATTTTAACATTAAAAAATACCTTTTATTATTGTGATAAATTTCGGTGATGCAAAAGTACAGAGATATAGTAGATTAGAATTACGTGCTAGGCAGCTAGTAGCTGGTTATATCACTGGGATACATCGCAGCCCTTTTCATGGTTTCTCTGTAGAATTTTCTGAATATAGGCCTTATAATCCTGGTGAATCTACTAGATTTATTGATTGGAAACTATATGCTAGGACTGATAAATTATTTGTTAAACAATTTGAGGATGAAACTAATTTACGTGCTAGAATAATTATCGATGCATCAAATTCTATGCTTTATCCTATGCTAGATAATGGTGATGAAGAGTTACGTAGCAAATATAACATGTCTATGTATATGGCTGCTGTTTTTTTGCTTTTGTTTTATCAGCAACGTGATGCCGCCGGCATTTCACTCGTCAGTAATGAAATTTTGGAACATACTCATGCTAGGTCTTCATATACTCATCATAGATATTTACTTTCTTTGCTAGATAGGTATTTACTAGAAATTCAAAAACTACCAAAAACAGAAACTTTATTGTCTCAAAATATTCATGAGATAGCAGATAGGATACATAAACGTTCTTTAGTAATTATTATCAGTGACCTCTTCGAGGCTAATCTAGAACCTCAAAGAGTAATAAATGCTCTACAACATTTGAAATATAATAATAATGAGGTGATTGTTTTTCATTTATTAGATAAACAATCTGAGTGGGATTTTAATTTTAAAAATCGTCCTTATTTATTTACTGATATGGAAAATGGTGAAAAAATCAAACTTCATCCTCGTAATTATAAAGATTTGTATTTGAATAAAATATCTGACTACCATAATCAATTGAAAATTAATTTATTACAATTAGGAATTGATTATAATTTGGTTTATTTACAAGATGGGTTAGAAGGCATTCTTTTGCCATTTTTTATTAAAAGAATGTAAAAAAATAAACAATTTTTTAAAATTGCCTTTATATAAAGATTTCTAATTTGGATAAATTCCTAATGAAATATTAATTATTACCTTCTTCTGGTATTTGAGGTGCTAAAGGTGCAGGACTTTGAGGAATATTCACAGGTGTTTGTGTTTGCTCTACAGCTTGCTTCACTTTGCTAGTTTGTACTTGCTCCCCTTTTGGAACTACTAATGCTGATGCGATAGATAAAACTAAAATAATCACTGCCATTATCCATGTAGCTTTTTCTAATTGATTTGCAGATTCTCTAGCACCAAACATTGTATTAGCTACTGAAAAATTAGCAGCAAATCCAGCTTTAGGATTTTGTATTAAAATAACTATACACCATAAAATAGCTACTATTATAGCTATTATCATAAAAGTTACAACTGCTCCACCCATTTTAATATTATATTTTTGCAAAATTAATAATTATTTTTTTATAAAAAAATAATTATTCATATTTTTACTTGTAAAAAAATTTCTCAAGTTAAAAAAAATATTGAATTTTGCATTATATTATTAAAATAATTTACTTATGGTAGTCTCTGTAGAATTACTGAAAAAATTTATTTATCCGTGGGACATAAATGATGATGTTTTATATGATATTTTAAACTCTGTAGGATTAGAGGTGGAGCAAATAACAGAGTTTGAAAGCATACCTGGACTGATGAATAATATTATAATTGGTGAGGTTTTGCAAGTAGAAAAAATCGAGGGGACAGATCATTTACATAAAACTCTTGTAAATATTGGTGAAAACTCCCCTTTAACTATAGTGTGTGGTGCTCCTAATGTGGCTAAAGGGCAAAAAGTTGTAGTTGCTCTACCAGGTTCTTTTGTACGTTTCGGTAGTGAATGGACTAAATTAAAAAAATCTAAAATTCGTGGCATAGAAAGTAATGGAATGATTTGTGCTGAAGATGAGCTGGGTATAGGTCATTCACATGCTGGGATATTAGTTCTATCTGATGATATCAATGTTGGTGAAAAAGCTGATAGAATATTTAAAGATTTTATTTATAAAGATACGATTTATCAAATAGGATTAACACCAAATAGAGCTGATGCTACTTCGCATCTAGGTATAGCGCGAGATATTTTTGCTGCTCTTAATCAGAGATTTCCTCAAATTAATTATAAATTTTTGCTTCCCGATACAATAGATATTCATCCTAATAAGCGATTACCGATTTCTATTAAAATTGACAATGCTGATGCCTGTCCTAAATATTGTGGATTAGTCATTGATAATATTTCTGTCAAAGAAAGTCCCATTTGGTTAAAAAATTATCTAAATGCTTGGGGACTGAAAAGCATTAATAATATTGTAGATATTTCTCAATATGTAATGATGGAGATTGGCCAACCCTTACATATTTTTGATTATGATAAAATAAAAGGACATCATGTAATAGTGAAAACCGCTAATGAAGGTACAAAATTTAAATTCCTCGATGGTATAGAAAGAGAGCTCTCTAATGAAGATTTGATGATTTGCAATGCAGAAGAGCCCATGTGTATGGCGGGTATTATGGGCGGTATAGATAGTGGTGTCAGTGATAGTACTAGAACTATTTTCATTGAAAGTGCTTTTTTCAATCCTTCATATATTCGCAAGTCTGCTCGCAGACATAATTTGCATACTGAGGCAGCCTATCGCTTTGAGAGAGGTGCAGATTATAGTATATTAAACTTTGCTCTCCTCAGGGCTACTAAACTGATTTTAGATGTATCTAGTGGAGAAATTTCTAGTGACATCATAGAATCAATAGGGAAGGTTATAAATCCCGAAATTATTAGTTTTAATATTGATAAAACAAATAAATTCCTTGGTACAGAGCTTCATAAAGATAATGTAAAAAAAATTCTTTTAGATTTAAATTTTGATTTATTAGATGAAAAGAATGATATGCTTACTGTTAAGGTCCCAATGGCAAAAGTAGATGTTAAACAACCAGTAGACATAGCTGAAGAACTGATTCGTATAGCTGGTTTTGATAAAATCGAAAGTCCTAAACGTTTGAATTATCCTATTAAACTATATAAACCACAATATCATAATTTTACTTATAATTTATCTCTAAAGTTAAAAGCCGAAGGATTCACTGAAATAATGAATAATAGTCTAGAATCAGAAAATTATTATAAACAATTTAATTTATTTGCTGATGATGAATATGTAAAAGTACTAAATCCTATTAGTAATGAGTTAAATATTCTGCGCCCTTCTTTACTTTTTGGTGGCCTTAGATCTATTGCTTATAATCTAAATAGACAAGAAAAAAATTTATTATTTTTTGAATTAGGTAAAATTTATAAATCTATTAATGCTCAAGCCAATAATGTAAAAGAAAAATTTTATGAAAATCAACAATTAGCTATCTGGATGACTGGTAACTTATTCGCTGATAATTGGAAATATAAATCAAAAGATATTGATCTTTTTGACATTAAATCTATTATTGAAAATATATTTAATCAACACATCAAAAATAAACAATTTGTTTACAAGGGATCAGAGCATCGTTTATTAGTAAATTCTTTTGAAATTTATAATGATAATAAATTATTATCAACTATTGGTGAAGTGAAAAATGATGTGTTAAGATATTTCGATATCGATACACCTGTGCTTTATGCAGAAATCTATTTAGAAAATTTATACGAATTATACTTAAATAATGAGGTTAAATATACTGAACCAAATAAATTCCCGATTGTTAAGCGAGATTTATCTTTACTTCTAGATAATGATATTAGTTTTCAGCAAATCAAAGATGTCATTTATAAAACAGCTTCTAAATATGTAAAAGACATAAATCTTTTCGATGTTTATGATGGAAAAAATCTACCTACAGGTAAAATATCATATGCCATTAGCATAAATTTAGAAAAAAAACAATCTACTTTCACTGAGCAAGAGATAGATAATCTAATGAAAAAAATCATTGATGCTTTAAATGCTCAATTAGGTATAGTACTGAGAAGATAAGATATAGAACTAAGGTTTATTAAAAAAATCACTATTTAGAATTATCGGATATTCCTTTAATGTTTTTTGATAAAAATTCTTATCCATTATGTTCTTTTTTTCATTCATTGCGCCATCAAAGCATAAATTTTTAACTTCATTAAAAGATTTAACTTTTACAAATTGTTATGAATTTATATATATGCAAATTTAAAAATTTTAGTTGTTAAAATATGCTGCAATTTTTTTAATTTGTAAAAATTTATTAATATTGTAATATATTTTTGTGGGATATGAAATATGGTATTACCTGGTGGGGTAAGCAATGGTTAAACTCGCTTAATAGAATAGACTATAGTAATAGACTAGAACGTGGACTCTCATATGCAGATAATGGTTCTGTAGTATATATCTCTTACATATCTAATAAAATCATTGCTAAAGTGCAAGGCACTAGAGATATACCATATAATATTTCTATAGAGGTACCTGAATTCTCTAATGACCAAAAAAAATTACTCATAAATCTTATCAATAGTAATCCTCAAATATTATCAAAACTATTAAATAATGAAATTAGTCCCGAATTAGAATCTTTAGCATTGAATAATGGAATAAAAATTTTCCCTTCTACATGGAAAGATTTTACAATGCGATGTAGCTGCCCAGATTGGGTGGTACCATGTAAACATATAGCTGCGGTTATTTATCTATTCGCTAGCGAAATAGATAAAAATCCCTTTATTTTATTTAAATTACACGGGTTAAATCTTTTAGATGAGTTTCATAATGAAGGCGTAGATACTCAAAATACTAGTGTTGCGAGTTTTGATAATTTTTTTACTAAATCTTTAAATAAAAATAATGTCAGTATTGACAAGGCTAAACTGTATGATATAGATTTGTCAAGATTGAGTAGTGACAGGTCTTCGCCATTTTTACTATTAGCACCATCACCAGTATTTTATTCTGGAGATTTCAAAGGATTATTTACAAGAACTGCCGATAAACTATCAAATTATATAGAAAAAAAATTTATTAATAATGAGAAAATAAAAAATTTCAATATATTACCACTAGTTATAGATAGTGATATTCATTTTTTGATAGATGATAAAACATTAAAAATAAATGTAGAGCTTGTATATAATGATCATAAAACACTTATCAGTATAGCAGATTTAATAGATTATTTCCAATTTATACAAGACAAACATTTATCTCTACTCAATAATTCATGGTTATTAATTTATAAAATTTACCTTTTTTCATTACAGCTAATAATTAAAAAATTATATTTCCCTAAAATTTCAAAACATAGTAACGATCAATATGTACTACAATATATTCCTGCAATTATAGAAGAATCTGTAAAAAATATATTTGATGAGTTAAGTCAATTTTTAAGTTTAGATATTGTAAAAAAACAAATTAATTATCAGAAAGAATATCTAAAAGATCAAGGACAAGAATTAAATTTTCTGTGTTCTATCTTTATCAATTATTTTTATGAGAAGGCATACGAAGATAAACAATTGCCTAAAGAATGGGATAGCCCTGATCTATATTATGGCATCAAAGAACTTTTCATTTATGGGGTATCTGATAATTTTGATTTATTCACCACTAGAGAGATACCACAGAGCATTCATCAGTGGTTAAGTATTTTTGATATACATACACGCAGATTTATACCATTACTAAAAATTGACCTACCTGAGCGAGAGTTTGAGACAGGCTTCAGATTATCTATACTCATCTCAGATAATGAGAAAGAGGATGCGATGGATATAAGGCTCAGAGATGTTTTAGAAAATTGGAAATATGATAATATAAAATTAGAAATACTAAAAGATCTCAGCTTAATAGCTAATTATTTACCACAAATCAATGATTTATTGTCAGATACATCTCGGACAATAGTATGGCTGCCATTTGATGATTTCCCAGAAATATTAAATAACATTATCCCATTAATCAGAATGTTGGGTGTCAAAGTCTTGCTACCTAAAGAATTACGAGATCTTGTACATCCATATTTAGCTGCGCGAGTTACTGGTTTTCCAGAGCTCAAATCTGATGATTTACTTACAAGAGAAGCTCTTTTGAAATTCCAATGGGATGTGTGCATCGGTGAGGAGAGAATAGATGCAGAAGAATTTTTTGAACTTGTAGGTAATCTGAATGGTTTTGTAAAACTAAGAGATAAATATATTTTTCTAAAAGAATCTGAAATAAAATCTTTAAAAAAGAATTATGAAGATTTACAAAAATATGGTAAAATATTTATACCAGAGGTAATAATGGAGGGCGAGAGCCTAGGGAATCAAATACATATAGATCCAGAGATACAAGATCGCTTGCAAAAAATGTTATCTGTAAAAGAAATTCCTATTCCAAAAACTCTGAATGCTACACTTAGACCATATCAAGAGAGAGGTTATCGATGGTTAGTAAAAAATTCAAGATTAGGGTTCGGCAGTTTAATAGCAGATGATATGGGATTGGGCAAAACAATACAAGTGATTACACTACTTTTACATTACCAAGAAATAGGATTGCTAGAACAAGCTCTTGTAGTCGTCCCTACATCCTTGATTTCTAATTGGGAACAAGAACTTTCTAAATTTGCACCTACATTAAAATATTATTCTTATTACGGTAATAAAAGGAATAAAGATTTTAGTAATTATGATGTTATTATTACTTCATATGGTATTATTCGCAATGACTTAGACACATTCCTAGAAATGACTTGGCAATTTTTGATTCTCGACGAAGCTCAAAATATCAAAACCGTATCATCTAAACAAACTAAATATATCAAACTACTAAAAGCAGATATACATATAGCTATGACTGGAACTCCTGTAGAGAATCGCTTGACAGAATATTGGAGTATATTTGATTTTATCAATACTGGCTATCTACCACCATACTATGAATTTAGAGATGAATATGTGAAACCGATACATTACAATCATGATATGGAATGTATAGAAAGGTTTAGACGCATTACATCACCATTCATTTTGAGAAGACTAAAAACTGATAAATCTATTATTTCTGATTTACCTGATAAAATAGAAAACAATTATTATACTAATATGACTAAAACACAGACTGCTCTCTATGAAAGTGTAGTACAAACATCTTTAGCTAAATTAGAAGCTTCTATAGAAGAAAATAGAGAAGTATTTATTCTAAAACTAATTTTAGACCTTAAACAAATATCTAATCATCCATATCAATTTCTCAAACAAGGGTCTAAACATTATTCTAAATCAGGTAAAGCAATGCTTTTGCTAGACCTAGTTGAAAATATTATCGAGAGTGGAGAAAAAGTTTTAATATTTACTCAATTTAAAGAAATGGGAGATTTGCTAGTAGAATTCATTAGAGATAAATTTGATCAAGAACCATTATATTTGTATGGTGGTAGCTCGCGAGCACAACGTGATGATATGATTTGGAAATTTCAAAATAGCTACCCGCAAGTTTTTATTTTATCTCTTAAAGCCGGTGGTCTTGGACTCAATCTAACTGCTGCTAATCACGTAATACATTATGACCTGTGGTGGAATCCTGCTGTAGAAGCCCAAGCCACAGATAGAGCTTTTAGAATTGGACAAAAAAAGAATGTGATGGTTTATAGATTAATCAATAAAGGAACAATAGAGGAAAAAATTGATATCTTGATAAACAATAAAAAAGAATTAGCCAACCTTACTGTAAATATTGGTGAGAATTGGATAGGAAACCTGAGTAATGATGAAATTAAAGAATTATTGAGACTAGAGGGATGAGTTATGGTGACTAGGAGACTGGGAGAATAGGTGACTGGGTGACAGGGAGAGATGGAGAGAAAAGGAGACTTTATGATAAGGTGTGTATTTGGATTTGATGTTAACTTCTAAACTGCCACATATTATTAAACTTTTACTTATCTATTATTTATTTTGTATTTTTGTAATGAATATTCTGATAATTACATTTTAAAATATGGAAGATTTTATTAAATATATTAGAAATAGCATAGCAGTGAAAGAAGCTATTTTATCAGATGAAAATTTTTTAGAAAATTTTGAAAAATTAGTCAATAAATCTGTAAATTGTATCATTAATGGTGGTAAAATCTTTTTTTGTGGAAATGGAGGCAGTGCTGCAGATGCTCAACATATAGCCGCAGAGCTTACAGGGAAATTTTTACAAGATAGACAACCTATAGCAGCGATTGCTTTAGGAACTAATTTTTCATATACTACAGCTGTAGCGAATGACTATTCCTATGATAATTTGTTTTCTCGTGAACTAAAAGCTCTAGCTAAGGCTGACGATATATTGATAGGTATCTCTACATCTGGCAATTCTGCTAATGTAATGAATGCTATAAATATTGCTAATCAAATTGGTTTGCTAACATCTGCCTGGACTGGTAAAAATGGTGGTAATTTAAAAAATATTGTCGATATCTGGCTCGGTATACCGACAGATTTCACGCCTCATATACAAGAAGCCCACATCACTATAGGTCATGCTTTTTGCTATTTTTTAGAAAGAAAATTGACTCAATAGTTGATCAATATTTCATTAAACATTAAACAAAGATATT
Source organism: Rikenellaceae bacterium DTU049 (assembly GCA_001513285.1). Taxonomy (GTDB): domain Bacteria; phylum Bacteroidota; class Bacteroidia; order Bacteroidales; family DTU049; genus DTU049. The sequence goes on from LFTI01000062.1 coordinate 11,089, forward strand.
ATTTTAGTTCTATAACGTTTATTTAGGTTAATTTTTTTACCACAAAGAGCACCAAGATATTACACAAAGTTCACAAAGTAACATTTATAAGCATTTTAATTCTGTCATTCTCTGTATTCTTTGTGCATTCTTTGAGAACTTTGTGGTTAATATTTAACTATCTAATAATAATTCATTTTTGTAAAAATACTCTTTTTTAATCTCTACCAATACAAAACGTTATATAACTATTATTTTTATTAAATCTTTGTTGTTAATCATAAATATAACTATTTATTTTCTTTTTCTTTGAGCTCTGTATCATATACTAGCAAGGCATATTCATTATCTATAATTAAATATCCCATATCATAACAAAAATAATAAATAGACCCCTTATTGGTTTGTAAAATATGAGTATGATATTTAAAGTCAAACCCTTTTTCCCTCATTTTTTCGATTTTTACTTTAGTTTTTCCAGTTTTATTAAGCTCTTCTAAAATCCTTCTATTTTGTCTTAATTGGTTGTTAATATTTCTATATATATTTATATGGTCTCTATTTAGTTTATTATTATATGTATTACGACATTGATCATCACAAAATTTCTTATCTGAACGACCAACTAGAGGCTCTCCACATTCCAAACAATATCTTTCTGCCATAAATTTATAATTTTTTTATTACAAATTTATTAATTTTTTTGACAAACGAAAACTCCCATAAACTATAAAGAAATATACTTATGAAAATTAAATCTGATAATGTTAAGGCATCATTAACTATTATATTTGCTATAATTTGTATTAAAAATATCAAAGGGATAAATAAATAAATTTTATAATTCACATGTTTAAATAAATAAAAAGAAACTAAAATACCTAAAATGCATGTAATAAAAATAAATAATAAATAGAATGAGATAGTACTAGATTTTGTATAATTCCATACTACCCCGATTATTTCCAAAAGTAACCATAGAACAAAAATACTTAAATTTGCTCTATGTCTATTCATAACTTCTTGTTCACCAGAATACATTTTTTCATTAAAAACAATAAAGGGTTTATTAGAAAATCTATTATTTAAACTTATAGTGATTTTATTATTATCTAGAATATACTCGACATTATTTTTTAAGTCGTTTTTAGAGACTTCGTCAATTTTATTATCATTAAAATAAATTCTATATAATTTCTCTTTAGCGGCATAAGATATTACAAGAGTATTTTCATTGTTTTTAATTCTGTATATATTCATATTTAAAATTTTTAAAATTAGAAATAAGAAATTACAACAATTAAGATTGATTAAGTAATTGTTTAGCAGTATCTATGGCTGTATCTAAAATAGTATCACTACTAAGCATAGAAGCTATAGACATTATACGTTCTTCATTAGAGAGATATCTAAATCCGCTACGAGTAGTAGATTTATCAGTTTTTTTCTCTACAAAGATATGATATTTAGCTTTTGCAGCTATTTGAGGTAAATGAGTAATAACTATCACTTGATGGTGCATAGACATTTCGGATAACAGTTCTGCCATCTGAGCTGCTATATTACCAGATACGCCCATATCGATTTCATCAAAAATTAAAGTAGGTAAATAGTTTTGTGCAGCAATGATAGATTTCAAAGCTAACATTAATCTACTAAGCTCACCACCACTAGCAACCTTTTCAATTGGTTCAGGAGCTATTCCTTTATTAGCGGAAAATTTTAACAATAATTTATCCATACCATAGTTGGTAAAATCATTGATGAAATCTAGCTGAACGACAAAATCACTTTCTTGCATGCCCAGTCTAGATAATAAATTTTTCACTTTATCTTCTAATAATGGAATATGACTTTGCCTAACATTAAATAATTTTTTACCTAATTTATTAAGTTCAGATGCCATATTAGATAAATCAGCTTCTTTAATAGCAATATTTTCGGCTAAATCATCAAAACTATTGATTTCATCTTTTAAATTATCTTGTAAATTAAGAAGTTCATCAGTTGTTGATACATGATGCTTAAACATTAATTTTTGTAACAGATCTAATCTATTTTCTATACGCTGTAGTTCATCAGCAGAAAAATCCAAAGATTCCGCTTGCTCACTCAAAGAAATAGCTATTTCTTTAATTTCAATTTCAATATTTTCTAAAGTGCTTAAATATTCGTTTGCTTTAGGTAAATAACTACCAATATTCCTTAATTTTTGAATAATTTGACTAATATTATTATAAATATTTGGTTCATTCTCATATAAAAGAGCTGTAACCTCTTTAATAGTTTGTAGAGTTTGCTCACCATGAGATAATAATTCGAATTTTTGAGATAATTCTTCATACTCATTTTCTCTTATATCAGCATTTTTCAACTCTTCCCACTGAAAATGTTTGTAATCATTCTCAAGCATAAGCTGCCTAATAGTTTCTTTATCTAACTCAATCTCTCGTTTAAGGCTAGTATAACTACTAAACAATTTATTATAAGTATTAAACAGATCATGAGTTTTAGCAAAAGAATCCAACAGAGTATATTGGAACTTTTGAGTACCTAATAGCAAAGTATCAAACTGAGAATGAATATTAATTAATTGCTCTCCTAAATTTTTAAGAATATTTAGATTTACTGGTGTATCATTAATGAATGCTCTGGAACGTGTATTGGAATATATTTCTCTACGTATTATGAGAATATCGTCATAGTCTAAATCATTATCAATAAAAAAGTTTTTTAAATCTAGATTTTTAATATCAAAAGTTCCCTCAATGACACATTTTTTAGATTTGTCTAACAAAGCATTATAATCAGCTCTATCACCTAATAATAACTGAATAGCACCTAGGAGGATACTTTTGCCAGAGCCAGTTTCACCAGTGATAGTAGTAAATCCGCTATTAAAATTTAAAGATAATGAATCTATAAGGAGGTAATTTTGAATATCTAAATGTTGCAACATTTATCTAAAAAGAATTTATACAAAGATAGAATAAAAATTTTTAATGGGGAAAATAATTGGTAAAGATGAAGGGGTAGGGGAGAGTTTTTTTTACCTTTTTATGTTAGGTTTTCTATTGGTTTATTTCTAAGCTCAATATATTCATACCATGCACGCTTATCCGACGCCGCTAAATTCAACATCCTCCCTACATCCTCTATTAATTTATTCAATAAATACTTGTGTTTCACTATATACCACATTATATAACTCTGTAAATACTTCGTAGCTACCCCTCTAAACTGCTT
>LFTI01000081.1 GCA_001513285.1 Rikenellaceae bacterium DTU049
TCTCCATATTCATACTCAGGCATCTTATCTACAATGGTAAGTATTTCATAATTATCTAATATTGTTACATCAGTTTTAGCATATGCCCTTGCTGTAGCAGAACTTGATGTTTTGGAGGCATACTGTGTTTGAGCATTTTTGTTTAATTTGAAATACATTGGCACATACGTTTCCGATCTCACAACCTCTCCATTATGTCGTGCAGGACGCCATGCCGGCATATTCATTAAAATGCGCAAAGCCTCCTCATTTAATAATGGGTCGGCTTTGTGAATTATATTAAAGTTAGAAAGAGATCCGTCCTTCTCCACAACAAATGTGTAAACAACTAATCCTTGGGCATTGCTCTCCACAGCTTCGGTAGGGTAACTCAATGTATTTGCAATAAAACGGTGCATATCACCTGTTCCACCTACAAAAATAGGAATGATATCCGGATCTTCATAAATTCTATCACTCGAAGAGATAGCTGAATTCTGCGCAGTAGCTGAAACTGTATATATTAATGTAAGGCAAGCTATAAAGAATACAGCTTTTAGGGGTTGTAATTTACGTAAACTCATGTAGATTATTTCTCTGAAATTAGTATATTATAATTGTATTTGAACTACAAATATACATAAATTTATGCTTCTCCCATATCTCTTACTGGTCTTTTTCTGTCTTTTTAAATAACTCCTCTTATCTTATCATCAAATGCAGAAAGTGCCGCTTTAGCTCCTTCTCCCATTGAAACAACAATTTGCTTAAAAGGGACTGTGGTAACATCTCCGGCTGCATAGATACCAGGCACATTAGTTCTCGCATGACTATCTATCTGAATCTCACCATATTTAGTTACATTTATCAGATCTTTAAATAAATAACTGTTAGGAGCAAGTCCAATTTGTATGAAAACACCATCCACTTCAACCATATTCTCCTCTTCAGTTTTTCTACTTTTAACTTTCAAAGCAGTTACTTTTTCTCCATTGCCAATAACTTCTGTGGTCTGAGAACTTAAAACAACCTCTACATTAGTGAGAGTAGCTAATTTTTCTTGTAGCACTTTGTCTGCTTTCAACTCATCTAGGAACTCAACAACAGTTACTTTTGAGCAAATTCCGGCAAGATCTATTGCAGCTTCGATGCCAGAATTACCACCTCCAATTACTGCCACATGCTTGTCCTTATAAAATGGTCCATCACAGTGAACACAAAATGCAACACCCTTTCCAATATGATCAGATTCACCCGGCACGTTTAATTTTTTCCAATTAGCACCTGTGGCAATAACCAAAGAACGGGTTATAAATGTTTCTCCACCTTTAACATATATAATTTTGTCTAATCCATCTTGTTCAACTTTTTCAACAATCCTGTGTTCAAGAATTGATATAGGATATTCCTCAAGATGTTTTCTAAGGTTTCTTGTTAATTCTTCACCTGTAGTTGAGGGAACCGAGATTAAGTTTTCAATTCCTTGAGTTTCTTTCACTTGCCCTCCTACATTTTCTGCTATAATGGCCACACTCATTCCTTTACGAGCCGAATAAATGGCTGCTGAGGCACCTGCAGGACCTCCACCTATTACGATCATATCAAATGATTTTGGCTCATTGTCTTGTACAGAACCTTCGGTTCCATATTTCTCTTCAAGCTTAGATAATAATGCGCCTAGCTCTCCTCTACCCACGTGAATTAATTCTCCATCTGCATAAACAGCAGGCACTGCCTGAATTTTAAGTGATTTTGCCTCTTCTGGATATATTGAACCATCCACCATTTCATGTGAAATATTGGGATTCAATATCGACATAAGATTAAGAGATTGTAC
>LFTI01000096.1 GCA_001513285.1 Rikenellaceae bacterium DTU049
CTGTCGCGCAGGTCGTCCATCTGGTCGATATGCTCCATCCAGTGGTTGTCCACCGCCTGCAAGAGGATGACGCGCTCGGCGACGCGTAACAGTTCTTCGGATCCGATTTCCTCGGCCCGTGATTCAAGGCGGTTGAGCGCGTCCGCTTTCAACTCGTCTAAGAGTTCATGGCCGTTTTCCGATTGTTTGGATTTCATAAAACGCAAAAGCGCGGGCAGAGGGCCGAACAAATCACTGACACGCGTGAAAAAGGCTTCCTTGTCCCAAAGACTCGTATCGTCTGAGACCTGCAAAAAGTCGTGCAGGACGGATTCCATTGCCTCTTGAATGATGCGGATGTAGTAGGGATGCAGGTCGTGCCCTTCCAACACATCGCGGCGCTGTTTGTAGATCAGGTTGCGCTGAATGTTCATCACGTCGTCGTATTCCAGAACATTTTTGCGGATGGCAAAGTTCATACCTTCCACGCGTCGCTGGGCGGATTCAATGCTCCTTGAAAGCATCGGGTGCGCGATTTCCATGTCGTCTTCCACCCCCAGAGAGGAGAAGATACGGTCCATGCGTTCCCCGCCGAAAAGCCGCATTAACTCATCGTCTAATGAGAGGAAGAAGCGCGAGAACCCGGGGTCGCCCTGGCGCCCCGCGCGGCCGCGCAGCTGGTTGTCGATCCGGCGCGATTCATGGCGCTCCGTCCCGATAATGCTAAGGCCCCCCGCTTCGATGACGCGCTTTTTTTCTTCGGCAATTTCTTTGGAAAATTTGGCTTCAAGCGAAGCGAACAGTTCCCGGGCCTTTATAATCTCGGCGTCGTCCGTCACGTTGTGAGCCGTCGACTGCTCGATCAGCTCCTCATCGTAGCCCTGTTGCCGCATCTCCTGTCGGGCTAAAAACTCAGGGTTCCCGCCTAAGAGAATGTCCGTGCCGCGGCCGGCCATGTTGGTCGCGATGGTCACGGCGCCCAGGCGTCCTGCCTGAGCCACGATTTCAGCCTCGCGTTCATGGTGCCGCGCGTTCAGGACATTATGGCGAATGCCTGCCCGCGTGAAAAGCTTGGACAGGACTTCCGATTTTTCAACCGACACTGTCCCGACCAGGATTGGCTGGCCGGTCGCGTGGATGGCCGCCGCCTGCTCTAAGAGTGCTTTATATTTTCCCTCCTCCGTGCGGTACACCGCGTCAGGCGCGTCTTCACGGATCATGGGCATATTGGTGGGGATCGTCACTACGTCAAGGTTGTAAATCTGACGGAACTCATTTTCTTCGGTCAAGGCCGTCCCCGTCATGCCGGAGAGTTTTTTGTACATGCGAAAATAGTTCTGGAAGGTAATCGTCGCAAGCGTCTTGTTTTCATCTTGGATGTCCACGCCTTCTTTGGCTTCGATCGCCTGGTGCAGGCCGTTGCTGTAGCGTCGGCCGAGCATG
>LFTI01000016.1 GCA_001513285.1 Rikenellaceae bacterium DTU049
AATTTCTTTGGCATAGTAGAAATAGACGAATTGCTAATGGATTATTCTGAAAAGGGTAGAAAATATTCTAGTGTAAAAGAAATGAAACGAGCAATGAGAAAAAAGCCAAAGAAGGTGGCTGTAATAGCTGCTACAGATAGAAGTGGTAATATTCTATTCAGGAACACTGAGAGCAAAAGAGTTAAGCGAGAAGACATTGAGAAGTTTCTAAAAGGGAGAATTACAGAAGATGCAGTTTTATGTACAGGTACCAAATACGCATTTAGACATATAAGAAAGAGTAAAGTGAAACACAAAGAGATTGTTGGAGCCAAAAAGAAAAAGCGAGGTATCTATAGCACAGCTATAGTGAAAGCTAAGTCGGAGGAATTTGCTAGATGGATATATTCGAAGTTCAGAGGAGTAGCAACCAAATACTTGCAAAACTACATTATGTGGTATGTAGCGATAGGTAAATACCTATCAAAGGACATCATTAGTAATATTGGCAGAATGCTTAACCTTGCATCCTCGGATAGATTTGCCTGGTATGAATATTTTAGAGTGAGTAAAATATCATATACTGTTTGAAACATTTGAAAAATGTTCGTTGCTTTCCATACCTCATAATCACTCCTCTCAATACTTTCTAAATTTACCATCTAAATTTTGTTATTTCTGAATAATTTATACTTTTATTTACTGTTTCTTTGTTTAAATTTTTTATTACTTTTATATTTGTTTTAATTTCTCTCTTATAATGTAATATGTATAATGAGTATTTAAAAAGTTTTCAAAAATATTTGCTTTTAGATAAACGCAATAGCCCAAATACAATTGATGCGTATTTAAGAGATGCTAGTAAGTTAATTAATTATTTTAGTGGTATTAATAAATCATTCATTTCTGCTAATTTGTATGATTTAGAACAATTTGTAAGTTTCTTATCTGAATTAGGGTTGGAAAGTAGCACATTAGCACGTATAATTTCTGGCATCAGGGCTTTTTATAAATTTTTACAAGAGGAAGAAATCATAGAAGACAATCCTGCTGAGCAATTAGATACACCTAAAATTACAAGAAAATTACCCGAGATTTTATCAATTGAGGAGATTGAGCAAATTTTATCTGTTATAGATTTAAGTAAGTTTGAAGGGCATCGCAATAAAGCCATTATTGAAGTTTTGTATGGTTGTGGGTTGAGGGTAAGCGAGCTTATTAATTTGAAAATGATGGATTATTTTGCTGATGAATCCATTTTGAGGATTATAGGAAAAGGTGATAAAGAACGCTATGTTCCTATTGGTAGTAAGGCAAAAAATGCTTTGTACTATTATATAGAATATAGTAGACCTCATTATCCGATGGTTACTCAATATCAACAGTATATTTTTCTTAATAGACGTGGAAAAAAATTAACTAGAGAAATGATTTTTATAATTGTCAAAGATTATACTGCTAAAGCTGGTATACAAAAAAATGTTCATCCACATACTTTCAGACATAGCTTTGCTACACATTTGGTAGAAAATGGCGCAGATCTTTTTGCTGTACAAGAAATGCTAGGACATTCATCTATAACTACTACTGAAATTTATACTCATGTTTCCATGTCATATTTGAGAGATGTTATAGATAATTTTCATCCAAGAAATAAAAATTAAAATTTTATAAAAAATATGATAGTTAATAATAGAAATTATCAATCAGTATGGGCAGATTTTAATAATAAAAGAATTTATTGCATTGATCAGAGGGTACTACCTTTTAGATTTTCGATTTTAAAATTGAATAATCTAAATGACATCTCTAATGCTATCACTACTATGGCTGTACGTGGTGCTCCAGCTATTGGCATCACAGCAGCTTACGCTATTTGGTTATCACATTATTCTAATAATGGTAACATTAATCTTATCCTTCAAGATTATAATAAATTAATCTCACTACGTCCCACAGCTATCAATTTAAAAAAAGGTGCAGACTACGTGTTTTCAGCAATAAATGAAAACATAAATAATTCACAAGTTTATGATAGAGCTATCGAATTTGCAAATAATGAAATGAATGCTTGCTACAAAATTGGAATGTATGGAGTGGAATTAATTAGAGCAATTCATAATGAATCAAACAACACAGTGAATATACTTACTCATTGTAATGCTGGATGGTTAGCGTGTGGTGATTATGGAACAGCATTGGCTCCAATTTTTGAAGCAAATAAACAAAATATACCTATTCATGTTTGGGTAGATGAAACTCGTCCATTAAATCAAGGTTCTCGTTTGACTGCATGGGAACTTTATAATGAAAAGATACCTTTCTCTATTATTACTGATAATACAGGTGGGCTGCTTATGATGAAACATAAAGTCGATATGATAATAATCGGTGCAGATAGAATAGCTAGAAATGGTGATGTAGCTAATAAAATTGGTTCTTATCTAAAAGCTTTGGCTGCCGCTGCTCATTCAATCCCATTTTATGTGGCTGCTCCTATTTCTACTTTTGATTTCTCTTTAGATTCTGGTGATGACATTCCAATAGAAAAAAGGAATACTTCAGAAATACAATCTATTCAATCTTATTATAATGATGAATGGATTAGCTCGGAATTATTCCCATCAGATTATCGATCTATTAATTATGCTTTTGACATCACTCCTGCAAAATTTATTAATTCTTTTATTACAGAAAAGGGCATTTATAAAAATATTAATGACTTAATAAAGCAATTTTATTCTTAATATAATAAATTTTTTATTTAAAATCTTGTAAATAATGAAACAATATTTAAAACAAGCCAAAGAAATCTCAAAATTTATGCGAAGACTATATCTTCAAAAGTTAACTACTAGCCTAGGAGGTAATATAAGCATGAAAATAGATGATAGGATTTTAATTACTCCATCGCAAATAGATAAAAATGATCTCAAAGCTAAAGACATCGCATATTTAAACACAAATGGAGATATTCTAAAATCAAAACATAAAAGAAGTTTAGAAACACCGATGCATATAGCTATATACAATGCCAGATCTGATATACAAGTGATAATGCATGCACATCCATTTTGGTGTACTGTAGCTGCTATTTGGGGCTTGCAGATAGATACTAATGTTACTGATGAAGCTCAATGTAATATAAAAAATATAAGCTTTGCTAAGTATTATCCAATGGGGACAGAAGATTTAGCTAATGAGATTGCAGAAAAAATAAGATATTCCGATGTTGTCATAATGCCCAATCACGGTATAGTATGTGTAGGCAAAACACTTATAGAAACTTTAGAAAAATTAGAAATTGCAGAAAATTTAGCTCACATTAGTTGGTTAAAACAGTTCAATGATAAATTGACGCATTTGCATGAGTAAAACTATTGTAATGGTTTTCGAAACATCAAAATATTAATTGTTTAAAATAATTAATGATATGTTTACTTTATTTTATATGTTATTTATATCAGATATTAAAAGCAATTAAAACAAATTATGTATAATTATAAAATTTTAAAAATATTTCTAATAACTATAGAATCAGAATGATTTTGTTATATTTTTTTATTTAATAAATATCATATATTAATTTAATCATTTATAAAAATTTTTTAAAAACAATCCCCCCTAAAATCCGCTCCTACAACCTATTTACATTAAAAAATCATTACAAATCTAATGTTGTTTAAACATTTTTCTTAACGCTTTAATCCCATCACTTATCACTTATCACCTATTCTCCTCGTCTCCCCATCTCCCCGTCTCCTCGTCACCCAGTCACATCTTCTCCCCCTCTCCAAGTCTCCCTGTCACTTATCAATTATCACTCATCAACCCTTAAACATAAAAACTCCTAATTCAAAAACTTTTTTACAATACCTTTTTTTAATAATTTTGCTAAAGATAAAGTTTTCTAATGCCCAAAAAATTCAATAATTTACAAGAATATATTTCTTTGACTCGTGAAGTAATAAAGGCTAATAAAGATAAGGGCAATCGTTATGCAGAAATTTTATCTTCTCTTTATGCTGATCCTGTTCATTTTTTGGATGAAATAGTGCAAAATGCTGAGGATGCTTGCGCTAGAATTGCCAGACAAGGCAAAATGATAATACAATTTGAGAAAGACGACATAGCTATTTATCATAATGGAGATCCTTTCAATGAAGATGATTTCATTGCTATTACTACTTATGGGAGATCTACTAAAAAGCAATTGAGCAATATTAATAAAATTGGTAAATTTGGTATTGGGTTTCGTTCTGTATTTGGCATTACTGATACTCCTGAGATACATTCTAATGGCTTTCATTTCGTTATTCGAGATTTTGAATTATTAGAAGCTATCGATCCTATTGATATTATAGAACAATATACTACCTTATTTAAATTCCCTTTTAAAAAAAATATTTCTGCTTCAGATTTATGGGATAGAGTAAAAGCATGGGACTTTAGATTTATTCTTTTTCTGAATTATGTAAATAAAATCGAAATTATTAATAATATAACTCACGAAAAATTTTTTATAGAAAAAATCAATACTGATGATAGTAAAATTGTAATTTTATCTACTAATATGACAGAGGCTTTAGCTGATGAAAAGTATTTGGTCCTTAGTAAAATTAATAATAATCAAAAAAAATTATCTTTAGCTATTTCATTAGAAAAGCTATATGTTACTAATCCACTTTTTGTTTTTTTCCCTACTAGAGAAATATTGCATTTGCCTTTTATTGTGCATGGGTTTTTTACGACCACACCTACTCGCGAGCAGATACCATGGGATAATTCAGCTATTAATGAGAATAAAGTTTTATTGAATCAACTGAAAAAATTATTCACAAATTTTCTAAAAGAGTTATGTAATAGAAATTTATTAACTCCCGATTTATACGAGGCTTTTTCTTTATCTTTTAATGAGCATCCTATTGAGAAATTATGGCTCGAGCAATGGATTGATTTTCTTAAAAATAATAACTCTATTTTAACAAATGATAATAAATATTATCATCATTCTCTTGTTGCTTTCCCCAGAAATAAATTGTTGCTAGATCTCATACCTAAAAATGTTTTAAATAAATTATGGAACAAAAAAAATTGGATTAATTTAGAGCTGATTGATAAAACTAATTTTATTGAATTGATAAAAAAAGAGTTATCTATTAGAATTATTGATGAACATGATTTCGCTTTTGCATTGAAAAAATTCAATTTTAATAAAAATTATAATTCTCAACAGATAGAAATTTTTTATGAACTTTTAGCACAAAATCCAGAGCTAGTTTTACCAAATAATAAAAATAAATTTTATAATTTAAGTGATTATCCATGGTTGTATACTTCGGATAAAAAATGGAAACTCTGGGATGAGGAGATTAGCAATGTTTTCCTTTATGGAGCTCCAGATCCAGCTATGAATATTAATCCAGTACTTATAAAAAATGAAAATATTGTTAATTTATTCTATTCTCTTCAAATAAAACCTTATGATGATCAAAAAGGTATAAATCATCAATTGACTATATATATTTATAAAAAAGCTTATCGTAAATTTTGGGATTTGTTTTTAGCTAATTTAGATAAGGTAGATTATGAATTATTACAAAGTTTTGAATGTATTGCAAATATAAATAATGAGTGGTGTAAACCAAATGAGTTGTATCTACCAAGTAAAGAATTAGAATATTATTTTTCTTATAATAAAAATTTTGTGAATTTTAAATGGTATAAAAATAATTATAAATTACCTCTATCTCAATTCATATCAATATTTGAAAAATTAAATGTAAATAAATTTCCAATAAAAATAAAAATAGAAAATCATTTAAATGAAGATGACAAGACAAAGCTGCGAGGACATAGTGATATAAAGCCAATAGTAGAGGAAAATATTGATGATTGGACTATAGAAGGGATAGATGATTTTTTAGCAAATATAAATTTAGAAAAAAGTAATTTTCTTTTACATTGGATTTTGCAATTCCCTGATGATTACTGGTGGGCCAAGTATAGCTGGGCTTCATATATTAGAAATGATGAGGCTGTATTTCATTCTACTATTTGGCAAATTTTATATACTAAGCCGTGGATTTATGATGCAGATGATAATTTGATAGCTATCAGCAATCTCAATATATCAAAATTAAAATTGGATTATAGATTATCTGCTTCTGAACTACAACATTTTATAAATATTTTTGATTTAGAAGTAAAAGATAATTTTAGCCTATCATTAGATGAACTAAAACTGATAAATATGTATCGTAGTGGTACATTAAATTTAGCAGATAAGATAATATCACAAAATAATAAAGCTAAAGTTAATATACATTATTTCGATATCCAAGAAATTAGAAAAAATGGTTTTGAAGTCGATTCTTTGAAAATATTGGAAGAATATGTACCTGACTTTCCTAAAAATTTAACTCCATTAATGCATATTAAAAAACCTTTTGAGAAAATTTTTAATAAATTTATAGATATAGCATATCAATGGATAATGCAACAAACATTAGCAAATAATGAAACTTACAAAATTAAAAAATGCCGTGATGGCTATATAGATCTGATGAAAAATGAAATTGTAATGACTCGATATTACATTGGTGGCAAAACAGAGCCTAGTGATTATTTTATGATTTATAAAACAATCTTAAATACAGATGTAAATATACCCACTAGTTTGCTATTAGTAGATTTATCTGATGTAGAAAATGCTTTATTATTAGAGATTAGAGATTATAAGCAGTTCATTAAAAACAATATTATAGATCCAGAAATTATTTTTTTACTATGGTGAAAATAGAAAGCGCAGTTAATAATTTTTTAAAAGAACTAAATAGAAATTATAAGCAACTTAAATTTCTAATAGGTGTGAGCGGTGGAGTAGATAGTATGGTGCTTTCTAATATTTTTATGAAATTAAACCTGAATATTGCTATAGCTCATGTGAATTTCCAATTACGTGGCAATGATAGTGATGAAGATGAGCAGTTTGTGAGAGAATATTTTACAAATCTTGATATTCCAATTTATATTAAAAAAGTGGATACTAAAACATATGCAAAAGAACATAAATTATCTATCGAAGAAGCTGCAAGAGAACTGCGATACGACTATTTTGAGGAATTAATAGAGAAATATAATTATGATTATTTGGTTCTAGCACATCAAGCTAATGACGTTATAGAAACTTTTTTTATTAATATCTTGCGAGGAGCTACATTATTTGGTCTATCCAGTATACCACAGAAAAGATCTCAAATCATTCGTCCACTTTGGCATGTATCTAGAATAGATATTGAAAATTATGCTGATGCACAAAATATACCTTTTAGAATAGATAAAACTAATAATGAGCTAATATTTTTGAGAAATCGCATTCGGCAGGAGCTCTTACCCTTAATCAATAATATGCGTCCAGGTGTAGAGAAAACTATACTTAATAATATTCAGATTTTACAAGAACAAAGTGATACTTATGATTTTTTATTAAAAAAATATTTAGAACCTTATATTGTTTATTATGAAGATATGAGCTTTTCTATTAATTTTTTGCAATTGCACCTATCAAAAATTGCAGTTTTGCACTTTATTCTATCTCCACTGTCAGCTACTTTTGATCAAATTCAAAATATTATCAAGGCTTTACCTAAAAATGAAACTCGACAATTTATTTTGCCTGATTACAATGTTTATACTCAAAAAAGCAAATTGTATGTTATAAATAATCACACTACTTTCCCCGAAATAACTATTACTAAAAACAGAAAAACTATTAAAGAACCTTTTGAGATAAACATTAAAATAGCATCATCAGATGAATTAAGTATAAATAAAATGCCCCATTTTGCTTTTATGGATATGGAAAAGATTAAATTTCCATTGAAATTAAGAAAAATAAAGGAAGGAGATTCTTTTGTACCTTTTGGTATGAAATCACTTGTTAAGATTAGTGATTTTTTAATCAATCAAAAAGCTACTCCTATAGAGAAACACTTTCAATATGTTTTAGAAGATGCAACTGGCCAAATCATATGGTTAGTAGGCAGACGAATTTCTGAAGTAGTGAAAGTAGATGAAAATACCAAACAAGTATTTGTATTGGAATCTAAACAAAAAATAAAATCAAGATCTGAGCAGTGATAACACGAAGAAACATTGTAAGTGGATAAACTGTAGAATAGCTAACGATGGGAGCATCATTATCTGATAGAGAGCTAGCAAAAGCTAGAGCTGGTGGATTTGTAACACTACCAGTTATTAAACCAATGAGAGTTAGATAATTTAGTTTAAAAAATAATCTACCAATTATACCAACGATTAAAACAGGTAAAATGGTAATAATTGCTCCATAAGCTACCCAAATATAACCTCCATCTACAATAGTTTGTACAAAATCTGTACCCACACTTACTCCTACTGCTGCTAGGAACATAGCAATACCAATTTCTCTGACCATTAGATTAGCACTCACAGTTGTATAAGTAATAAAATGATATCTAGTACCGAAATTGCTTAATAATATTGCTACTATTAATGGACCACCAGCTAAACCTAGTTTTATAGGTTCTGGAATACCAGGTAATTTAAATGGAATACTTCCTAAAAGTACTCCTAAAGCTATACCGATAAAAATAGCAAATAGATTTGGTTCGTTCAATTTTTTCAAAGAGTTTCCTAAAAATTTTTCTACATTATATATAGCCGATTCACTACCTACCACTGTCAGTCTGTCTCCTATCTGTAGTGTTAAATTAGGATTAGCTACCAGATCAAAACCAGCACGATTTACCCTAGTAACGTTGATACCAAAATTGCTTCTTAGCTTTAATTGTCCTATAGTTTTACCATTGACCTTGGAATTAGAAATAATTATTTGTTCAGAGAATAATTTATGGTCGAGCTTGTCCCATTGATCTTTGTCCATTTCTATGGGTTTACCTAACAATTGCACTATTTCATTATAATTTTGCAAATTAGTAACTAGTAATACTTTATCATCTTTATTTAAGATTGTTTTAGGTTGAGCTATTTCAATATTATTTGTGTCTGAGTGCAAAACACGAGAAATTACAAAATCTTTATTTATTAATTTTTTTACTTCATAAATACTTTTTTCGAAAACATTGGGATTGGTTATTTGCAAAGAAAATACTTGTGCTTGGGTTTCTTTTTTATTGTCAGATTGTTCTATATCTTCTTTCTCTTTATTTATGTCGATTTTAAAAATATATCGTAATAATATGATTACAAGAATCACACCTAAAATACCTAACGGATAAGCTACGGCATAACCGAGAGCAATTGACGGGTCTGCATATCCTGTCATTTCTAAAAATGTTTGTTGGGCTACTCCCATGCTAGGTGTATTAGTTACAGCACCAGATAGTATCCCAGCCATAGTAGACATTGGCACCTTAGTAATTCTATGTAGTGTATATGTTATTAAAACACCTAATACAACAATTAATAATGCTAATAAATTTAATTTTAATCCACTTTTTTTTAATGAAGAAAAGAAATTAGGGCCTACTTGTAATCCTATAAAATACACAAATAATATTAAACCAAATTCTTTGACAAAGCTGATAATATGCTCATCTACGATGAAACCTAAATGTCCAAAAAGTATTCCTATAAATAATACCCATGTTACACCTAGTGATATTCCGAAAATTTTTATTTTGCCTAAATATACTCCTATAGCTATTATAATGACAATTATAAATACTGAATGAGCTATACCTGTACCAAAAAATAATTCATTGATAAAATTCATAGTAAAATAATTTATCCTAATTATACATAGAAACTTTATCTTTTGCAAAAATAATATTTATTTGCTATTAACTTCAATTTTATTTTGTGTATAGTAAATAATGTTTCCCTAATATTTAATAAAAAAATAATTTAAGGTATTTTAAACATTTTACTTAAACTTCTATCCCTATCACCTATCACTCATCACTTATAATTTATTACCTCGTCTCCCCGTCTCCTCGTCACCTATTCTCCCCATCTCCCTGTCTCTCCCTCAATTTATCAGCTAATTAATTATAAATAAAACGAAAAAATTTAAAAAATATAATTATTTATACCTTTGTAAATAATATTAAAAAATCATGCCTGGTATATTGTATTTAATTCCTAGCCCTATCGGTGATATTAAAAATGTCGATTATATTACTAAAAATGATCTTACTACACTTTTGAAGTTAAAATATTTTATTGTGGAAGATGAGAAAACGGCACGAGCATTTTTGCATTATTGTGGACATAGTCTCGATAGCCAAGTAGTTTTCACAGAATATAATGAGCATAATTATAAAAATTATTTTAATAATGAATGGTTAAAATACATAAAAGCAGGCAATGATATTGGGTTGATTTCTGAAGCTGGTACTCCGTGTATCGCAGATCCTGGTAGCGAAATAGTACTAACAGCTCATTTAAATAATATTGATGTTAAGCCATTTACGATGCCTTCTTCCATTATTTTAGCATTAATGTCTAGTGGATTGAATGGTCAGAAATTTACTTTTCATGGTTATCTAAATAAAAATGTAGATAAACTAAAAGGTCAAATTAAATATTTAGAAAAAGAAAGTAAAAAAAACAGATATACTCAAATTTTTATGGAAGCTCCATATCGTTCGCAAAAGACTTTTGAAACACTAATACATACATTATATGATGATACACTTTTGTCCGTAGCGGCAGAACTATCTACTTCTAATCAATTTATTAAAACTAAACAAGTAAAAACTTGGAAAAAAACAACTATAGATTTAAATAAAAAACGTTGTATATTTTTATTTCTTTCATCACACTCATAATAAGTAATTTATATATAATAGTTTACTAATGATTGATGAAAACTTTTGTACTCATAAGATAAGGATTAGAGTATAAGAAATTTTTAAAATAAATCTGATTATACTCTTAAGAAATATAGCTATTACTGAGACATTCATTATAATAATTTAGTTATTAATATAAAGCTTAATTAAAAAATGTTTAAATTAAATAATGATATAATAATTTAAATTAGACTTTTAAATTATTATTTAAATTATGGCTTATAAAGAAAATTCATAAAAATTTTAATTTTTATGAATTTTCTTTATAAAATGTTCATTGAAAAAGACTTTAAGCATTATAAAATTACTAATAAAATATCATTAATTAATTTAAACATAAATTATATTATCACGTAAAATACTTAATAACAGATAGATAAAATAATAATTTAGTTATTAATTAAACGCCTAATTTGAAAAATTTTTTTATAATTTTGTTTAACATTTTCAAAAAATTAATTATATTTGTATTATGAAAAAATATATTTTAATTCTTATAATTATGGTGTCAAATTTATTTGCAAATGGACAAGATATGATTAGAAAGCCTGTGGTACAGGGTACATTCTATCCTAATAATGCGATTGAACTAAAAAATCAAATAGAAAATTGGTATAGAGCATATCAGCTGACTAGTTATCCTAAATCTATAAGAGCTTTGATAGTGCCACATGCTGGATATGTCTTTAGTGGAGCTGTAGCAGCTAGAGCATATGCTCAGTTAGAACCATCAGCAAAATATAAAAATGTTTTTCTCATTGGTAGAAGTCATCAAGGTTACTTCAGTGGAGCTTCGGTATATCCATCTGGAGCTTTTGTGAATGCTTTGGGAGAAGTGCAAGTAAATGATACTATTTGTGAGGAGTTGCTTAAATATAAAATTTTTTCTCATCCGAGTTATTATCACGATAAAGAACACTCTTTAGAAGTACAACTACCTTTTTTGCAATTACGCTTAGCTCCAGATTTTAGAATTATTCCTATTTTGGTTGGCACAGAGAATACAACTATATTAGATGAGATAGCTTCTATTTTGAAAAAATATTTCACAGCAGACAATCTTTTTGTCATTAGCACAGATTTATCTCATTATCCTTCTTACAAAGATGCAATTATTTCAGATAGTTTAACTGTACAAGCTATCACTACTGGTGATCCTTACAAATTTATGTCAGCTGTCAATGATATCGAGATGAGTGGTAAATACGATAACTTATCAACTGCTGCCTGTGGTGCTGCAGCAGTATATGTGCTTTTAAAAGTCATTGAAAAAGAGCCATTTGAAGTTAAAAAAATCTTCACTGCTAATAGTGGAGATGTATCGGGAGATAAATCTAGAGTTGTCGGATATGCTAGTCTAATAGTTATTCCGAGAGATACTAAATCTGAAATAAAAAATCAATCTACAGATGCTGAGTTTACACTTACAGAAGAAGAAAAAAAATTTCTTAAAGATTTAGCTTTTAAAAGTATAAAGTATGGGCTTACTTATCATACATATCCCAAAGTAGAAATTCCTGATTGGCCTGGATTACATGCTAATTGTGGAGTATTTGTTACTATAAATAAATATGGTAGATTGCGAGGTTGCATAGGTACATTTAGACAAGATCAACCTTTGTGGCAGAATGTAATGGAAATGGCTCAGAGTGCAGCTTTCAATGATCCACGTTTCTCTCCACTCAGCTTTGATGAATTAAATAAAATTGATATAGAAATCAGTGCACTCACACCTCTTAAAAAAATAACGTCTATTGATGAAATTCAGTTAGGTAAACATGGCATTTATATTAAAAAAGGATTGCGTAGCGGTACCTTTTTACCACAAGTCGCTACTGACACTGGATGGACCTTAGAAGAATTTCTCGGTCATTGTGCTCAAGACAAAGCTGGTATTGGCTACTATGGATGGAAAGATCCAGATACTGAAATTTACATTTACGAAACCATTATTTTTTAAACTATTATTGAATTTGGCGTTTAGTTTATAAATGTTGAAAAAAATTTTGTAAAAATAGAATAACTACAAAATTTATTCTTGGCTCAAATTAATCTCACATTGGGGAAGATTTGCTATAATGGATCTTAATGAAAAATATTAAAATTAGCATTACCATAGCACACGGTTTAAACCGTGTGCTATGGTAATGCTAATAATATTTGGTCAATAAATTTAACCATTTTCAATATTTTTATTTCTTCTTCAGTCAGGTAATAAAGTTTATAAATCAGATTGTCTATTTTTTTTAGCAGATCTTCCTAAAAAATATTAGACTAAATATGTAAATGTTAATGTGTATTTGGCTTTAATTTTATGTAGACAATAAATTCATATAATTAAAAAAATATATTTTCTCAATAACCATCAGGGCTATTGAGCTATTAAAAGTTTATCAATTCTGGGGAAGATCCGATATAATATATAAATCCCGATTATGATAGTTGTTTTTATCCATTTGCAAGTATTAATGAAAACGAAGATGAAAAACCAGTTTTATTAATAGATTTGGAAAATAATTCTTATATTATACAAGCCAAATCAAGTATTGAGGAAGTAACAATATATAATGTTTTGGGGGAAAAGATGGGGCAATACAATCCTTTTTCCAATCAATGTAAAATAAATATGTCATCATTTTCCTCAGGTATTTATTTCATAACATGTAAAACATCAAATAAATTATTTAATATAAAAATAGTAAAACCGTGAAAAACAATTACTTAAAAAATAACAATTATTTGCACTTATAATATTTTTTTGAAATATAATCGTTTAGATAATAAAGTCTTTTTCAGCTTTTTATATTAAAAGAATACCTAATACAATAATTAGTAAGCTTTAGTAATGCGAAGACTTTTCTTAGTTTTCTTTGTGTGGCTGACAAAGAAAACTAAATTAAGTAGAAATTTATTCAAAATCAATGATACTTTTAAGAAATGTAGCTATTACTAATGCATTCATGGTAATAATTTTTTATTAATTAAACGCCTAATTTAAAACTATTATTTAAAATCTATAATATTGTCATTCTCTTCATACCAATCTGGTAGTGGTTCATCATCATTATCGTCGTCATTTTCTTCTTTAGGATATAATTTCGATAAAGGTTTGGATAATATTAAAGCTTGGATAGTGCCAGAAATAAATCCGCCTAAATGTCCTTCCCATGATACTTCAGGAAATAATGGGAATATTCCCCAAAAAAATCCACCATATAAAAATATAACGATTAATGATTGAGCAATAAAAGTTCTTTGTCTAATCATTATACCAATCCAAAAAATAAAAAAAGCTAAATGGTAAACTAATCCACTAGCTCCGATATGCATAGTATTACTATTACCTACAAGCCAAATAAATATTCCTGGGAAAATCCACCCACATAACACAATTCTATAAAAATATGGTGAAAATGAATTTTTTAATAATATTAATAAAACGTATAATGCTATTACATTACCTAATAAATGACTCAAATCATAATGTACCATTGGAAATATCAAAATACCATAAATTTGATTCCAATCTCTCGGGACTACACCAATTAAAAATTCATTAATAGAAGGAATATACTGCAAGATATAGCCCCATATTGGTAGAATGGCTACAAAGGTAGCTTCTAATAATGCTTGTAAAAAAGT